>NZ_CP156660.1:3346888-3651150 GCF_039851975.1 Desulfoscipio sp. XC116
CGATTATGTCGGTGCCACCCGCAATGACTTTTGCTTTGCCGTCAAACTCTTTTAATAGGGATATTGCTTCATCTACCGTACGTGCATCGTAGTGTTTAAATCTTTTCACTTCAGGCCACCCCGCTTTACGTTTGCTTTACTTATTGCCTTAAGGACCTTGTCCGGAGTCATTGGGTGATCGTCAACCCATTCGCCAATGGCATTGTAAATAGCTGCTCCAATCACACCCGGTACCACAGTGGCGATATCTTCACCAATACCATTCAACCCGTATGGGCCGTATCCCATTCCCGTCTCAAGGAGCAGGTTTACCGTAGTATCAACATCACGCATTGTGAAAACCTTATAATCTATAAAGTTTGCATTTAATTTTACGCCGGTTTTGGGATCGTAAATCATTTCCTCCGCCATAGCTCTGCCGGCTCCCATATAATCCCCGCCATACTGCTGGCCTTCACATGTTTCAGGGCTTATAGCCTTACCAACATCGTTAATGTTAACTATTTTTTTAATTTCGACCCCGCCGGTGCCGGGATCAACTTCCACCTCGGCAAAATACGCCTGCCTGGTCAAACGGTGTCTTCCCTTTTCAGTGCCATACCTTCCCTGACGGTGCCAATTCCAGGTAAAGAGGGGCGCCCTGGTACCACCCTGGTTCAGGGTTGCCCGCTTGACAATTTCCGCTACAGGAACATTTATGCAGGGGTCGGCCTTCAGATAAACCACACTGTCCTTAACGTCCAGGTCGTCCGGATAATTGTCCGGGAAAGCGGGGGGATACGTTATATCAATTAATTTAATAGGAGTTGTGGCATATTCAAGCAGTTTTTGTTTCGCTTCCCTGGCGGCATTGCGAGTAACGTAAGCATCGACCGCCAGGTTGCAGGAACCGTCCGGCGTCATCATCTGGAAGCCTACTTCTTCAAAGAACCTGAAATTAACGTCTTCAAGTTTGAGCCCCATCTCTTCCGCAACAATCTGGCAGTGGGTGGTCATTGCATTCAGTCCGTCATCGGATTTTTGCGACAAGATATCCACTGTTCCATCGCAGTGCATCAGTACACCGGCGCATGCCACACCGCGGGTGTCGTCCCATTCGTGTGTCCAGGTAAAGCCAATGCCATGCAGCTTGCCGTTCGGCAGCAGCTTTGTGCCCGGCAGATGCCATTTTTTATCCCAGTCTATAGCTTTTTTCCCAAGTTCTATCGCTTCTTTAAGACTGTCCCGATCGGGGAAGCCATGCTCTTTCTTAAACTTGGAAAGATACTCCATGTCACGCCCTTCAGTCCCGTCATTCTTTAAAGCGACAAGGGTTGGATCCATCCCCAGCTCGGCAGCCACGTGATCAAATACTATGCTCAGACAAAGAGCGTTATGGTTTTGCTCACACCTAAACCAATAAGCGGGCGCGACATTTATATTTGTTTCCAGATAATTCAGCGCCAAATTGGGTATCCTGGTATTCTCTTCAAAGTGATCAATGCCGTATTGTCCCATTTTGGCGCAAATGTTATCTATTTTTACCGCTGTGATTGTCCCGTCATTTCTAAATCCCACTTTAAAAGTGGTATGGCAGTCGGCGTCCTGAGACAAGTTGTAGAAATTATCTCTTCGGTTATAGAATGTCTTAACGGGCCGGCCGGTTCTCTTGGACAATATACCGCTGATAATATGAACCCCGTGGGTATGGTGCATCATAGGGTTGCCGCCCCCGCCAAACTGAGAACCCTGGTAGGGAACATGAAGTTTAATCCTGTTTAGCGGAATGCCCATTTTCATGCCAAAAATAATTTTCCCGTCATACGCTTGCTGTTGGTGCGCCCATATTTCTACGTTATCGCCTCTCCAGAGGATTACGTCGCTCATTGGTTCCGCGTCGGCAACTGAATATGGCCGTCTTCGCGCATCAAACTTAATTACCTTGTCCGCTTCTTTAAAGCCTTTCTCCACATCGCCATGCTCGATCTTTAATTTCCTGATAATGTTGTTCCTGTTGTTTATTTCAGCGGCCGCTAAAGGCGCTCCCGGTTTTAACGCTTCCATTGGATTCAAGACCAGCGGCAGCTCTTCCCATTCAATATCGATCAGGCTCAAAGCTTCTTCAGCCAGTTCGGGAGTATCAGCGGCCACCGCCACTCCAACCGGATGCCCTTCCCACCAAGCCACGCCGTCCAGTACGCGCCCCGCTCCTTGCTTCCACTGTTCCTGGGTTACCGCCAACTCTTCTTTACCGTGGTAAAAAGCCTGTCCATCCGACGCAAGATGGCCGGCATTAAATTTGGTCTCCAGACCGAAAAGCGGCTTGTCCGCCAGCTCGGGGTCGTCATACCGGAGTACGGCCCTTACGCCGGGCAGTGCTTCGGCTCTTTCCGTACTCATAGACTTAATTCTAGCGTGAGCATAAGGAGACGGCATGATCCTGCAATATAACATCCCGGGAAGCTTTACATCTCTTGTATATTCCGCCCTTCCACCGGCTTTTTCCTTGCCGCACATGCGAGCGATGCCACGTTTACCGATTATCGAGAATTCATCCTGGATATACCTATCGCGTACTAATGGCTCAATTTCCATTATTCCCAGCTTCTGCTTGTCCATATGTTATTTTTTCCCTCCTTCCAGTTTTCTCCCCGCCTCTAGAACAGCTCCGATATGAGCCGGGTAAGTGCCGCAACGACATATATTACCTTCAAGAGCGTCTTTTATATCTTCCTCGTCCGGATTGGGGTTCTTGTCCAGCAATGCTTTGGCAGTCATCACAAAACCGGGAGTACAGTAACCGCATTGCATAGCGTGGTTATTCGCGTACGCATCCACTAACGGATGTCCCACTACTTCAAGGTTCTCAACTGTTTCTATCTCCCGTCCTTCACATTCAATAGCCAGTGCCATGCAGGATAAAATAGGTCTTCCGTCCATTATGACGGTACAGGATCCGCAGGCTCCCTTGTCACACATTTCTTTTGTTCCGGTTAACCCTAATTTGTCATGGATAAGCTCTCGCAAGGTCCAATGCGGTTCAATAACCAAGTTATATTCCTGGTTATTAATTTTCATGGTGACCTTTTTGTTTCCGCCATCATCTTGTTGTTTTTGTATCATTCCCTTATTGCTCCTTTCATCTTTAGTTGCCGTTTTCTTGTCAAATTACCCTTCCGCTACCACCTTCCTTTAGGAAACATACTATAGAAAAATAACTACGCTTTACGATATTTCCTTATCTAATTTTTCATTTTATTTTCTCAATTCGCACTATTCAGATTACTGGCCCTGTAACATAAATATTTATGAATTTATTGTATTTATTGATTTCCGCCTTGCTCAGTCTCCCGTTACACACTTCATTAAAATAACTAAGTAATTTATTACTGTCGGTATCGAAAACCGATTCTATATCAACAACATCATTATCATTTATAGTAAAGCCCACATCAATAAGTTCATTTAGCTTGTCACATGTCCTTGGGTTTGCCGTTACCTTTATCACCGGGCAAATCGGGTATCCCTGCGGCGCGCCTCTGCCGGTCGTAAATATGATGATTTGAGCTCCCGCGGCAGCCAGTCCGGTAAGCAGTTCCGGCTCTCTTCCGGGGCTGTCAATCACAGTCAGTTTCCCTTCTCTTACCTGCTCGCCATACTCAATAAAATCATCTATAGTCTTTGAGCCTGATTTTATAATCGCACCCAGGCTTTTTTCTTCGATAGTTGTAAGGCCTCCCTTGATATTGCCGGGAGTAGGCTGACCCTCACGCATATCCTCTCCAACGCTTTTTGCCCTGTTCTCCATGTTGATAATCGAGTTGATGATCTTGTCTTTGATCTCCTGATTTTTTATTCTTCTGATGAGATGGTTTTCAGCGCCAATCATTTCAGTAACTTCACCAAAAATAACTCTGCCGCCGCAGTCTATTATTTTGTCTACTGCCATTCCTACTATAGGATTTGTAAGCAGACCCGAAAGTGTGTCCGAAGAACCGCATTTTACACCAACCACCAGATCCGATATGGAGGCCGGTTTTTTCTCTTGCTTATTCAACTCTTCCGCCATTAATTCAGCCAATTCAACGCCTTTTGCAACAGCCTTTGAAATGCCCCCTATTTCCTGAATAATTACCTTCTCAACCGGTTTGCCGGCTTGTCTGATTTTGTTTTCAACCTCTTCCAGATTTACGCCCTCGCAGCCAAGACTTACCAGCAGCACAGCCCCCACATTGGGATTTATCCCGAGTCCGGCTAAAGTAGAAGTCACCCTCTTTAAATCTATCGGCATCTGGCAGCAACCCTGGGGATGCAAGATAGGGACAGCATCTCTCACTTTATTTGAAATTGCTTCCGCTACTTCATTTGCACAAATTACTGTGGATATAATAGTAAGGTAATTCCTGATACCAACAGTTCCATCTTTTCTATGGTATCCATAAAAATTCATGATTGTCCTCCTGCTGAAAACAACTATATTGGCGACCTAAAGCATAATTTCGCGTTCTGTTGCTCCGTTTTATCGAAAAAGGATCTTGATCTTGTCCTAAACCGCTTATTGATCCCCCCTGCCTCTCAAACTCTCGACATTATGCACATGCACATAATCTCCAGCGTCAATAAAAGAAGTGCTTACCCCTATTACTTCACCGTATTTAATGATGAGTGTGTTTTCAAGAACCCTACAAAGTGCAAATTTATGTCCAAAAGGTATGTCTGATTTGACTACGATTCCTTGCCCAGACTTAGATCCAACAATAACCGGCCTTGAACCTTCGGTGATATCGCATAAAGCCGTTGCTACATTGTCCCTTTCATTCATTACAATTGCCTTGATCAATTCATCACCTCCTCAAACCCTGAACTTTATTGTCATTTTTAAGTTACGCAATTTTCATGCCGGAGCTAAATAACTTAAGTTGTCTGACATTTCTTGCGAATACAAACTGCAATTTTATCATAATGAGACATATGCGACGATTTCTAAACATGAAACCGGTATCATTGTGAGAATCATGTCTCACAATGATACCGGTTTCATGTTCCCCAACAGCTATCAAACTGGCGTAGAAAGAACCAAAGGAGCAGCTATCTAATCACCAGGTTATTTAAATACTATTTGGACGTCAACAGACACGGCTAGCTTAAGTTATATTTTTTTAGCTTTCTATATAATGTGGCCCTACTAATTCCCAGTTTTTCTTCAATTTTCTTCTTCCCTTTTTCCGAGAGGCCATAAGTCCCTATGCAAGTTCTTAGAGCATTGTATTCAAAGTCTTTAATGGTGTCGATTTGGTATAGACTGGAAGACAAACCGTTGCTTTCTTCAGTTATATAAGTTGGCAAGTCCTCGGGAGCAATATAAGTATTGCTAGATATTGAAAACGCATATTCCATTGCATTTTTCAATTCCCTTATGTTGCCGGGCCACGAGTATTTAATGAGGCAGTCACAGGTTTCAGGAGTCAGTTCTATTATTCTTCCTCCCTTGTTTATACTAAAGCCTTTCAGAAAGTAATTGGCTAAAGGAATTATATCTTCTTTCCTCTCACGGAGCGGAGGAATGTTGATCTTAATTACGTTGAGCCTATAAAACAAGTCCTTTCTAAAAAGACCCTTGCTCACCATATCTTCCAAGTTTTTATTGGTTGCGGCAATTATACGGACACCAATATCAACTTGCTTATTTGAACCAACAGGTATAATGGTTTTTGTCTCCAACACTCTTAACAATTTTGCCTGCATAGAAATCGGCATCTCCTCAATTTCATCCAAAAAAAGCGTGCCTTTGTCAGCAGCCTGAAATTTTCCTATTTTGCCACCTTTTTTAGCTCCTGTAAATGCTCCTTCCGCATATCCGAAGAACTCACTTTCACATAGTGCCTCCGGTACAGCGGCACAGTTAACACTAATAAATTTCCCTTGTGCTCTATCACTTTCATAGTGTATTCCATCAGCGAAGACCTCCTTACCGGTGCCGCTTTCTCCTTCTAACAGAATCGTGGAATTCGAAGAGGACACCTTCTTTGCGATATCAATAGCCTTCTTAATATTTGGACTATAAAATACCTGGTTATCAAAATAACTTGTGTTTTTTGAATTGGCAGGTTCTATAAAAACAACTTTCAAATCCAATATCTTGTCTATAGTCCTTGGGAATACACTAAAATACCTCGTTTCACCAGAGACATCAACAGTTAACCGAAAATTTTTGTCACTTGTTTTTAAACTACTAAAAAAAGTTTTTCGAACACCATCAATGTTATCATATTCACTTATTCCAAGTATCCTTTTCAAATTATCGTTAATATATAATATGTTATTTTTTTTCGTAACCATTACATTTTTATCTATTAAATTGATAATGCATTGAATAGATTTTCTACAATCAATTACATCTTTATCATCTAGTGCCCGCCATTCTTTTTCAATTTGTTTACTGAAAAAATCCACTAAATGTAAATATAAAGAGGTATTATTTAACAACTCCTTTTTGTAATGGTCCTTTACAGCAGTAAATGATAATGACATTATATTATGTTTTTTAACTTTGAAAGGAACGGCAAGATGAACCAACCCAGAACAATTATGCAGATACTCACAACTGCTGCAAACCTTATCTTCACGGGGCTTTACCAGTAAATATTTTACCCTGCTTTGAAATAATCTATTGTAAAGCGATTTTTCCATTACTTTTTCATTTATTAATCCCGAATATCTGCCAGTACCAATTATTCGCACCAAATTAGAGTTAACTACACATACATCCATTTCCACTATTGATGACAATTCGATAATCTTTTGAGAAAACAGCTTTAAACTTTCTTGCTGCAAATATCGCACCCCCCTTCCCAAGCGCTTATTTCGTAGTTTAATTCGTATATCATTCTGAATATTTTAAGTATCAAAATGAGAATTGAAAGCCATACTAATCCCCGCGCTCAGTAAAATTTATAATTTTCCTTATATATTTACTGCCGCAATACTGTCGGAACCATATCAGTTCATCAACGGCGCCATTGACCATGGCAAAATTAATGGGTTAAATTTGCCAATCATGGAGTGCTGGTTGGCCAAAAAATAATTCATACGCTATTAGTCCTGCCGATTTAATAATTTACAATTATATCCCACTGCCATCATAACATATTTTACTCCCGATGTTCACCATTTTTTCAGACTGCTTTGTAGTGTTATTAACTCTCTATTATATTTCGACCGGCCAGCAGATTACCTTTTATATAGTATTGGGAATTTGCACTGCTCGATCCGGCCCAAAACCCCAAGGGTGAGCTAATTAAAAACCCCCCGGCATAAAAGGCGGGTAGTCACAAGGACAAATTGTGAACCTACCCCAAAGGTGAACCGAATACGAACCGGGAGCAGCACTTAAGTGCTACTCCCGGTATTGGTTTATACAATTTGATGCTTTTTGAAGGAACGGTAGGCAAACGGCGTAAGCAGAATGCTTATTACCGCCGCAAATACCGGCAGAAACACGCAGGGCTTTATGACCAATCCGAACAGCTCGTATTGAATTTCGGCGGCCGCTCCCCAGATGGCCATCATATTTGTCGGAAGAAGATGAAACAGATTGTACAGCGTAATGTTTGTTTCTGGGACAAAGAGGAACATTGGCACAATCAGCAGCAGGCCCACAAGAATAATCACGCCAAACGGTGATTTCAGCCGCGCGGACAGCAGCATGGTGATTGCCGCCGTCATCAGGCAGGCAAAAAAAGCGCAGGTAGCAAGGATCAGCGCCGTTTGTTTCATAGTCAGGGGATAGGGCGACATCGGCATATAAAGCTGCAGCGGAACATCCGCGCCGTCAAAGCCGAAGAGGAACAGGGAAAGAAAATAACCAACTGTGGTAAGTACCAGGGAAATCGCCGCCGCCAGCGAAAATCCGGTAAACAGCTTGGCCCCGATGAGCTTGTTTTTCCCATGCTTTGAAGCCAGAATGAGTTGATCGGCGCCGGAAGCGTACTCGCCGGAAAACAGCGGAGCAATGCAGATAGCCATGACAAAGGCGGCTGTCAGGCCGAATGTGTATATGGCAACAAAAAAACGCGCATAGCCGTCCGTATAGGCAATCGTAAAGGGTGTTTCGATCTGCGCGTCCAAAGCCAGCACGCTATCCTTTGCTTGTTCGCTCATATTCGTCGCTTCCACAAGCTTAACCTGCTTATCGCGCCGCGCCTCGTAAAGCTGATCGGCCCGCTCTTCAGTCAAAGTCTGAAAATCTGTCATGCCGAAAGGAGCGGACTCCATGTTGTAAATTGCGCGGACAAGGGAATAAACTGCGCTGTATGGACGCGCAAACGTCTGATATTCCACGGTGTCCGAATACCTGTCGCTGTCTGGAATTTTTGCGTAGGCGTTTACCGCCTCCGCGATCAGCTTCTCATCAAGCTTACGTCCGGCAAGCGCGCGTTCATAAGCCCTGTCCCTGACCATGGCCTCGTAATTGGATTCGTATACTTCACCATTGACATAGTAATTGCCGAGCAGCGTGCCGCAGACGCTGAAAGCGGTAACGAGCACCGCCAAAAGAAGTGCGGCCTGCACGCTCCTTTTGCGCAATATCTTTTTATATTCAAAGCCCACCAAACTCCAGAAATTACTCATTATCCGCTCACCCCACTGAAATAATACAGGTAAAGATCCTCCAAAGAAGCCTGCACATTTACCGCCGAATCGCATGGCTTATGCTCGCAGATCAGGCGCAAAGATACATCTTGGTTCTCTTGCCGCAAATTGATCACGGGGTACTTTTCACACAATGCATCCGCCTCCGTCTGCAGCACAACGCACTCCCAAACCTTGCCCGTTATGGTTTGGATGATTCCCTCCAGCGTCCCCTGGTGAATCATCTGGCCGTCCTTCATCACCAAAATCGTATCGGCAATATGCTCCACGTCCGAAACGATATGGGTGGAAAGCAGCACAATCCGGTCGGCGCCGAGGCGGGAAATCAGATTGCGAAAGCGTATCCGTTCCTTGGGATCAAGTCCGGCTGTCGGTTCATCCAAGATCAGGATCTTCGGGTCGTTCAGCATCGACTGTGCGACGCCAAGCCGCTGCTTCATGCCGCCTGAAAAGGTCTTGATCTTCTTTTTCGCTTCCTTTTCGAGAGAAACCAGTTCCAGCAGCTCCCGTGATTTTTCCAATGCCCTGACTTTTGGCAACCCTTTAAGCGTGGCAATGTACAGCATAAAGTCCAGTGCGGTAAACTCTGGATAGTATCCAAATTCCTGCGGAAGATACCCCAGTGCTTCCCGATAATCCTCGTGATTCACATCAATCCCGTTAAAAGTAATCGTCCCCAATGTCGGAACCAGCACACCGCACATCATCCGCATCAGGGTGGTCTTCCCCGCGCCGTTCGCTCCAAGCAGACCGTACACGCCTTGATGAAGATCCAGAGAAATACGGTCGCAGGCAATTTTACTGCCATAGTGTTTTGTCACTCGGTCAAGAGTAAGCTGTTCCATGTTCTATCCTCCGTTTGTTTAAGAAGACGCCGTATCTGAATGCCGACGAGCAAAGCGCCGGCGGCAAATACAAGCATCCAGTAAATCAGGAATGTGTTCGAATAGAGAACCTGCATCGTCGTGCTGAATATAACATTCGTCATGCTGACAAGGCAGGCCGCCGCGGCACAGCCGTATATGCTTTCTCTGCCGTAAATTTTGTTCAGTATCAGCAGGCAAACACCGCAGGTGATGAGATAAGGCGCAAGCAGGTACGTTGCGGCCTGCAGCAGCCCGTATGGCGATACCCGGCTGATAAAGGCCAGCAGCATAGCCAGAACAAGAAAATTTCCTCCGCCTAAAATGGCCGCGCGTGCTATAATAATTTGCTGCAAGCTGAACCGGCAGCTTATTTCCAGTTCCGCCATGCGGTAAGCGGCAGAGCGGTAAATTTCCGTAGCTGTCAACAGTGCCAGAAAAGGCAGAAGTGCGGAAATGATCCATATCTTTTCCATTTCAATATGCCAGTTTGCAGACAGTGGGGACAAGAATGCAACTGCCCAGCCGGCGAGTACAATCAATACGGAAAGCGCCCAGATCCGTTTGCGGATATAGCCGAGCTGGCTGAGAAAGAAATCCCGGCGGGTGATTTCGGGATAGCGCAGCGACGCCAAAAACCGCTTTTTATCCACAGGCTCCGGTGCTTCAAAGGATAACCGCAGAGCGTTTTTCAGTTTTTTATTCATTGGAATCCCCCTCTCTGAGCAATGCTTTCAGGGCCGCCAGTGCGGAACTTATCCTGCGGTAAACAGTGAAGCGGGACATGCCCATGATCACCGAAATCTCACCGACGGAAAGCTCGTTTGCGTACCGCAGGAGCAGCAACTCCCGTTCCTTTTCCGGCAGTGTTTTCAGCGCCTGCCGCACCGCGATTTTAAGTTCCAGCCTTTCCATAGAATCGTAATCGGGCAATTCATCGGGAAAACCCCCAGGCTGTTTTTTACGGAAAGCGTCCATGCAGAGATTTCGCGCGATGGTATAAAGGTATGCAAGCAACTTGCCGCGTTCTATGTAGGAGCTCTGCGCAAAGTATTTGAGGAAGGTTTCCTGGGCCAGGTCTTCCGCTAAAGAGGGATCGCCAACCTTATAATAGCAATAGCGATAGATTTTATCGTATTGTTCTTTGATATCGATTGACACCTCAAAACCTCCTCTCAATTGTTTAACGGTGGATTGCACTCAAATGTGCGGGTTGAATAAGAAATATTTCATTGATGCCAAGAAACAGGTATTCTTAATGATCAAATCAAGGAGTCAATCCAATCTTACCCTCGCCAGCATCTCCTCGCCGGAGATTTTGCCCTCCACATAATCCCGCCGGGACTGACTGGCGGCGGCGGACCAGGCTTTGAACTGCTCCTCGGTCAAATCCCTGCCACTGTGCTCCCCGGCATATTTCCCCGCCGCTCGGTACCGGCGGGAATAGACCTTGTTGTACTCGGTGAGGTATTGCTGTAAATATGTGTCGGCTTCAATCCCTTTTTCAAAGAACAACTTGGCGCCCACCTGCTTGCAGGTTCGCTTGCCCTTGTACGGCCTGTCGCAGAAATCCCGCTTGCGCTTATCGGCCAGCACGAAATACCTTCCGCAGAGCTTGCACCGCTTCACATACTGCCCGTTTTTCAGCATCTCGGTAAATTCGAAGAACAGCATCTCATCAAGATACTCGATCAGGTAGTAGGGCATCAGGCTCACGCCCTCAACCCCCTGGTGCATGATTTCCGGCAGGTCATCCTGTTCGGTCAGCTTCCAGTCATGGATATCCCGAAGCGTATCGATATCCACCTTACCTTTCTTTTTTGGCAGTAGCGCATACTGCATTTTCACCGCGGCGTCCCCGAACTCGGGGTGCCCCTTCATAAACTCACACAGCCGCTCGGACATGATTTTGTCCGGGCGGTTTTCTCTGTCCAGGCACACGTCGACCGCTTCCCGGAAAACCTTCTGAAGCTCGATGACACGCTCCAATTCCTCCAAACAGACAGCAAGCTGTTTGAGCTGTTCGGCGTCGATATCGTCCTTGTAGTAGATAGGCGTTTTCAAAATGTTGTTGAGCAGCCCTACAAGAAAGAAGAACGCATAGCTGTGCTTATGCTTCAGTGTTTCGGCCACATTGTAAACGGCGTTTCGGATTTCCTGATAGTGCTCTATTGTGAGCGGAATACCTTTCGCCGCGTCCAACCGCAGCCGGTACTCGCTCAAATCCAGTTCTGCAAAGTCAATTAATCCCTGCCCGATGTGCTTTTCCGCATACTGCCCGTTATGGACCGCGTCAGTAAAGGGCATGAAATGCACCAAGCCATCGCTGCCGTAAAAGACCCGGACGTGCGGATACTGCGCCATGCTTTTCTCCTTTCTGCAAATAATCGAATTCCGTTAAAATCCGTCATTTGCGCTTCCCTGTGTACTCCGGATTTTGTCTGTACGATAATGATAACACAAAGAATGAATAATTTTAATTTACGATTCATTATCATGCAGGAGGTGAGTTCGATGCACAGTATGAAAACCCTCCCGTTGGGAGGGGCAAGCATAGCGTTCGGCTGTACGCCTAACGCATAAAAGGCGGGGCGCTGCCCCACACCCCGTAATGACGAAAGGAGCGAATGCGTATATGAAAAGCGAACGGTTCGACATCCGAATGACAACCCAGGAAAAGGCATCAATCATCGGCAGGGCAAAACGGACGGGCCGGACAACCTCGGAATTTATGATCGACACTGCTCTGAACCGGAAGATTATCGTCATCGACAGTCTTCCGGAAATGGTCAGTCAGCTGAAAGCTCTCGGCAGAAACCTCAACCAGCTGACGGTGCTTTGCAAATCGAGTAGGAGGCTACCCATTAGTTGAGTAGCCGACCTCCCACACCACCGTGCGTACCGTTCGGTACACGGCGATTCCTTAGTTTACGCTGTGACTTGTCGATACTCTGAAAAGAATAGGAACCCAAACCCTTTGAGTACATCATTACTGAGGGATTTGGATAGGATTGGGCTATTGGAGGTTCTCCAGTAGCCTTTCCTCGTGTTTGCGTACTCCCAGGCTTTCTGCTTTTGGACCCCGAGCGATTTGAGCATTTTAAATCTTGTTCTCACCCGTTTCCACTGTTTCCAGAAAATCATGCGAATACGTCTTCTCATCCATTCATCCGTTTGTGACAACAATCTCTTCATATCGGCTATCTTGAAGTAGTTAACCCACCCCATAATATAGCGTCTGAGCTTCATTACTCTAAGTTCGCTGCCCATTCCGTTACTTCTGGAGGTGAGCTCTTTCACTCTACTTTCCATTTTTGCAGCCGATTTCGGATGGATTCTAACTCTTGCCTTGCCTTTTGCTCGGTAGAACGCAAACCCAAGAAATTTCACTTTTCCTACGTAGTCGACCACCGTTTTCTCTCTATTCACTTTGAGGAATAGCTTCTTCTCGATAAGAGGAAGTATGCTCTCAAATGTGCGGTTTGCACTTCTTCTGCTTCTACAAAAGATTAGCAGGTCGTCCGCATAGCGGACGAACCTGTGCCCCCTTATTTCAAGTTCTTTGTCCAGTTCGTTTAGCATGATGTTACTAAGAATCGGACTTAGTGGTCCGCCCTGTGGTACGCCGATTTCCGTTTCTTCGAAGCTGTGCTTGATTACTACTCCCGCTCTCAGGTATTTGTGAATTAGGGATATTACTCGCCCGTCTTTTATGGTTCTGGATAGCACTTCTATCAGTTTACTTTGGTTGACTGTATCGAAGTATTTCTCCAAATCCATGTCTATAACATAATCATATCCTTCGTCTATGTTCTCTTGGCATTTCCTGATGGCTTGGTGAGCACTTCGCCCAGGTCGAAACCCGTAGCTGTTGTCCAAAAATTGCTTCTCATATATCGGTGTTAGTACTTGAGCTATTGCCTGTTGTACTACTCGGTCTACCACCGTAGGTATTCCCAGTTTTCTTTTCTTCTTCCCGTCTTCTTTTGGTATCTCTACCCTTCTAACAGGGTTAGGACGGTATTTTCCGTCCTAGATTGATTGCCTGAGTTGGCATCCGGTTTCTTTGAGATATTGCAGAAGTTCATCTACTCCCATCCCATCGATTCCGTGAGCACCTTTGTTTGATTTGACTCTTTTGTACGCTCTGTTCATGTTGTTTCTATCTACGATTTCCTCAAGCAGTCTCTCCTTCGACATGTCTGCGTTGGTAATGTTGTTTTCAGTTATCCTCAGAGGATTACGCACTCCCGCATATCCTTCGTGTTCCGCACTATTCTTTTGCGGTGAGCCTTCCATATGACTATTGTCTGCTGGAAGTTGGCTGCACTTCGTTCCTTCTTTGGTAACATTCATTTACTATCACCTCCTAAGGTTCAGCCCTTCCCCAATGGCGTCGACTGCATTGGGTAGTATGGCATCTGCTGACTTCTCATGACAAATCTTGTTTTAACCGTGATTTGAAGTTTATCTCCTCACGTCCATGAGATCTCCCCGGGTAAGAGCGCAGTCTTTCCTTCCATCTATCTGTCACATTTACACCGTAGGCTTCCGGATAGTCTAGGGCTTCAGTTTGTTTTGCAACCTTACCCAGCCTACATATGCCTGATGTGATTCCTGTTCGTCAGACCAGAAGTTTGCCTCCGGCTTCCTTCAGATTCCACCTCGCGGTGAACACCCTTGCCTTTAGCTATGTGCTTAGCACTATCAATCCGCACTCGGGACTTGCACCCGTTAGACTACACCCATGCCGGGCGCACAAAAAGCAGAGCGGACAGCCGAAACTGTTCGTCATTAAGAAGTCACGCAGAATATCCATCTGTTCACATCGCAGCCCAATGTTGTGGATAAAATAATTTAGGAAGAAATCCCATCCAAAAACAGAAATGTCAGCGCAATGTAAATGATAAGCGCAAGCAATATTGCGCCTAATATGCAGAACCCGACAATAAAGCGTGTTTTCTTCTCACGGCAGGAATAGAACAGGAGCGCCGAAAAAATGCCTGCGAATACGATCAATAATAGTACCGCCAACCAGAGCTCCATAAACATTCCCTCCTCGATAGCAATTCATTTTCAGCGCCCGTGCGTTTGCTCTCAGCTGTTTCTCCCATAGGGTTGGCCGCTTTGGAAAAACACTGCTGATTTCATCATTTCGATATTTTGCCGACTTCATATTCTTCAAACCGATAACAAACACAGCTCCGCCGCTTCTTTTACACTGACATATTCCATATTGGGCTCCTCTCAAATCAAAGAAATGCCTTAGAGCTTATTATGTTTCCTTCTGAGGAAGTTTTCAAGAAATAAAAGGCTGTTTCTTGTTCACAGGCTTTTATTTGATATTGTATCGGAGCACCGATATGACATGGTCGAGGTGACCGGAATGAACTTGGAGCAGCTTTTGAAGGAAAGGGAATTTACCGACCCACATCATAATAAAATCCATCTTTCCGAATATCCCTATTTTTGCATTGAACACTGGATAGTCCTATGTTAAATTAAAATGGGTGATACAAGATGTCATTCCAGATCATCTCCCTACTCCGGCAAGAAAAAAGAGAAGATGTTGAGAGAAGGGGAGTTGTCTGCGATGTTGTTCGAAACAAAAGAGTACACAGAGGCTTATTACGTCATGACAACTCGTAACGGGTTAACATACTATAAAGCTTCATCCGCCATAGTGACGAAGTATGAGGAGGATTTTATACTTTGGACAATGTCGATATCATTAATCTGCTATTGGTTTTATCCACATTGGTTATATTATATTTCTTATTATTAGTCGCGAAAAGAACGTCCAAAAAACAAATCCATTATGCTGTTTTAAGCATAACAGCCAGCATGCTCCTATGGAATGTCGCAGTGTTATTGTATTCGACTTTTGACAATGCCCGATCGATAATGGCAATTTGTGAGCGACTGTACTTTTTGGGTACGATTCTCGTATCAATTTCAATATTATTTACCGGGCTAATATTTGCGCAAACCAAAATAAAATTTACATGGAAGCATGCACTACTGTTTGTCGTTCCCAGCATCTCTATTGTGGTGCTGCTTACGAATCAAAGTCATCACTTGTTTTATGCTGTCTTTAGCTTGATACCCTCCAAGCAAAATTTTGGCATCTATTTTACTGTACATACGATATATTCCTATTTGTGTATAGGGATTGGTTTGGCTTTCCTGGCGGTTTTCTCCATAAAAAATTATGGCGTTTTCTCCAAACAATCCTCATTAATATTTATCGGTATTATGATTTCACTGATCATTGATACAATCAGCACATTTAAGATCTTTGATTGGTCAACGGCAATCGAAAATATCGCCTTTGCCGTGACCATTAGCTTTTTTATAATAGCCACGGTAAAGTTCGATTTCCTGAACGTAATCCCCATCGCCTTGCAAACAGTTGTTGATTTGATTTCTGACAGCTATGTGGTGATTGATGAGGATTTTGAGATCATTGATTACAACAAAGCTTTTATAAGCAGTTTTACCGGGGTATCTAGAAAAGTCAGCATTGCGGCAATAATTAAAAAGAATTATGACGATCTCAATGTTAAGAGGTTCATGGAATTCCTGGACGAAGCAGTTTGTGAGCAAAAAAAGGTGAGCTTTGAAATGCCCAAATCCCTGGGCGAAGCCATCGTCTATTATATGGTGAAAATCACACCCATTTATGACAGCGGCAATCATATAGGAACGATAATTTTAAAACAGGATATTACCGAGCATAAAAATAATTTGCAGGAGGTTATGCAGCTCAATGAGAGACTGCAGAGTCTGGCAACCCAAGATTGGCTGACGCAGTCTTATAATAGGTATTTCTTTGATGAAAGATTACAGCAGGAGATTGACCTGGTAAACAGACTGCAGGTATACGGTCAGGAATCAGGCAATAGCATCAATAATTTTGGGTTAATCATGTTTGATATAGACTATTTTAAAATCTATAACGATAACAATGGGCATCTG
Organism: Desulfoscipio sp. XC116; assembly: GCF_039851975.1. GTDB lineage: Bacteria > Bacillota > Desulfotomaculia > Desulfotomaculales > Desulfallaceae > Sporotomaculum. Next base: position 3,363,361 of record NZ_CP156660.1, read on the forward strand.
GCCGGAGATGAGCTTTTACAAACAATCGTTACGGTTGTTAAAAAGGCATTATATTCAACGGATATATTATGCAGATACGGCGGAGAAGAGTTTGCCGTTATTTGCTGCCATACCTCAGAGAAGGGAATTAAAATAGCTGCGGAAAAGATCAGAAAAACTGTAGAAGATTATAAGTTCAGGTTTCAGGATAAACAGCCGGGTGGTATCTTGACAGTCAGCGTTGGTGCGGCATACTACTCAACGGCTAACGTGAAAAGAGAGGATTTAATAAAAAGAGCGGATAATTATCTGTATTTAGCCAAAAAAAGCGGAAGAAATAAGGCTGTTTTTTAGTGCATAAGCATACATATGGATGCCGAGCCCAAGCCAAACCATAATCAGTTTGTGCTGCATGGTCGAATTTTACCCAACACTGAATCAGGTAACCCCCCGGCATAAAACCGAGGGGTTCACTTAAAATTAATTCCGGCGACGACCTACTCTCCCAGGGCAGATGCCCAAGTACCATCGGCCTCAAAGAGCTTAACTTCCGTGTTCGGGATGGGAACGGGTGTATCCTCTCCAGTATGGTCACCGGAAAACTTTATAAACTTGTCAGGGATATAAAGTTAATATCTCAAGTGCCAAGCACCCAACCTATTAACTTATTGTTCACTCAAAAATGCACAGCTGAGCAAGTTTTATTTCAACAAGGTAAAATACATCTTGTATCCGGCAGCAGTATGGTTGGTTTATCGCCTAGCGGCAACCAACCGCCAACTTCCGATTAACAAAATCAGAGCACCGAATTTAAGGTCAAGTCCTCGACCTATTAGTACCGGTCCGCTGCACACATTGCTGTGCTTGCACGCCCGGTCTATCTACCTGGTAGTCTGCCAGGGGTCTTACTCCATTAACTGGATGGGAAACCTTATCTAGAGGGGGGCTTCGCGCTTAGATGCCTTCAGCGCTTATCCCGGCCGGATTTGGGTACCCAGCGCTACCGCTGGCGCGATAACTGGTACGCCAGTGATCCGTCCATCCCGGTCCTCTCGTACTAGGGACAGCTCCTCGCAAGTTTCCTGCGCCTGCGACGGATAGGGACCGAACTGTCTCACGACGTTCTGAACCCAGCTCACGTACCGCTTTAATGGGCGAACAGCCCAACCCTTGGGACCTACTACAGCCCCAGGATGCGATGAGCCGACATCGAGGTGCCAAACCTCCCCGTCGATGTGGACTCTTGGGGGAGATAAGCCTGTTATCCCCGGGGTAGCTTTTATCCGTTGAGCGACGGCTCTTCCACGCGAATGCCGCCGGATCACTAAGCCCGACTTTCGTCCCAGCTCGACTTGTTGGTCTCGCTGTCAAGCTCCCTTTTGCCTTTACACTCTATCCGCGCGATTTCCAACCGCGCTGAGGGAACCTTTGGGCGCCTCCGTTACTTTTTGGGAGGCGACCGCCCCAGTCAAACTGCCCACCTGACACTGTCCATGGAGCCGATTCAGGCTCCGGTGTTAGAATTTCAATATCACAAGGGTGGTATCCCAACGGTGGCTCCGTTAAGACTGGCGCCCTAACTTCTCAGCCTCCCACCTATCCTGTACATGCAATACCAAAATCCAATGTCAAGCTGCAGTAAAGCTCCACGGGGTCTTTCTGTCCTGTCGCAGGTAGCCGGCATCTTTACCGGCATTACAAGTTCGCCGAGTCCCTCGTTGAGACAGCGCCCAAATCGTTACGCCTTTCGTGCGGGTCGGAACTTACCCGACAAGGAATTTCGCTACCTTAGGACCGTTATAGTTACGGCCGCCGTTTACTGGGGCTTCGGTTTAAAGCTTCGCTTGCGCTAACCTCTCCCCTTAACCTTCCAGCACCGGGCAGGCGTCAGCTCCTATACGTCATCTTGCGATTTAGCAGGAACCTGTGTTTTTGGTAAACAGTCGCTTGGGCCTTTTCTCTGCGACTCCTTCATGCTCTGACAGTTAATGTCTTTACACTAATGGAGTACCCCTTCTCCCGAAGTTACGGGGTCATTTTGCCGAGTTCCTTAACGAGGGTTTTCTCGCGCGCCTTAGGATTCTCACCCCACCTACCTGTGTCGGTTTGCGGTACGGGCACCTTAGAGCCTCGTTAGAGGTTTTTCTTGACAGTTTGGGTGCAGCCACTTCGCTACTTGTTTTCGCTCCCCGTCACTTCTCAGGCTTCTTGAACCGCGGTTTTGCCTGCGGTTCGCCCTACGAGCTTGGACGCGCTTTTCCATCCGCGCGCTTGGCTTGCCCTGCTGTGTCACCCCATCCTTATAACGGCTTTAAGGTGGTATCGGATTCTCCACCGATTGTCCATCGCCTACGCTTTTCAGCCTCGGCTTAGGGCCCGACTTACCCTGGGCGGACGAGCCTTCCCCAGGAATCCTTAGGTTTTCGGCGGGCAGGATTCTCACCTGCCTTTGCGCTTACTTATACCGGCATTCTCACTTCCCATCAGTCCACTACTCCTTACGGTATAGCTTCTATCCAATGGGAACGCTCCCCTACCAATTCATTGCTGAATTCCGCAGTTTCGGTACCGTGCTTGAGCCCCGTTACATTTTCGGCGCAAGGTCACTTGACCAGTGAGCTATTACGCACTCTTTAAATGGTGGCTGCTTCTGAGCCAACATCCTGGTTGTCCGGGCAACCTCACATCCTTTGCCACTTAGCACGATTTAGGGACCTTAACTGGCGGTCTGGGCTGTTTCCCTCTCGACTACGAATCTTAGCACCCGCAGTCTGACTCCTGTACTTTAATAGTCCGGCATTCGAAGTTTGATTGAGTTCGGTAACCGGTGAAGGCCCCTAGCCCATTCAGTGCTCTACCTCCGGCTATTTTGTACAAGGCTAGCCCTAAAGCTATTTCGGGGAGAACCAGCTATCTCCGGGTTCGATTGGCATTTCACCCCTACCCACACCTCATCCACCGCCTTTTCAACGACGGTTGGTTCGAGCCTTCACGAGATGTTACTCCCGCTTCACTCTGGACATGGGTAGATCACCCGGTTTCGGGTCTACTTCAGCGTACTATGACGCCCTTTTTAGACTTGCTTTCGCTGCGGTTTACGGCCTTGATCAGCCTTAACCTGGCACGCTAAAGGTAACTCGCCGGTCCGTTCTACAAAAAGTACGCCATTACACGTTAATTGTGCTTTGACTGGTTGTAAGCGTACGGTTTCAGGTTCTGTTTCACTCCCCTCCCGGGGTGCTTTTCACCTTTCCCTCACGGTACTTGTGCACTATCGGTCGCTAAGGGTAGTTAGCCTTGGAAGGTGGTCCTCCCTGATTCCCACGGGGTTTCTCGTGTCCCGCGGTACTTGGGATGCTCTCTGAATTGACTTGCCTTTTCGCCTACAGGGCTGTTACCTTCTGTGGCCCGCCGTTCCTGGCGGGTTCGGCTAAGGTTGTCAGTCCGTTGTGAGAGTCCCGCAACCCCTATTCCGCACGCGAAATAGGTTTAGGCTGGCCCCGGTTCGCTCGCCGCTACTTGGGGGTTCTCGGTTGATTTCTTCTCCTCCGGTTACTTAGATGTTTCAGTTCACCGGGTGCCCTTCTTATGTCTATGTGTTCAACATAAGATGTTACCTCGTTACTGGTAACGGGTTGCCCCATTCGGAGATCTACGGGTCTATGCCTGCTTGCGGCTCACCGTAGCTTTTCGCAGCTTACCACGTCCTTCATCGGCCCTTAGCGCCCAGGCATCCACCGTACGCTCTTTCTAGCTTGACCTTTTGGTCTTCGGCGTCTTGTGCTTTTTACCTGTGCTTTACTTATACTTGCTTGCTTTCGCTGTGCAGTTTTCAAGGAACATGGTGGGCCTGGGTGGACTCGAACCACCGACCTCACGCTTATCAGGCGTGCGCTCTAACCGGCTGAGCTACAAGCCCCAATTGAGGGGATTTAGTCCCTCAAAACCAAACAGTGCGTTTTATATAGATGTCCGACCTAGGATTTAGGTGGTGGGTTATGGCTATACCAGTAACCACCACATAATCTCCTTAGAAAGGAGGTGATCCAGCCGCACCTTCCGATACGGCTACCTTGTTACGACTTCACCCCAATTACCGACCCCACCTTCGACGGCTGTTCCCTTTACAGGTTAACTCACCGGCTTCGGGTGTTGCCAACTTTCGTGGTGTGACGGGCGGTGTGTACAAGGCCCGGGAACGTATTCACCGCAGTATGCTGACCTGCGATTACTAGCGATTCCGACTTCATGCAGGCGAGTTGCAGCCTGCAATCCGAACTGGGACCGGCTTTCTCGGGTTCGCTTCACCTCGCGGCTGCGCGTCCGTCTGTACCGGCCATTGTAGTACGTGTGTAGCCCAGATCATAAAGGGCATGATGATTTGACGTCATCCCCACCTTCCTCCGTTTTGTCAACGGCAGTCCCTTTAGAGTGCCCAACCTCACTTGATGGCAACTAAAGGTAGGGGTTGCGCTCGTTGCGGGACTTAACCCAACATCTCACGACACGAGCTGACGACAACCATGCACCACCTGTCTTCCTGTCTCCCGAAGAAGAAGACTGTGTTTCCACAGCTGGCAGGAGATGTCAAGACCTGGTAAGGTTCTTCGCGTTGCGTCGAATTAAACCACATACTCCACCGCTTGTGCGGGCCCCCGTCAATTCCTTTGAGTTTCAGCCTTGCGGCCGTACTCCCCAGGCGGGGTGCTTATTGCGTTAACTGCGGCACTGGAGGGGTCGATACCCCCAACACCTAGCACCCATCGTTTACGGCGTGGACTACCAGGGTATCTAATCCTGTTTGCTACCCACGCTTTCGCGCCTCAGCGTCAGTTACAGGCCAGGGAGCCGCTTTCGCCACTGGTGTTCCTCCCAATATCTACGCATTTCACCGCTACACTGGGAATTCCACTCCCCTCTTCTGCACTCAAGCCCGACAGTTTCAATCGACAGCTACCGGTTAAGCCGATAGGTTTCACGACTGACTTGCGCAAGCCGCCTACACGCCCTTTACGCCCAGTAATTCCGGACAACGCTCGCCCCCTACGTTTTACCGCGGCTGCTGGCACGTAGTTAGCCGGGGCTTCCTCCAAAGGTACCGTCATTTGTTTCTTCCCTTTGGACAGAGTTTTACAATCCGAAAACCTTCATCACTCACGCGGCGTTGCTCCGTCAGGCTTGCGCCCATTGCGGAAGATTCCCCACTGCTGCCTCCCGTAGGAGTCTGGACCGTGTCTCAGTTCCAGTGTGGCCGGTCGCCCTCTCAGGCCGGCTACCCATCGCGGCCTTGGTAGGCCGTTACCCTACCAACAAGCTAATGGGACGCGGACCCATCCTGTAGCGGTTTGCACCTTTCTTCATCCGGTTATGCAACCAGATGAACTTATCCGGTATTAGCACCGGTTTCCCGGCGTTATCCCAGGCTATGGGGCAGGTTATCCACGCGTTACTCACCCGTCCGCCACTTGGTTTAGCAAGAAGTAAACTCCTCGCTAAACCCCGTTCGACTTGCATGTGTTAAGCACGCCGCCAGCGTTCGTCCTGAGCCAGGATCAAACTCTCCATAAAAGTTTATGCTAAGCGGGTTTGGTCTGCTTTAGGCTGCCCAGCCTTATTGGGCTGGATGACTTTATAGCAGCTTGTGCCCGTTTGCTTTTTAAGTGAGTTTAATCTGCTCGTTTTATGATTTACTCGTTTATTCGTTTGCTAAAAACCGCTGCTGTTTGGCTTTGGCTTTTAGCTTCGTTTGACGAGGTTTGATTGGCCGCCGTCGCTTGGCTCGGTTATTAATAACCAACCACGTCCGGCGTCCGTTTCCATCTCTTTGCACTGTTTAGTTTTCAAGGATCACGCAGTGTCTTTCTTACACCGACAAAATAGATTATATCACTTTATGCCGAGCGGTGTCAATGGCAATTCCTAGTTTATTTAGTGGTTTATCTGCTATTTGCCAGCACTGCTCTGCGATTCCTTTTTTCGTCGCTATGATAACGGCGACATTTGATAATATAGCACATTTTTTTTTACTTGGCAATAGGTATTGTGTAGTTTTATTTTCCGGACAGCGCTTTTTATATACATTCGGCGCGGTTAGATCTGCAATACAGCTGTTGTGCTTCTTCCCCGGTCATTCAGCACATGAGTGGCGCAAAATATACGGGGATCAAAAGATCAAATTGTATGACCCGGAATACTAACCGGCTACTCGCTATTAGCCACAGGAGTACCCACCGTAGCATTTCCCACCGAACTAAGCCCTCCTAATTAATCCTCGGGAGAGAAATACTGCATCGGGGAGTGTCGCAAAACTACTTTCTTAGAGTAGTGAGCGACGCTCCCCTTTCCGGATACAGCCAATTATTTCGATAATAATCCGGTATCTTTACAAAAGGCTGCCGCACTATGAACTATTTAGTCCGTTGTGCAACAGCCCCTTCCGCCTTTATGCGAACGCTGTGTATAAAAAACATCCCGTATGCTATCCGTAATAACCTGTCGCCTCTCGCAAAAGCTGTGCTGGAGTTTACCTCCAAAAAAAAAAGAACGGCGGTTGTTCCGCCGAATTAATAGGGTATATAATTAACCCCCAGAGTATGGAGTGGGTTTAACAAAAAAGGTCATAGTTTCCTCCCCGAAGAAACTATGACCTGCGCAAATACCATACTTAACGGTAGCACATTCCTCTCCGCGGAAGGTTAATGCATACAAACTACCCGGGCAGGTTTCCTGACTTATGGATCATCACCTGTTTTCGCCTTCCCGGAAATATACATTCCGGTGGCTTATGAAAACGGCTTCCCATTTACAGTGGCCGGACCGTCCAGGAATTACACCTGGTTCCCTTTTACCCCTATTGCAAGGCACCCTGAGTATTATTCAATTAACTTGCTTTACAGGATTATATCAGTATTTATAGGTATTGTCCACAAAAAGTTATCAATCAGCCGACAAAATTACCTTATCATAAGGGATAACCGTTTTTCAAAAGCATCTCCATATATCGCTTAACAGTAAGAAGCCTTCCATCCACAAGGAAGGAAGGCTTCTATGTTATAAGCCCGTAATGACCTGCGCTACAACCACCATGAACATCTATGCGGCCCATAACAGCCTCTTAAGCTGCCACAAGCCATTTCGACACTCATATGATCTTTGCTCAACCACTATGGATACCTAATAAGCTTGCAGCAATCTCTCGACTACTACAAACCCAAACAATTAACATGCGGGTAAGATAATTGTTTTTTCGACATCCATAATAATCTTAACTCGATCGATAAACATCCCTTAGACTATATGATAATCAATATAGACTGCCATACAGCCTACCGGAACGTTATCAATCCGCCCGCCGGCTAATATCGAGCCGACCAGACCCGGTATTAACCTTTAGTCGACTGTTACAGAGCCTTTAAGTCCTGCAGCAATCTTGTCCCGGCCATTACGGACCTTACGCTAGTATTATGGCTGTTTTGTAAAAAAATATAGGTGGAATCTTGTACCATCAACTTATTCAGCATCGGGCACTCCGAGAACCCCAACTATTTACTGCAACCAGCCAATGACCTTACAGCTTGCTTTGGTAAAAATTTTTATATTCCTGCCTCAAATCCCTTTTTAAAATTTTACCGCTGGGGGTTTTAGGCAATTGTTTAATAAATATAACCCCTTTGGGTACTTTAAAGCCAGCCAGGTTTTTCTTGCACAAATCAATGATTTCCTCTTTTGCGATAGTCTCGCCTTCTTTAGGCACCACGATAGCGGTAACTCCTTCCACCCATATGTCATGGGATAGGCCCACCACCGCCACCTCAGATACGCGAGGATCTAAATATATGACTTCTTCAACTTCACGGGTGGGAACATTCTCACCCCCGGTTTTGATCATATCCTTCTTACGGTCGATAACCGACACAAAATTATCATCATCTAAAATACCGATATCACCACTATGGAACCAACCGTTGGCCAAAGTGGCATCTGTCTTTTCAGCCTCCTTCAAATAAAACAACATAGTATGTGGCCCCCGACCGCAAATCTCGCCGGGTACATTAGAAACTGCAATATGCCGGTGCTCGTCATCTTGAATACGGGTTTCCATATTTAAACCGCCCTGCCCTGCCGAACCGGCCTTAGACATTTGGTAGCGGGGTTTTAATACGGTATGATAGGGGCTTAGCTCCGTTTGCCCATAGTAGTTGTAAAAATCCCGGCAGTTGGGCAGTCTTCTCTGAATTTCTTTCAGCACTTCCACCGGCATTATGGAAGCGCCGTAATATCCTTTGGTAATGCTATCGAGGTTGTATTTTTCAAAATCGGGATGTCTAAGCAATCCGATCCATACGGTAGGTGGCGCAAAGAACATGGTTACTTTATAATTCTCAATATACTCCATTATTTGCCTGGGATCCGCTTGCAGCAAAAGTAGGTTGGTTGCCCCGAGCATAAGACAGGGGTTAAGGAAGCAATCCCGCTGAGCACAGTGAAAAATAGGCAATGCATTGAGGTTAACATCATCGGTATGATACTGCCCGTCAATAATACAGCCTGTATATTCCGCAATAAGTGATTGGTTGGTAAGTATAACCCCCTTGGGCAAAGTCTCTGTACCGCTTGTGTAAGTCATTTGCACCGGGTCCTCAATATTTAATTCTACATCAGGCTCACTGGCCGGGTATTGGCTGTACCAGCTATCATAATCGGCAAAACCAACGGGAGCGATCTCCCCTTTCCCCTGATTTGACCATATAAAAGTTTTGACAGCAGGCATATCGTCAATAACGTCCTTTACTAAATCATATAAAGCATCCTCTACAATAAAAACTTTACTTTCCGAGTGATTAATACAAAAGCTGATGTCTTTATCTCTTAACAGATAATTAACTGCCAAATAGATGCCCCCTGCTTTGGCGGTACCTAGCCAGGTGATTACGTGATGAATGGTATTATGCGCTAATATAGCCACCCGATCATACTTTTGCAATCCCAAATGCAGCAGGGCATTGGCAAACCGATTGCACTCTTCTTCCAGTTGGGTATAGGTTAGGGTTTTATCATTGAAGATCAAGGCCGGCTTATTGGGATAACGATAGGCACTGCGACAAACCATATCGGCAATTACCCAGCGATTAACCTTATTATAACGACTGCGGATGAAATCCAGGTTTTCCTTATTAATCACGTTAAACTTTTCTTTCTCCCGGTCAGTTAATAAAAACATAAATGGATCCCCCTCAATATGTGCAATATTTTATATATATGAAATTTTTAAAATATTCACCACGTAGAAACAAATTCAATCAGCGAATTGTTTTTTTAATACGTTTAGCCAACAAACGTCTTTGAACTTTGCCGGTTGTTCCTCTGGGCAGTTCACTGACAAACTTATATGCTCCGGGAATTTTAAAGTGTGCAAGCTTATCACTTTCTCTAAGAAAAACTTCAATATCCCCCGCGGTAAGAGATATATTATTACTCACAATAAATGCTGTGATTTCAATTCCCCGCCAGCTGTCCACCCCGACCACAGCCGCTTCCTGAATATCCGGATGTTCAATCAACACCTCTTCAATTTCCCGGGGATAAATATTATCCACTCCCCAAAAAATGCAATCATCATAACGGTCAACCAGCCACAAATAACCTTCCCTGTCAATGTACCCGATATCTCCTGTGTGGTACCAACCTCCATACAACACTCGGGCAGTCATTTCCGGCCGGTTATAGTATCCCTGCATCATGCCCGTGCCTCGAACAATAATCTCCCCCTTATGACCGGCTTCCACAATGTCCTCCGGCTGAGAGGGGTAAACATCATCCATGCGCACTACTCTAATATCGTGATTAATAAGCGGCTTACCGACCGATCCAAGCTTATCGGCTTGTTCATGGGGAAGCAGAACGGATATGACCGGTCCCATCTCAGTCATGCCGTAATAATGAATCATTTTAGTTTGCAGGGATTGCTGACACTGCACCGTTAAATCCGGAGGCATTGGGGCACCGCCGCTCATTAAAAGGCGAAACCACGGCAAGCGGCGCTGGCCGACCTGTTCCACAAGAGCTTTCCACCTGGACGGATCGGCATACATAACCGTAATTTTTTCTATCTCTAAAACTTGGAACACACTCTGAGTGCTGAAGGTTTTATGAATAATGTTGGCGGCACCCGCATGCACCCGCGGCATAAAAAAGCAATGCAGTTCGGCTGAGTGATACAGCGGTGCCACGGATAAACCACGGTCTTGATAAGTCAGCTGCTGAGTGGCGATCATGCACATACTGTGCTCGACAATATCCCGATGCCTGTGGATAACCCCTTTATGTTTGCCTGTTGTGCCGCTGGTATAGATTATAGAATACCAGTCATTTTCAAGCACCTGTGCTTGCGGGCGATAATCCGGCTGTTCCTGAAGCAGCTGATAATAAGGCACGGTATAATCCGGCGGCTGTTCATCCACATATATAAAATGTTCCACCGTTTTTATTTTGGCGCGAGCCTTAAGCACCCTTTCCCGCTCATCCGCGCCATAGACCAATGCCCGTGACTCGGCATCGTTTAAAATAAAAGCCAGTTCAGCGGGACTCAACTGACAGTTAATGGGATTTGCAACCGCACCCACTCTGGCTGTCGCAAATAGAGTACTTACCAATTCGCCGGTATTGCCTAAAAACGTCGATACCCGGTCCCCCTTAGCAATGCCCAGCTTCAACAGACCGTTGGCCATACGATTAACCTGATCGTTCCATTCCCGATAAGTAAACCGCTGGTACTTAGCCGGATAAATTAAAGCCGGCCGATCCGGGTATTTTGCTGCAGACAACTCCAGAATGCTGCTAATAGTTAACATTGGTGACAGTTACACAGCCCACACCTGGATTCCGATCCGAGTGCCCGGCGTGCCCTCCTGCAAAAACAGTCTTATATGTCATAGAAAATAATACGCCCCTTTTTATTTTTTAACTATGCATCATACGCATCGCTGCCGCATCTGATCTTTAAATATTAAGCAGTAACTAATCAATAGCAAATTGCGCAAACAGTAAGTCAAGTACAAAAAGACTATAAATTGCTAATATTTTAATTAGCAAAACTTTAGCCATTAGAATAACTAACGTTAAAGCCTTACTTTTCAGTTAGTAAATATTGATTGATCATCATATGAGCCTTTGTCAACAATTAATTGCATCACTTTCGCATCAATACACATCGCATCACTTAAACAAAGCTCTAACGCACAGTTTATCTTGTAATCGGCTTAATGTTATACTTCTTCATTTTTCTAACTACCGTGGATTGATTTATACCCAGTGTCTCCGCCACTTTTCGCGTACTTTGCAATCTCTGGTACAACTCCTCAAGCAATTCCTTTTCGGTGCCCAATCCAACACCCAGGGTTTGCCTATCGTGGCTTGGTTTCAGAAATGCGGTGGGTAAACTTTTGGCATCAATTATGTCCGATGCGTTTATTACCATAAGCCGCTCAATGAGATTCTCGAGTTCGCGCACATTGCCGGGCCAGAAATAGCGCGTTAAATATTCCATTGCATCGGGAGAGATGCTCTTATTGAAATGATATTTTTCATTAAACTTTCTTAAAAAATGAATTATCAGCGCGGGTATATCGCCCTGCCGCTCACGCAGCGGCGGTATATTAATGGGCACTACATTAAGACGATAATACAGATCTTCACGAAACCGGCCTTTTTTCAACATTTCAACCAGATTCTTATTAGTAGCCGCAATCAAGCGAATATCCACAGATATGGGTTTTACACCGCCCAGCCTGCTAACCTCGCGCTCTTGAATCACATTTAGCAATTTGACCTGCAGCGCCAGGGGCAACTCGGCAATCTCATCAAGAAACAATGTGCCTTTATGGGCCAATTCCATCATACCGGGTTTACCCTCCCGCTTGGCCCCGGTAAAAGCGCCGGATTCATAGCCAAACAGCTCGGATTCTAAAAGGTTCTCAGGGATAGCTCCGCAATTAATTCTGATAAATGGTTCACCGGCCCGCTTGCTGGCCTTGTGAATCAGCCTGGTAACCACATCTTTGCCCACCCCGGACTCACCCGTGATTAAGATAGTGGAATCCACCCGGGCAACCCTAACCGCCAAATCAAGCACATTGCGCATCGCCTGACTCTCACATACTATGGTGTGACCCAGGTATTTAGTCTTTAATGTCTCCAGCTCCAAATGGTATACTTCCGATAGTTCCTGACTGGCCTGTACCTGGCGGCGCAAGTTATTTAACTCGGTAATGTCCCTACAGTTAATAGCCAGTGAAGTTATGTTTGAATCATCAATACGGCATACCGGGTTTGCCGTGAGCAGCAATTCCCGCCCGTCCGTCAAACGGTGCGCCAGCGTAACGGGCTTATTCTGTTCTACAGCCTGCTTGCTTAGATTATTTATTATACTTTCAATTTGCAAACCCATTTTTGCAAAGGCCTGATTCTGCTTGATAATATTTCCGTTTTTATCCACCACAATGATACCGTCAAAAGATGAATTGACAATAGCATCCAATTCCTCATATAATTCCGTTGTTTCACTAAGCTCACGGGATACCGAGGTCAGCTCCGATATATCCTGCAATACAGCCACCGCTCCCACAACTGACGGCCCTGATAATATGGGCGTCCGGTTGGCTACCACCAACCGGTCATTAATGCGCATTTTAGGACTAAACTGCGGCTTCCCAGCCTTTAACACCTCTAAAATCTGAGCATCAAAATTAAACTCCCTAATATTTTTACCCAGCACAACATCCGACTTAATGCCTGTCAGACGCTCGGCTGCCTTATTATAGACTGCAATTATACCGTCGTGGTCTATAGCATAAATACCATTGGGAGCCGAATCCAGTATGGCGTTCAACCAGTTAATCGTTTCCAGCATCTTATGCTCAAAAGCTTGCACAATGTTGGTTCTGGTCATCATAGCCACCAGTTTGCCTTGATTATCCAGCACCGGCAGCCTGCCCACCCGTTTTTTTTGGGCAATCCGCCAAGCCTCATCCGCCAGACTGTCCGCATTAATAGTATATACTTTTTCTTTCATCAGCAGTTTCACCGGTGTCGCAAGATCATAACCGCCAACCAGAGCCCGGTATAAATGGGTTTTGGTAAAAATGCCTTTTACACCGCCTTTTTCATCAACCACCGGTGCCCCATCTATGGAATGTCCGATAAACATTTCAGCGGCCTGTTTTATAGTTGAGTTCTCTTGTAAAGTAATTACATTATGGGTCATAAATTGCGACACTCGCACTTAACCACATCCCCGTTGAAAAGATAGCAGTAATATTTATATATTAGTCATCGTTTACCGATACCCTTTATTGAGCCTGATCTACAATTCCGGTTTCCATAGCTAATAGGATAATAAGAACTGATTAGTTTTATTAAGCAAAAGCAATTATACCTCTCGCACAAAACGCACGAAATCGGGTGGTTGACATTTGAGCATAAAACCAGTATTATAAACTTTGCATTGATCAGTTTGCCGACGTGGCTCAGAGGTAGAGCAGCGCACTCGTAATGCGCAGGTCGTCGGTTCAAATCCGACCGTCGGCTCCAGAAAAACAGATAAATTCCGATAGGAAATTTGTCTGTTTATTTTTTACTTCTCTACAAGTTATAATGGAAGTAAGATAATTGATGTAACATAATAGGAAAACAAAAATTTGAATGGGATGCTCTCTGGAGATACCTATGTCAAAAGTAAATAACGGGCTTACAGCTTGGGAAACCAACGCGGCATTTTGGGATGAGCGCATGGGGGATGAATCCAACGATTTCCATCGTGACCTGGTTAGGCCGCATACGGAAGAATTGCTTGATATTCGTCAAGGAGATTTGGTATTGGATATTGCCTGCGGAAACGGTAATTTTTCCCAAAGGCTTGCTGAATGCGGAACGCGGGTGATCGCCTTTGATTATAGCGCCAAAATGATTGAGCTGGCGAAAAAACGTCGGGCAAATGTACTGGATAAAGTGGATTTCCATGTATGCGATGCAACAAATTATGATGAATTTCTGACACTCAAACAAGATGAGCCTTTCGATAAAGCCGTCGCAAACATGGCTATTATGGATATCTCAGATATTGAGCCTCTGTTTAAAGCAGTATCTTTGATGATGAGAACTGGCGGCATATTTGTTTTTGCAACACATCACCCCTGCTTTACCTATCCAAGTGATGATTACTTCACAAGTCAAATCCATCAGGGAGAGGCAATTGTAGGGCAACCCGTCTTGCAGAATTATTACCATCGTCCAATTCAGCAAATACTGAACACCGCATTTCGACACGATTTTGTTCTTAGTGGATTTTACGAGATTCCTTTTCCAGAGCAAAAAACACCGATTATCATGATTGTAAGGCTGGATAAAAAATAAATATCCCGCGAAGCAGGCTGATTTCCATTTGCTGACTCGATGTCGTGTGACGCTTACTTAACACAGAAATTTATGATGTGATTGTAATATCGGGAAATCCGAATAATTATGTAAGTCGCGGTTTTAGGAGTTGCAAAAAGTACAATATCTGTCCTGGAAATGGGACATATCCGGCGGCAATGATGGTAAAAGAACTCAAACCAGATGTCTTGGACGGAAGAAAATGGGTTTATTATCAAAGTCCTGTATCTGAGATAGATGAACAAGAAGCTGGACGCTTTGATGAAGGTTTGGAAAGCCTGGAGAAAAAATACCAGCCAAGTCAGGAAGAATTTTATATTCACAGCCGTTCTATTATACAGTGAGTTTTCTTTAGTGGTATAAGGATGAGCTACAACTTCCGATTTATTGTTCGGTCGGTGGCGAGTTTCCTTAGGCATTGCCCCCGCTTTTTTTGTTTTAACAGGAAAAACAAAACCCGGCACATTGCCGGGTGCTTATCGGACTACTTCTTCCTCTTGTTTATCCTGAACATCAAGCCGTTTTTCAATTAGTTTAACATTATCCCAAATGGCATCAAGATGGGTAAATATTTTCTTGTGCGTTGCACGGTTGATAGCCCTTAAATCGTTGACGGCGACCTCAATGGCAGTTTGGCCTTTTTTTAATTCCTGCTGGCCGGTTTCAAGGGCGACAAGGCGCTTATTGGTTTCGCGCTGACCGGTTTCAAGGGCGACAAGGCGCTTATTGGTTTCGCGCTGACCGGTTTCAAGGGCGACAAGACGCTCATTGGTTTCGTGCTGACCGGTTTCAAGGGCGACAAGGCGCTCATTGGTTTCGTGCTGGCCCTGCTCTACACGCTTAAGCCGTTCATTTATTGGCTTTAATTCCTCTTGAATAACGGCACGCATCATATTGACCAGTTCAATGTTATCCGGCATGATTACCCTCCCCTCTGCATAATATCAATTCGGCTCTTGCGGTGGATCTCCTGCCCTTGGAAAGAGAATAAATTATGTTTAAGTCATAAGTCCATCTCCTGGACTAAAGAGGGGGTCCTACCCCTCTTATTCTTATATTGCAATGTTTCGACGCCTCGGGACCGAAACATTGCAGGTATTCTCCCTCATTCTCCCTTGATAGAGGTAGGACAAAATGTACTATCCCAGAACAGGCTTTAAGCCTTGGTATATAAGAGTTTTTGGTGAAAACTAGGATGAACCCCCCGGGGAGCTTATGCTTCTTGGCCGCTGATAGATAATGAACACACTCATTATGTCGAATGTACTTGTAAGAATGTATTGACAGGAAATATAAGATACTTTAGAATTAAGTAAACCAATAGTTTACTTAATAACACACAGGTGAAATGAAAGCGGTGGATCTTTTGGGAATCAATGAGCGCAAGGAAAAAGAAAAAGAAATCCGCAGAAAGGATATTATTGATGCTGCGGAAAGAATCTTTTTTACTAAAGGATATGATAATGCCACGATGAATGATGTGGCAAAAGAGGCGGAGTTCAGCAAGAGAACGGTATATGTCTATTTCAGTAGCAAGGAGCAGATCTATTTTGAAATTATGATCAGGGGATATAAGCTGTTAATCGGTATGCTGAAGGATGATTTACAAAAGGAAAAAGCCTGTAATGCGATAGAGGAAATAAGACAGATTGCTTTGACACTCTACCGGTTCAGCAAGGATTATCCGGAATATTTTAAAGCAATTATGGAATATGAAAATGGTGAACTTGATTTTCAAAAAAGGGTTCCGGATCAATCAAGAGAGGAGTGCTATGCCCTTGGGGAGGAGATACTGGGGCATTTGATCAATGTGTTGGAAAAAGGCATGAAAGATGATTCCATCCGCAGTGATTTGGATGTTGTAAAAACAGCTCTTGTTTTATGGGCCTGTATGATAGGTGTGTTTAATATCGCAAAGAGAAAAGCAAATTATATTAAAAACTATCACATGACAACACCTGAGGAACTGGAATCAGCAGCTTTTCAACTTATCATCAGATCAATACAAACTGAAAATAGGGGAAATGAAAGATGAGCAAGAGGACGGTGAAAAAAACTATGATCATTATTCTTTCAAGCATTGGCACTGTATTAATCATAGCTTTGGCATCCCTATTGATCATAAGCGGGATTTTTGAGTCGGCAAAGTATTTGGAACCCTGGCAAAAAACTTATTCGCAAAAATTTGATGATCCAAGGATCCAACTCATGGCTCACGGGCTGTTAGCTGCAAACGGCCATAACATGCAACCCTGGAAAATCCGGCTCGCCAAGGATGATCACATGGTATTTTACTTATACGCCGATAGTGACCGCCTAACAAATGAGGCAGACCCATTCGCTCGGCAAATGATGATTACGCAAGGTGCATTTTTGGAGTATGTCAAAATCGCTGGAGATGAACTAGGATACAAAGCTGCAGTGGAATTATTTCCAAATGGCGGCTATGATGAACAAAAACTGCAGGCAAGCATGAAAACCAAACCGGTGGCCAAAATCAGGCTTACGAAAGACAAACCTCAAAACAGCCCTCTCTATGATCCCCTGTTCTTGCCTGATACTAACAGAGCGGCATATCAGTCAAACAAGTTAACTTCTGAACAGATAGATCAACTGGAAACCATAAATACTGATGTCAATATGTCGATAAACATTTTTCAGGACAAAGAAAACATAGAAAGACTGGGAAGTTATGCAATGAAGAGCGCCAGCATCGAAGCTGGCGTGAATCGAGTGATGCAGGAAACAGATACTATTTTTCGCGCCAACGAGTACCAAAAAAACAAATATCGTTACGGTTTTTCTGTCGAGGGACAGGGTACTTCAGGCATCATGCAGCATGTCTTGCAGGGCTTGGTCACGGTTCTTCCTTCGCTGAACAGCGGGAAAGCGGCATCGGATATGTTTATTCAGTCTACCCGGACATCAGTGGTCAATACACCGGCCTATGCCATGATTATAACGAATGATAATAATCGTTCAAGCCAGGTTGAAAGCGGTATGCTTTACAGCAGATTGATACTGACAGCGCATCGTTTGGGTTTAGTTATGCAGCCCCTTAGCCAGGTTTTGGAAGAATACCCCGAAATGAAAGAGCCATACACCAGCATTCACCGCGACTACGCTTCAAATGGAGCTACCATTCAAATGCTCGTTCGTTTGGGGAAGCCCACAAAAGAAGTCCCACAGAGCATGCGACGTGATGTGATGGATTTGATAATCAGAGAATAAAAATCAAGAAATAAGTCTTACCGCCAAAGAACTACCACGCCTTGACGGCATCATTTTTGACGCTATAAGACATATCGAAACGTGTGCGCTGATAACGAAGAAATAAGTAGTGCAGAATTTAGAAACTACACCTCAATGCCAATAATCTTCATCAGTGCCAGTGCATTGGTCGATCTGGAAACTCCGGGCTTGAGGCGGTAATCAAAAGTAATCTCCCGGCCATTTATCTTATCTGTAAAATGATAATTCCGTATTAAAGGCGTCTCATTTTCCAGGCTGCTTAGTTCCAGGTCGTGGGTAGATACCAATCCAATAGCTCCCAGTTCATACAAAGTTTTTATAACTGCCCGGGCACCCAATATTCTGTCCCTGGAATTAGTTCCTTTAAAAATCTCATCAATCAGGAAAATTATTGGCTTACCGGATCCGGCAGCTTCCACTATCAGCTTGATTCTTTGCAGTTCCGCATAAAAAGTAGAAATGTTTTTTTCCAGATTATCATTGATATGAATGCTTGAATAAACATCCGTCAGGGCACATCTGAACCGCCCGGCACATACGGGAGCCCCGGCATAGGCCAGCACCAGATTAATTCCCAATGTTCTAAGCAGAGTGCTTTTGCCGGACATATTGGAACCGGTAATGATTAAAACCATGCCGGGCTCGGACAGTTCAACGTCGTTACACACGCGCATCTCATCTTTAATTAAAGGATGTCCCAGCGCAACAGCCTGAAGTGCAGGCTTAGATTCAATTATTTCAGGCATCGTCCAATCCGGGTGGTCATGGGCCAGGCCGGCCAGACTGGATAATGCTTCGAACTCGGCAGCCACCTCGATCCAGGCCCTTAGTGAACGACCCGAGCTGTTTCTCCATTTTTCCAGCTTAATCAGCGTTTGCAAGTCCCACAAAACACCGATATTGACAATGGGATGCAGACTGGAATTGCGCATACCGATTCTGTCGACTATTTTAAAAAGCTGTTTAATCTGCCGGGATGGGGCATCACCGCCCCCGACCAGCTTTCTTTTTAAACTCTTCAGCAGTGGCCCCGTAAAATTCTCCGGTTCAATACAGGCCAAAAGGGCCGAGTAACGTTTTATCTCATTTGCAGCATTACCGGTTTTAACAAAGATCTGATGGGCGGCTTTTTCTGTTAAGACCACTATGACTATTTGAAGCGCAAGGGGGAAAGCCCAAATATACCTCGGCAAATAATGAAAGTACCCGAGAACGGCCAGAACCAAAGTTATAACCGGACAGAGCAGAAGTAGTGCTGTATATTTATTAATGAGCCATAGCGTCCCTTCCGCCCAGGACAGCAGTCTTTCCATATCAGCGTTTTTTTTGATACCACCAGCCATGCCTGTTGCCTGAAAATGCTGACGCCAATCCAGGCGCGGCCTTAATTCTTCGATGGCCTGCTGGCGATATTCAATTTCTTTTAAACCGGTTGAAGCACACAGCAATTGAGCCAACCTGTTTTCACCGGCAAAAAAGGTGGCAGCATTTAGATACTGGAACAATGATCCCCGTCCGAATATATTTAAGTCAGCTGAATACCGATGTTCAGCGTTTATAAAACGCTCCCCGGTATTTGAAAAATCGACCCATTTGCCCTCCAGGCGCCGCATGGCATTAACATTAATTTGCACCAGCAATTCCAGGTATTTAATGCGTGCCTTAATTCGATTATGCTTAACTATCATCACAATAAAGGCTAAAGCCAGCAAACCCGTGCAAAGCAGGTAAACAGGCCTAGCTGATAACAAAGAGTAAGCCATGGAACAAGCTACCGCGGCTAAAAAAACCAGCGGGCGCAGGAAAACAAATAAGTTGCTTTGCTTTGTCACAACGGATAGTTCCTCTAAAAAACCAGCTTTTTTAACTTGGTAGATCTCGTAAATGGATTCATTCAAATTTATCACCATTATTTCAAAGTTTTGTGCGATTTATCAAATTTCAAAAGGGAGTGCCGCGAAACTATTTTCTTAAAGCAGTGAGCAACGCTCCTTTTCCTTTATAAATTAAATTCAGTGAATTATTTCGATAATAGGCTGATATCTTTATAAAAAGCTGCTGTACTACGAATTATTAGCTCTTGGGCAACAGCCACTTCCTATTTTACCCCAGGTGGAGCAGAACCCCCATCTGAAGCCCCGATGTTCAACTTTAGCCGAACGAATTCACTCTTTATTTTAACACTAAATTACTGATCGAGATAACTGGTTTCACCCAAGAATGTATAAAACTTATACGGCAAGTGATTTATTGGAACAAGCGGATAAGAAATCCGTTTTCCTCAACATTCGGAACCAGAAAAGCTGACCCGTAACTAGCCGCGGCGACGGAAATAATCGTCCACAATCCCAAGCTAAAAAGCATCCAACCGAAAACCAGGCGTCTTTTAGAACCAAAGCTCATTCCCATAAAGGCGGTAATATGGGAACCTACGATAATCGGACCTAAAATCGCTAATCCAGGCAAACCATATTTGTTAAAAAGAACCCTGGCCCTTTTTTCTTTTTTTGAATCTTGTTCTACAATCACTTCTGCACTATTTTGAAACTCTTCTCCAACTTGCTCTTTCACACCAATACGCTTCTTTTTTCTTGCCCTTATCCATCCCTTTACTTTATCAACAAAAACAATTAACAGCAGAACTGTTAATGCATTTCCCAAGAACCCCAGTATGCCTACAGGCGCCGGCGACAATCCCCCAAGTATCGCCAGCGGCACAACAGTAACCAGTTCAAGCAACGGAATGCTTGCTAATACAAAAACCAATAAATATGATATAAACATTTTATCACCTTTTTGTATTTATTTAATCTTGCAGCTTTTTAATCTCCGACCAGTAAGTAAAATATTGGCCCAGTCCCAATGCCACTAATAAAAAATAAACACATCGTAAATGGCAAACGCAAAAATCGTTCAATCATCATTTTCCTCCTCTTTCAGCCAAAAAACTTCTTCTAAAGGCACTCTAAATGCTTTCGAGATTTTGAGAGCCAAAGCGACAGAAGGTGCATAGTCTCCTTTTTCAATCATGCCAATTGTCTGGCGGGTCGCCCCTACCAATTTTCCTAATTCGGACTGGTTAAAATTATGTCTTGCTCTTAATTCTTTTACCCGGTTATGTAGCATATAAAGAAAACCTCTCTTGGCGTATTAACTATTTATAATGTAAGATATCATTAACATCTTGTCAATAATATTTGTCACAATGTTAATGATTATTTCCATAAGAATCCAGATCACTATTAATAGGCATAAAATATCTCAAATCGTTGCAATATTATGTTAAGAAAAGTAAGGTGGTGAGCTTATTTTGGTCAATGCGGAAAACAAAAAACAACGTTTGGAACTGGCTACCTTCGCAGGCGGCTGCTTTTGGTGTCTGGTTGCTCCTTTTCTGCAATTGCCGGGAGTTGTAAAGGTAGTCTCCGGTTATACCGGCGGACACAAAGAATCCCCCACATATGAGGAAGTCTGCTCAAATAAAACAGGACATCATGAAGCCGTACAAATAACCTTTAATCCCGACCTGTGCTCATATGAAAAATTGCTTGATACTTACTGGCGTCAAATTGATCCAACTGATCCGGGAGGTCAGTTCGCTGACCGTGGACCATCTTACCAAACCGCGATTTTCTATCATAACCGGACCCAGAAGCAACAGGCCGAGGCATCTAAAAAAGCAATTGAAGAAAGCGGTCGTTTTGACCTGCCAATAGCCACGCAAATAATCGAGGCCTCCGAGTTCTACTCCGCCGAAGAG
The DNA here is from genome assembly GCF_039851975.1 of Desulfoscipio sp. XC116. Taxonomy (GTDB): domain Bacteria; phylum Bacillota; class Desulfotomaculia; order Desulfotomaculales; family Desulfallaceae; genus Sporotomaculum. Next base: position 3,384,782 of record NZ_CP156660.1, read on the forward strand.
TATCATCAAAGCTACCATCAAAAAAATCCCGTGCACTACGGTGTTTACCGTCGGGGCTCAGGACGTGAGAGCTTTATAAAGAAGTACTGGGGAAAAAATAAAGACGAGGAACTAATTAATAGCAAACTAAGCAAAATTCAGTATGAGGTAGCCCGAAATAACGGTACCGAGCCACCTTTCAAAAATGAATACTGGGATAATAAGCGGGACGGCATATATGTGGATGTCGTTTCCGGCGAGCCACTGTTCAGTTCCCTTGACAAATACGATTCCGGGTCCGGGTGGCCCAGTTTCACCAGACCGCTCCACTCGGACAATATAAAAGAGCATGCAGACAGCAGCCACAACATGCTCCGCACAGAGGTCAGAAGCAAAAGTGCCGACTCTCACCTGGGCCATGTATTTGACGACGGCCCGGCCCCAACGCGTTTGCGTTATTGCATCAACTCGGCGTCATTACGATTCATTCCTGCAGAGGATCTTGAGAAAGAAGGTTATAAAGAGTATCTGCGTCTGTTTAAATAGACGTAATATTACGCTTTATACGGCTTATTGGCAAGCCGGTAATGGACGTCCCCTTTTGTAAAGATACCGGATTATTATCGGAATAATTAGCTGCATCTGGGAAAAAGAGCATCGCTCACTACTCCAAGAAAGTAGTTTTGCGACACTCCCTTCATTTTTACTTCAGGTGGGGTGAATCCCCATCTGAAGCCCCGATGTTCAGTTTTAGCCGAACGAGTTCACTTGGCCCCTGTTCACTGGCTGCATTTTTATGTACCCTTTGATACAGCGGCTAACTTTTCAGAATGGAGAGGCTTAACAGGCACTTTCGTCCTTGACACCTGGACCAGCAGTACACCACCCAGAATTACCGCCGCAGATATGATAGTCCTTACCGTAATCTCTTCTTTTAAAATAAGATAGCCCAGCAATACCGCCACCACGGGATTTATGTAAGCATAGGTAGACGCCTTGGCCGGCGGCATTGCTTTTAATATGTATATATAAGCACTATAGCCTGCCATGGTGCCTATAAAGATCAGGTACAACATAGCGCCAATTCCGGCCGCTGTCGGGTGAAATCGGGACAATTCACCGGCGAATAAACCCGTCGCGCTTAAGGCAATACCACCAGCCAGGGCCTGCACCGCTATAGCATAAATAATCGAACCACCGACAGGCCTGCGGGCCGAAAAAACAGAACCCAACGCCCAAAGAAAAGCCGCCATAATTAAACCAGCCATTCCGGAAAGCTGATTGCCCCCTAGTTCAAAACCCGGTGCCAGAAGCAGCGCCACACCGGAAAAACCGGTAAGCAAGCCAACCCAGCCAAGCCATCCTATAGGAGTGCCGCCCGGTACTATTGTGTCAATTAGTGCAACAAAAAGAGGTACCGTAGCTATAAGCAATGCAGCTAAACCCGAGGCCAGCCATTGTTCCGACCAAACCACCAAACCATTGCCGCCATAAAGCAGAAACAACCCTACGATTGCGGAATTCACTATATCGCGACGGTTAGCTGGCATTTTATAGCCCCTAATTCTGGCAAAGAACAACAAAACAAGCCCGGCTACAACAAATCTAAAACCTGCAAATAAAGCCGGGGGTAAATCCCTAACCCCCACCCTTATGGCTAAATAGGTAGACCCCCAAACTATGCAGACGGTTACATAAGCAAGTAATACTCGAGGGTCACTAAAGGTCGAATTTCCAGTTTTCATATTTAAACCTTCCTGTTCAATAAAATATTTATATTGCAACTAATTTATCGTTCCTCTGGTTGCACATTGTTTAATTATATAATGTTAGGTGAAAAAGTACCAGATTATGATCGGCCTCGTTCAAGATATGTTCATTTTAGCGGTTATATTGTTGCCCTATACGCCCATTTTAGCCGCAGGCGGTTTCCTCATCCACCGGTTATATAAAATAAGAAAAATTGGCAATAACGAGAACGGCTAGCACGTAAGCAGGAACCCTCCTGCCTTTATTTTCATATTATAAGTAAAATTAAAAGGAGTGTTCCCCTGTGACTAATGATACCAATAAAGATATTAATAAAAAGGAAAAAGAGACTATCAAAACCGGCGCGGCAAATAGCAGTTGTCCACCGAGCGGCTCAGTTCCCGTTTACCAAACATTGTATCCGGGATTTCCGTACACTACTTGCAGGTATTATCCAACATACGAGTATGTACCCGTTTACGCTTTACCGGAAGCTCTTAATTTAATAGTAGATTCTGTCGGAGATGAAAGAGAGGACGAGTTATTTTACGATTATTTGCTCAGCGTGGCGCCCCCCGCTCAAAGAGAAATTATCGTCCCCATTCGAAACGATGAAAGAAAGCATGCCAGATTATTCAGGGAAATATATTGGCAGGTTACGGGTAGGGACATTCCCGCAGCGCCTGAGGTAACCTTTGAGAGACCCAGAAACTACTGTGAGGGAATCACCAGGGCGCTCTTTGGCGAACTGGCCGCTGTGGAAAGATACCGCAGGATATTATTCGGCTTTGAGTTTTTGCCTTACCGAAACATCATTACAGAGATTTATACCGATGAGTTAAAGCACGCATCCAAATGGAATTACTTGTTTACATTAAATTGCGCCTGTAGATAAAATAACCCGCACCGCAACCGGTTATAAAATGCGGGTACTGTTTTATCCATCAGCGTCCCTGCAAAAAGTGCTATAATTAAATAACGTTTATAATTGAAATGCCAAACTATGGATATTAAATATCAACCCAAGGAACTGTCCGCAGTAAGCATAAGACACCCCAGGCGTTCCCATTCAAGCTTCCTTGGCCGGGAACGCTATTTTCATCAAACCGAAAGGCAAAACAAATGAAAAATCAGCCTAAAAGGATCAACCGGCAGGTATGGTGGCGGCTGTTACGGCCCCATACCCTGACAGCAGCCTTTGTTCCTGTCTCAGTAGGTACGGCACTGGCTCTTGAAGCCGGACAAGTTAACATTCCACTGTTTTTGGTCATGCTGTTGGCGGCACTGCTCATTCAGTCAGCTACTAATATGTTTAATGAATACTATGATTATGTAAAGGGATTGGATACTTCGGAATCGGTGGGCATAGGCGGTACCATTGTCCGTGACGGCGTTCAAGCGCCCACGGTATTGTATATTGCGATAGTCTTTTATGTCCTGGCCATCGTCGCCGGGATCTACATTTGCGCCGCAAGCAGTTGGTGGCTTGCAGCCGTGGGTCTTGTTTGCATGGCGGCCGGTTATCTTTATACCGGCGGGCCTTACCCCATCGCCTACTCTCCGCTGGGGGAAATTTTATCCGGAGTTTTAATGGGCACGACCATCATACTTATTTCTTTCTTTATCCAAACCAATACGATAAGTTTGGAGAGTGTGCTGGTCTCTGTGCCCATTACCGTACTTATCGGAAGCATTCTGCTATCCAACAATATCCGGGACCTTGACGGCGACCGGGCCAAAGGCCGCCGCACTGTGCCCATACTGCTTGGCAGAAGCAATGCAATTACTCTTCTCGCGGCTTTATTTACTTTCTCCTACCTTTGGGTTACCGGGCTGGTGCTAATGAGCATAATTTCACCGTGGGCTTTACTGGCTCTTGTCAGTATTACCAAAGCCCGACAAGCCGTTGGCGGCTTCCGTGGCAAAAGCCGCGCGGCGGAAATGATGCCGGCCATGCAAGCGACCGCCCAGACCAATACTATTTTCGGGCTTTTATTGGCGGTTGGCGTAACCATAAGCTGCCGGTTTTAACGCCCGCTATTTAAGATCCGTAATGTTTAAACGGAACACCGCCAATAGATCCGCTTATAAGTAAGCCAATGTCTTAACACACATTGAACTGGTTCATCATTATCGGTTATGATAAATAGAGAAATATGTTTACCAAGGGGGCGATTGATTATGGAATGGACAACTTTACAGTCTTTATTTGATACTAAAGAAAAAGCGTTAAGAACAGCCAATATTGTAGCTACTACAGAATCCAGATTAGCCAGTGATCCACGCGGTCCTCAATATGAAGTAGAAACCAGGATTGAGCAAGTGGAGGACAAGTGGCAGGTATCCTGGCGCAAGGTATTTGTCGGCTTCAAATCAGGCTGTAACGGCGGCTGTCAATCCTGTCCAACAAAAGCACCCAGGTCCACCAATGGCGGCAAGGTTATACCTTTTAGAAAACCCACAGTTTAAGACAGCAATTAGGCCATAACCCGTATAAGAAAGACTACTACACCGATAATATTCAAAAGTCACCGGCACTACAACGAAAAGTATAGTTTATCGAACTTTAAAATGGGCTGGTCGTTTCTCAGCGCAGTAGAGTACACCACCCCAACGCCCGGCTCCGACCAAGCTAGCGAAAGCTTTGCTCAAAAAGCAATTTGCGCTGCAGTACTGGAAATACCGACAACTTGCCCAAGGTGATTTCAATAGCAGATATTTACCAAATTCCAAGACTTCCACTTCTGTAAGTGGGAGTTCCTATTTTAACTTCAGGTGGGGGTGGAATCCCCATCTGAAGCCCCGACGTTCAGCTTTAGCTGAACGAGTTCACTTAGCTTGTCTGTTTAAAGTTCATAATTCGGACAGGCTATAATAATCGGCGCCGCGTTGAGCCTTATTAAGCAATAATCAACAGGAAAGGATGCAAGATGAGTTTATTAACCGCTGAAAATATCTCCAAAAGCTATAGTGATAAAAAACTGCTCAATCGTATTAATCTTAGTATCAGCGAAGGTGACAAGTTGGGTTTAATCGGTATTAACGGCACCGGTAAATCCACGCTGCTTAAGATTATTGCCGGGACGGAGATGGCAGACGAGGGACAAGTGACCAAGGGAAGTGAGATGCGAATAGCTTACCTATCCCAAAATCCCGATTTTGATGCCCGGGCCACAGTGCTGGAGCAAGTCTTTAAAGGTGACAGCCCGTTAATGAAGTTAATTAGGGAATACACAGCGGCCCTGGGGAACCCGGGCACTTCAGATGAGCAAGTTTTAAAATTAACCCGCGACATGGATACTTTAAACGCCTGGAACCTGGAAAGTGAAGCGCAGTCCATCCTAACCAGGCTGGGTATAAGTGATTATAATGCTCCCATGGGAACCTTATCCGGCGGCCGGAAAAAAAGAGTTGCGCTGGCGGCAGCGCTGTTAAACCCTGCGGATTTACTTGTCTTAGATGAACCGACCAACCACCTGGACAATGAGGCCATCAATTGGCTGGAACAATATCTGAATAAAAGAAAAGGCTCCCTGCTGATGATTACCCATGACCGGTATTTCCTGGACCGGGTGGTAAACCAGATTATTGAACTGGACAAAGGCAGCCTGTATCTGTATAAAGGCAACTACAGCTATTATCTGGAGAAGAAAATTGAACGGGAAGAAATGGAGCAGGCTACCGAGCGCAAAAGACAGCGGTTGCTGAAAAAAGAGCTGGCCTGGCTCAAAAAGGGAGCTAAAGCCAGAACCACCAAGCAAAAGGCCAGAATAGAACGCTACCACAAATTAAACGCCCAGGCTGCCGGCCAAAGAGATGAAAAGCTGCAAATATCCGTGGCTTCCAGCCGCCTGGGCAAAAAAACTATTGAGCTGGAGCAGGTTTGCAAATCCTTCGCCGGCACCAGAGTAATAGATAATTTCAGTTTTAAGCCGGCTAGGAATGACCGGGTCGGTATCATTGGTCCCAATGGCAGCGGCAAGTCAACTTTATTAAATATTATTTACGGCATCTTACAGCCGGACAGCGGCACAGTGGATATAGGGGAGACGGTTAAAATGGGGCTGTACTCCCAGGAAATTCAGCATATCGACGGCAGTTTGAGAGTTATCGAATATATTAAAGGAGGAGCGGAGTTTTTAAGCACAAGCGAAGGGCATAAAATAAGCGCATCACAAATGCTGGAAAGGTTTTTATTTCCTCCGGCCCTGCAATGGAGCCTGATTGAAAAGCTTTCCGGCGGGGAAAAAAGAAGGCTGCATTTACTCAGAGTACTAATGGAAGCGCCCAATATACTGCTTTTGGACGAACCCACCAATGACCTGGATATAGCAACGCTCGCTATTTTAGAAGATTACCTGGATGACTTTAACGGAGCGGTGATAGCTGTTTCCCACGACAGATATTTTTTAGATCGCATAGCGGAAAAGATTTTATCCTTTGAGGGAGACGGACATATTGGACAGTACACCGGCAACTACTCGGATTACCGGGCTAAATACGTCGACCGGTCTGTAGAGCAAGCGAAAAATACTGTTGCAGATAGCGTTGTTCCCCCAAAACAGCGAAGGAACCGGCGGGATAATCAAACTGAAAGAAAGAAAACTAAACCACTTAAGCTTACTTATCATGAACAAAAGGAATATGCTGAAATAGATGATATTATCGCCGGACTGGAAGACAAAATAAAGCTGATACAGATCCAAATTAACGAGGCCGCTACCGATTACGTTCTTTTACAGCAGTTGGTGGCCGAAAAGGATGAATTGGAAGGACAGCTCAAAGAGAAATTAGAAAGATGGGTTTACTTAAGTGAGCGGGGTCAGACTTAAACTTACTTAAACTAACTTACTTATCGGCATATACAAATAACAAAGCGCCTTCATGCCAAGTGAATTATTATGCCGCCTAACTAACCCCGTCCTATTTTTTTTAAAAAAGCGGCTATTCGCCCACCGCCGGGCAGACGGCGCACATCCTCAACCCGCACACCGCCCAGCACCAAAAGAGCCGCGGGGTAGAGCACCGCACCGGCTGTTACGGCCAGCAATGTAGGCCAGGTATTGCCGCCTACTTCCAGCTCAGCCACCCGAAAAACGGCCAGCACGCCAGCGGCCATAATCAGCGTAGCGGGCACGGACCGGGACAGCGTCTCCCACAGGTTAAACCGCATGCCCGCCAAACGCGACAGCACTATTACGTTGAGCAGCGAGGAAACCAAAAATATAACCACGGTGCCATAAGCGGCGGCTCGGATACCCAAGGTGGGGGTTAGGTAGTAGGTAATAGCAATTTTAAATATAATGCCCAACACTAAGTTGCGCACGGGCAATATGGCTTTGCCCATGCCCTGCAGCGCCCCCGCCGTAACCAAATGCACCGACCAGAATACTACCACGGCGGACAGAGCGGCCAAAGGTACCCCGGCTTCCGCTTCGGCAAACAGCAACTGGGTTAATTGCGGGGCCAGCAAATATAAGCCGATCGCCGACGGCAGAGCGAATAGTACGGCCAACCGCACCGCCTGGGCCAGTTGGGAACGGATGCGCTCCATATTTTGCTTGGCAAAGGCTTCCGCCACTGCGGGCACCAGGCTGGCACCCAGTGAAACGGCCAGAGCGATGGAAATATTGACAAAAGCCATAGCCATCTGGTTAAATTGCCCGAAAAAGGCAATAGACTGCTGGTGGCTGAATCCCGCCAGCTGCAACCGGTCGATGATCAGCCATTGGTCAATGAGGTGGGTAATGGACATGGCCACCGCAGCAAATGATACCGGTATCGCCACGCTAAATATGCGCCTGAGCAGGGACAGCGTTTCCTCTCTGGCCCCGGATATATCCCGTCCGGCCAACTCCAGCATTTCCCGGCGCTGCCGGCGGTATATAAAAATCAGCATTATTGTAGCCCCCACCGCCCCGGGCACAGCACCCAGGTTGGCCCCGGCAGCGGCGACAGACAAGCCCCGGGGCAGCAGCAGGTAACTGAACAGTAAAGTAGCCCCCACCAGCATTACCTGATCGGCCAATTGCGAGTAAGCCACCGCCCGCATATTTTGCAGTCCCTGAAAAAGGCCCCGGTAAGCGGCGGTAACAGCGGCAAAAAATATCACCGGGGCGATGGCCCGCATGCCCAGATACGCCTCGGGTATGCGCACCAGGCCTTGTTCAATCAACCAGCCCGCGCCGAAAAACAGCAGCAGCGAAGAAGTAACGCCCAGCACCAGCATGGAGGCCCGGGCCACCCGAAAGGTACGCAGCGCGTCACGGTAGTGACCCAATGCCATTTTTTCGGATACTACACTGGCTACGGCCACCGGTATGCCTGCCGACGAAAGGGTAAAAAAAAGCAGGTAAATTTGATTGGGCACAGCGTAGATACCTAACCCCTCGTCCCCCAGCAAACGCCCCAGAGGGATGCGGTAAATTGCGCCTAAAATCCTAATAATCAGCCATGAAACGGTCAGAGTCAGAGCACCCTGCAGTACTGTTTGCCTATTTAAAAAATTTTTGGCCATTATTTTTTCTCCCGCAATGCATCACATCAAATCAAAACGTAAGAAGTCAGCGCATTTGAACTTGTGTGCACCAGCTTATGCTTGCTTTTATAATATTATTAGAACATCGTTCAATAATCTTCTCGCAATGCTTGATTTAAAATAGCCGGTATCTAATCACCGGAGCCGAAATTAATCCCCTCAATAGCCAGCAAGCGCACCTTCCACGCGAGACCGCTGCCAAAACCGCCAAGAGTACCATCACTGCGGATCACCCGGTGACAGGGGACAACCAGCGAAACACGGTTGGCCCCCAGAGCACCGCCCACCGCCCGGCTTGCTCGTGGACAATCGATCATAGCGGCCACCTGTCCATAAAACAGTAATTCCCCCCGCCGGATACCCCGCACTACCTGCAATACCCGTTGCTGAAAGGGCGTAAAAACTGCCCAGTCCACAGGAAAATCAAGCCGCTCCGGCTCCCCGCTGAAATACCGATTCAGCGCTTGGGCCAGCCCGGCCAACACATGACCGGACTCCGGCGGCACCACCGAACACCCCTCCTTCACCCCCAACTGAGTCAGACTGCGCACGCACTCCTCCGCGCCGGCTTGCGGCAGCGTTAACGCCACCAATCCGGCTTCGCTGCGAGCGGCCCCAACCCAACCGGCTGCCGTAGCAATTGTCCAAATCAAAGGATTGGGCTTTAACCTTCTCAGACTAACCTTTTTATCTATATATGCCAATATATTCACGCCTTCATACATACTAATTATCTGACTGAGCAGTTGACCTAATAAATACCATTAAACCGGTAATAATAATCAGCCCGCCCGTAACCTGCAGCAAGGTGGGCACCTGATGGAATATAAAATAGGCCAGTATAGTGGCCCCAACCGATTCACCCAGTATACTTACCGATACCACCGCCGCCTTAACATAACGCAACGCCCAATTAAAGACAGTATGTCCCATAACAGTAGGCACTGCGGCCAGCAGCACAAACATCAGCCAAGTACCGGGCGGATAGGGAACCAAGGGCAATTGAAGCATAACTGCAGCCAGGAAGAGGGTAAGCATAGAAGATCCGTAAACCATAGTTATGTAAGGCAGCAAAGATAATCGCTCTCTGATCCCCCGGCCCACCAGCATATAGCCCGCCACAAAAAACGCCCCCGAGAAGGCCAAAAAATCACCCCACAGTGCCTGTCCCCCCACCCGAAAATCGCTGATTCCCACCAGTACACTGCCGGAAAGCGCTATAGCCGCACCCAGCAATCCCCGGCGGGTTATTTTTTCTTTATAAAACAGGTAGCCGCCCGTAATAACAAAAAGAGGCTGCATAGTCACCAATACAGTGGAACTGGCTATGGAAGTGTAGTTAAGCGACGTTACCCACGTTGCAAAGTGCAGAGTCAGCATAATACCCGCGCCACAGGCCGGCAGCACGTCCCGTCGGGTCAAGGCTCGCAGCTCACGCCGTCCGGTGGCCAAGGTCACCGGTGCCAGCAGCAGCACAGTGAACGCCATCCGATAAAGAGCGATAATCAGCGGCGGCGCCTCGGCCGCTTTAGTAAATATGGAAGAAAAAGCTGCGGCAAGCACGCCCAGCAATACAGCCAGGTATGGGTTAATAATCGGTTGTGACATTTGTCATGTCCTCACTTCCTGCTGTCAAACCAGCTAGGGCAGAACAATGCAATATCGTTAATGTCTTACAAATCGCCCGTTTAAAACAGCTCCGTGGACAAATACCGTTCCCCGGTATCCGGGAAAATTACCACCACGGTGCAATTCCGGTTCCGTTCCCGCCCGGCCAATTGTCTAGCCGCGTAAGCTGCGGCCCCGGAGGAAATGCCCACCAACAACCCCTCTTCCCGGGCCAGGCAGCGAACAGCCTCCATAGCCTGATCACCGGTCACCTTGATTATTTCATTCAATATAGCTACATTGAGCACCCGTGGCACAAAACCGGCTCCAATACCCTGGATTTTATGGGGACCGGGCTTGCCGCCCGATAGTACGGGCGATTCGGCGGGCTCTACCGCCGCCACCTGCAAAGCGGGATTTCTCTCCCTGAGCGTCTCACCGATACCCGTTATAGTACCCCCGGTTCCTACCGCGGACACCAGCACATCCACATGCCCGGCAGTATCTCGCCAGATCTCCTCCGCTGTAGTGGCACGGTGCGCGGCAGGATTGGCCGGGTTATCAAATTGGGCAGGCATAAAAGCACCGGGGATTTGCCGCGTCAGGTCGGCAGCCTTGGCAATGGCGCCGGACATACCCTCGCCCCCGGGAGTCAGCACAACCTCGGCGCCCAGCGCCCGGAGCAGTTTTTGCCGCTCCACACTCATGGTCTCAGGCATACAAAGGATACAGCGGTAGCCGCGGGCGGAACACACCATCGCCAAACCAATTCCGGTATTGCCGCTGGTAGGCTCGATTACCACGCTGCCGGTGCCGGCACAGGTATTGCTGTCATTAGCAGTACCGCTCCCCAGCAAACCGTTTTTTTCAGCCTGTTCAATCATAGCCAGAGCGACCCGGTCTTTAATACTGCCACCGGGATTAAAGTATTCCAATTTGGCAAGTATCCGGCCGGGCAAGCCGCTGCCATAGCGGCTTAATTCGTAAAGAGGCGTATTACCGATTAAATGATTTATATCATAAGCAAACGACAATATAATCACATCCATAGCCTTAATTTTACAAATACTATATAACTTTATCACTGCCGGCAAGCCTTGTCAATTAAGGCATTAAGCTATATTAATCTATTTATGCAATGTATGAATTCCGAGCATCCTTCCCGCAAGGGCCGGTTGTTTGAGTTCAATATATGACGAGGCAGCTATGGAAAATGAATTATCGGTTCGGGTAACGTGGGTAAATTTTCCTGATACAAGTAACACATTCCTCCACACTCACATAATATATCACTGGTATTGCTTAAAAAATTTATCTAAGGAGGATGTATTATGGGTTTTGGAGCAGGATGCGGACCAGGTTGTGGCGGCGGTGCACCTTTCTTTGACGGGAGTTTCATTCTGTTTCTGATTCTGATCTTACTGGTGTTTGGAATGGGATTCATCGGTTGCGGCGGAATCTGCTAAAAGACAGCACCGGCAAAACGCCCTGCAAAGGGCGTTTTGCTATTACATGCTCAGCTGGCGCGTTCTACATGTTCCAGGAGCTCCTGGCGGATCAACATAGGATTAGCTCACAAAAATTGGTCCGCCCAATAATATACCGGCCATAATAACAAGCCTAAAAGCCCGGCCGCCCATTAACCACCCGGTATCACCCAGTATATCTATCTGCGTGTTACAAAGCCAATAAAGAGAAAGACTTCCCAAAAACTCAGCGAGCTAATGGGAAGCCTTTGACCAAAACAATTCCTATGTTACCTTCTTGTTACCCTTGCGACTTCATAAACCACATAAACCCCTGTTTTTTCAGGGGTTCATGGCACTTACTACATCATGCCGCCCATTCCGCCCATGCCGCCCATGCCGGGAGGCATACCGCCGCCCTTGTTATCTTCGGGCTTTTCGGCCACCAGGGTTTCGGTGGTCAAAATCATGGCCGCAATACTGGCAGCGTTTTGCAGCGCGGAACGAGCAACCTTGGCCGGGTCAACGATACCGGCATCAATCATGTTTACATATTCACCGGTGAGAGCGTTAAAGCCCACGCCCGCTTCGGCAACCCGCACTTTTTCAACGACAACGGAACCTTCCATACCGGCGTTGCTGGCAATCTGCCGCAGGGGTTCTTCAAGTGCCCGGCGCACAATATCCAGACCCACCTTTTCATCCATGCTGTCCGTTGCCATATCAGCCAGCGCGTTGATGGCCTGTACGTAAGCCACACCACCGCCGGAAACGATACCTTCCTCAACTGCGGCGCGGGTAGCGTTTAAAGCATCCTCAATGCGCAGCTTTTTCTCTTTCATCTCAGTTTCGGTAGCGGCGCCCACCTGGATAACAGCCACGCCACCGGCCAGCTTGGCCAGGCGCTCTTGCAGTTTCTCCCGGTCGAAATCGGAAGTAGTTTCCTCAATTTGTTTCTTAATTTGACCAACCCGGGCGGTAATATCATTGGTATTGCCCGCACCGCCCACGATGATGGTTTCCTCTTTCTTAATACGCACTTTGGAAGCCCGGCCCAGCATGGTGATATCGGCTTTATCCAGCTTCAAGCCCACTTCTTCGGATATCTTGGTACCACCGGTTAAAATGGCGATATCATCCAACATGGCTTTGCGGCGATCGCCAAAGCCGGGGGCCTTGACAGCCACGCAAGTAAAGGTGCCACGCAGTTTATTCAGAACCAAGGTGGCCAGCGCTTCACCCTCAACATCTTCGGCAATGATCACCAGAGCTTTGCCGGCCTGCACTACTTTTTCCAATACCGGCAGAATATCCGCCACCGCGGAAATCTTGCGATCAGTGATCAGAATATAAGGGTCGTCCAGATTTGCTTCCATTTTATCAGTGTCGGTAATCATATACGGGGATATGTAACCCCGGTCAAAGTTCATTCCTTCCACAACTTCCAGGGTAGTGCCGATACCTTTGGATTCTTCAACGGTGATAACGCCGTCTTTACCTACTTTTTCCATAGCGTCGGCAATCAGGCTGCCAATAGAGTCGTCGTTGGCGGAAATTGAAGCAACCTGAGCAATGGCGGACTTGCTTTCCACCGTCCTGGCAGAACCCTTAATGGCGTCAACAGACTTTTCGACAGCCTTTTCAATACCCCGCTTGATGATCATGGGGTTGGCGCCGGCGGCTACGTTTTTCAAACCTTCCCGGACAAGGGCCTGGGCCAGCAGAGTGGCTGTGGTAGTACCATCACCGGCTACGTCGTTAGTCTTGGTGGCCACTTCTTTAACCAGCTGAGCGCCCATATTTTCAAATGGATCTTCTAGCTCAATTTCCCTGGCGATGGTTACGCCGTCATTGGTAATCATCGGAGATCCAAATTTTTTCTCCAGCACTACATTACGGCCCTTGGGACCCAGGGTAACCTTAACCGCTTCAGCCAGCGCGTTTACACCCTTTTCAAGTGCCTTACGAGCATCTTCGCGGAAAATTATATCTTTACCTGCCACTTTAACTTACCTCCTTCAATTAGGTATATATAGTCTTTTAAAAAACTTGCCTGCTACCCGATTACGCCGAGAACATCCATTTCCCGTAAAATCAAATACTCAACTTCGTCGATTTTAACTTCGTTGCCGGAATACTTGGAAAACAACACCTTGTCCCCTGCTTTCAGGTCGATGGCCACGCGCTGTCCGTTATCCAACAGACGGCCGGAGCCCACTGCCACTACTTCGCCTTGCTGCGGCTTTTCCTTAGCCGTATCCGGCAGCACAATACCGCTTTTGGTAACTTCTTCGTTGGGCAGAGGCTTAACAACTACCCGATCGCCTAAAGGTCTTATCACAAAAACCCCTCCTTAATATTATTTGATAAAGTATTGAGCGGTTTTATTTATTGTTAGCACTCATTAAAGCCGAGTGCTAATACCCAAGTAATATAATATAGAACGAGCCAACTAAAAGCAAGTATTTTTTAGCAAGAAATTACCCTTATTTTTTATAAAAAGGACAATTTATTTAATATTGCTCAGGCTCTCTCCCTCTGGTGTTATTAGAGTTTATTTTTACACCTGCTGTCTGACAAGCTATTAAGGCAAGTTCTAAAGTTCAGGGGGAGGAAATTCAGCTCCCCCTGAACTTTAGAACTGCAAATGCATGTTTTGGTTGGCATAAGTCCCACGCTTACAGAAGTGGGAAACTTACGCCAACCAAGTCAAGTTAAGCTTTGTTCGCTCAAAAACACAACACCCAAAAAATCCGGGCACATATATTCCTGAACCAAAGTGGTGCAAACACCAATGTCTGATTTAAGGGCAAACGGCTTTCCGAACTCCTAGAAATATTTTCCCACAATTAATTTGGTTTTATACGGTAAATCACTAAAAAACTTGAAACGCAACTTATTATAGGCAGCAACTACCCCGCGTTGCCGCAATCTTTAGCCTGACCCGTGAGTATTTCCAGACCGTGGGGCAGCGCAGGCAAAATTGCCTCCAGACATTCCCGCACCCCTTTGGGACTGCCCGGCAAATTAACAATGAGAGTAGCGTGTCTGATGCCCGCCACTGCCCGGGATAGCATGGCCCGGTTGGTTTTCTTCAGGCTTTCCAGGCGCATGGCCTCAGCCAGACCCGGCGCTTCCCGGTGGATAACAGCCCGCGTGGCCTCGGGGGTATTGTCCCGCGGGCTGAAACCCGTACCTCCCGTAGTTATAATAAGATCATGCCGGCCACGGTCAACTAAATCAATTAGTGTTTCCACAATAGTATCGTAATCATCTGGAATAACCCGGTATTCCGCTACCGTCCAGCCCTGCTGTATCATCAACTCTTTAATTACTTCGGCGCTGCGATCCTCACGCTCACCCCGCGAACCCTTATCGCTCATAGTTAAAATCGCCACTTTAAACAATTATCCAAGCCTCCCTAAATTTATATCAAAACACCATTGTATATGCCTGTACTTTGATTATGGAAATAATGAATTTGTTTAATAGTACACACTTGTTCGGCTGCCTTGTCTTAATATAAACATATTGCACTGCTTTTCTATAAACGTGTACAATTAAATCATCAAGCAGCACCGGAGGGATTCTTTTGACTATGCAAAAGCCCGTACTTATTGAAAAAGTACACGGCTCATCCCGTACCCGCGCAGAAGACGTGGTTGTCCGGGAAACAGCCATCACGCTGTATTTAAACAGCACTGAATTGGTTACATTAATTTGCTCTCCCATGCATTTGCGTGAGTTATGTTACGGATTTCTTTTTGCCGAGGGCATGATTGCCGGCGCCTCGGACGTAGCCGGTTTTTCCTTTAATGATGTTGACGGCCTGGTCTGGGTGGAAACCCACCGCCCGGTGCAGGCCGAAAAAAAATTTCTCAAGCGCCATGTGGCCTCCTGCTGCGGGCGGGGAAGAGCTTCCTTTTATTTTGTCAATGACACCGGGATCACTCCCGTGTCCACCGGCTTAAGCATTTCCAGTTCCGCTGTCAGCGCCCTGCGCGAAAAAGTGGAGGGCCTCTCCGATCTATTTGTCGCCACGGGGGGAGTCCACGGAGCCGCTCTCAGTGACGGCGAACAAATCCTTTGTTTTTTTGAAGACGTGGGCCGCCATAATGCACTGGATAAAATAACCGGCTGGTGCTTACTGCAAGGAGTACCGGCCCAAGATAAGATACTCCTTTTTTCCGGGCGTATATCCTCGGAAATACTGATTAAATCCGCCCGCCTGGGCATACCCGTAATCGTATCCCGCTCCGCCTCCACAGACCTGGCCATTGAGCTTGCCGGGCAGTTGGGAATTACGTTGGTGGGCTTTGCCCGGGGCAACCGAATGAATATTTACTCCCACGGCGAACGGATTGTGTAAGCACAGCCTGCCGATCCCCAACCCCGGCTGTCGCACATGATCATGCCCAGTCCCGCAGGTCCATGCCGCCAACGCAACACTAGCGGAAGAATGGAAATACAGCTTAGCCTGTCATTGCTATGAACGCAACCTGCGACGTTGGCCATCCGTCATTGCGAAGAGCGAAGCGACGAAGCAACCTTCGTTTTACAGCCCACATTTCGTTGGGAACCTGCTTCGGTGTCTGGGATTGCTTCGCTTGCACTCGCAATGACAATTGCAAGCCTCGCTAGAACAGTTTTACTTCAATGTATTCGCCGGCTTCGACACCTTCCTTCCCGGCGGGTATGCGAGCCAGGCCTCCGGCCTGCACCATTGTGCTGATAAGGCCCGATTTACCAAGCACGGGTTCAGCGATAAGCACACCGTTCTCTTGATACAGGCGAACCCGCAGATAGTCCTCCCGGCCGGCGGCCGAGCGCATATTGCGGTTCAGCCGGGCACGGACGGGAAATTCCAGCGGGTCTTGTAAATAAGCGCCGTGCCTTAAAAGGGGCGTAACCAGCAAGTCAAACACAACCATTGCGGATACCGGATGGCCGGGCAGCCCGAATACAGGCTTTCCATCCACCACCGCCCCCACAGTGGGCTTGCCGGGCTTTATGGAAATACCATGGAACAACACCCCCGGTGAGCCCAAGGCATCCAATACCCGAGCGGCCACGTCCCTGGTGCCCACCGAACTGCCGCCGGAAAGCAGCACCAGGTCACATTCCGCCAGCGCCTGCCTTAGCCGATCCAGCAGCAGCTTATAATTATCCCGCACAATACCATAAATGCGGGGCCGGGCACCGGTGACCGCCGCCTGGCCATATAAGGCATAAGAATTAATATCCCGTACCTGACCCGGCCCGGGCTGTTCATAAGTTTCCACCAATTCGTCACCGGTAGATATTATACCCACCCGGGTTGGCACGAACACCGGCACCTCAGATACGCCTGCCGCCGCCAGCAGACCCAGATCCTGAGCTCTGAGCACATGTCCGCGGGACAGCACACCGTCCCCCGATGCAATATCCTCGCCTATGCGTACAATATGGTCTCCCGTCGCTGCCGGCCTGGTTATTCCAATGGTCCGCTCATCCAGCTCCGCGGTATATTCCACCATTAATACCGCATCCGCCCCGGGTGGCAGCATACCCCCCGTGGGTATGCGCCAGGCCTGACCTGCCCCGAGTCCTCCAGAAACCGCGGTATTTTGCCCCATGCGCACTTCACCGGTTATATCAAGGTAAGCAGGCAGGCTTTCCGTTGCCCCAAGGGTATCCCGGGCCCGCACGGCAAAGCCGTCCATAGTAGCCCGGTCAAAACCGGGCACCGCATCCACGGCCGTCAGGTCCCGTGCCAAACGTCGGCCCAGTGCTTTCAGCAATGGCACTTGCTCAGTAACATAAGCCGCCTTGATATGTTCCCCTAATAATTCCCGGGCTTCCCGCATTGTCCGAGCCTGAAACAGCTCACCCATAGCAATTTACCTCCCCATGATCATCGCACCTGATAAGCGGTCCCACACATAACCTGTTTTAACCACCCCGGGTGCAGGTTAAAAGATAAACGCTCATATATTACGGCAAACTTAAAGCCTGTGCTTTAAAATCATATTTCATTATAAAGATACCCTTTGTAACCATATTGTGCAACAGATCAAGTTAATTTATCGACAAAAAAATCCTGTCGGCGATAAATTACCGCCGCAGGATTAATGTTTTTCAATTCTCAAAACCCGGCACCGAACATAAACGAGTACATACGGAGCAAAACTATATGGAATGTTAAAACACTTGCTAACGCTGTTTCCGCAAACACGATCACAAGTACAGCAGATAAACCGGAAGCATGTCAGGCATACAAAAAGCAGCGGCAGATAAAAATAGATAAAAATGCAATGAGAGGAATAGGTTCATATGACCACAAAAAAGATAGCTATGGATATTATGGTACCGGTCAGCGACTATTCCGCGGTGCACACCACGGACACACTGGCCCAGGCTATTAAGGTATTAAAGGACAGCTTTACTATGGTTAACCGGGTGATTAACGGCCACCGCTCCGTGCTCGTGTTGGATGACAGTGAACACCTGGTAGGCATAGTAACCATTCGGTCCATTTTGAAATCCTTGGAAATTAAGTCTCAAATCGGCTCATCGCTGGCGCGTATTTTTGTCAGAGATATTATTGAGAACAACGCCATGACGATCAACGTCATGGAAGTAATGCGTCCGGTCAAGGAAAACTACGTTAAAGCCACGGATAACATCACGGTAGCGGCCAAAGCAATACTTACAGGCCGGATCAATATTGTCCCGGTAGTACATGAAAATCAGGTGGTTGGCATTATCCGGTCCATCGACCTGTTCAACGTCATCGGCGAGCTGCTCGATTAAGGGGACAACAGTACCAATGGTTCCATTATTGTGTGAACTCAAAGAAATTTACCGTTCATTCATTAGCCCCGCTGTTCGATCCCGAAAACCTCGTCCCTTACTTCCATCGACTTGCGCAGATCAAAGTTTCGGGCCAACCAGTGAAAGCCGAATTGCAACAGCGCCGGATCATCATCTTTGATTTGGCGCGCCGTGTCCTTATCCACTCCAAAGATGCTTAGAAAGCTGCCTTCAAATACATAACGGCGGAACCTGTCCAGATCATAGCAGGCCATGTAAAACATTTCCCCAATATGCTCGTCAAGAGCCGACAACCCGGTAAATTTAAGCGTTTGCGGAATCTTATCAAACTCCGGCTCCAACTCGCCGTATTTATCGTTGCCCTGGTTTTGCATCCACTCCTCCACTGTCCACTCCCTGTCCTCCAGCAAGCCGCGACAGTGATCGCTGTCAAAGGCAAATCCGTACTTGTTTTCACCTCGTATTTCCACCGGGGCCATCCGACAGGACCAGGGTCTTTCATCGTAAACCGAACAGCCCCGCTTCGTAACAAAAGGGCAAACCAGGTCGGCATCTTCCCGCATCTTAATAATCACCACACAAAACCCCCGCTCCCCAGGCCGCAGCCTGGTGGTGTGGCAGCGCAAGAAATCACCTGTGGTAAGCCCCAGCTTCCTGCTCATGCGCAAAACGTCATAGGGCGATAAAAATATATTAATATCCCGGCAGCAACGATTAAAACACTCCAAGTGCTCATGGCACGAAAACCGAAACTTATCGTCTCCCGTAAATTCAGTGTGCCTGCCCTGCACCGTTACTTGTTGATCGTCTCCAGGCAGTTTATTCGACATATGACACACCTCGCAATAAATAATACTTAAACACTGTCTACATGTGATTGATTAGCAAACATAAGAAATAAGGATAACCGGCATCACTGGCTGGTAATTCCGGCATTATCCTTCTGTAATCAACCACTGTTAATTGTCTCTTAACATTATACATCCTACATCCCGCACCCACAAATCATAAACCATGAACAATAAGCGGGCTGTGCGCAACACGATTGTAAAAACCCCGCCTCTGTATGCTTGGCCGCTCCTTGCACAGGCCCATACAGAAGCAGACAAAGCAATTATTGAGCTAGCTTGGCAAAATACTCACGCTCGCCTGATCCTTGCCCACCAAATCGCATAATTGGCGAATTAAACCCAATGTCCCCTCCATGTGCAAGAAGTCTTTCGCCATTGGCTCGCTCGCCGGGAAAAAAGCCGCCACCTCCCGGTTATTCATAATAAGTGCCCGATCCGGCTGTACATGGTAGAACATAGTGTCCGCAATATCAATAAACAGGCGAGTATAAGCAGGCTTACCCCGGGATGATTTAATTACTGACTGCATATACAGATAATCGCCCCAGGGCACCTGACTTTCCCTGGTTACCCCGGAAAAATTACCTTGCCCGGCCCGTCCGGCCACAACGCCGGCCAGTACCGCCGGAAAATCCAACACATTCCCGCTTCGTCCCAGATGTACCATCCGTACCACCCGCCAGCACCACTGCCGGTTAAAGGAATCTAAGAACCGCTCTTCACTTAACTGCGTCACTATTAAGCCCCTTCCTTACAATAGACATGTCCGTATATCAGTTTTAAGCAAGATTTCCCGCAGTCTTAAAAGCAAGCGTATACAATTTTGATTTAATCTTTATCACTAAATTTTTACCAAAACATACACAGAATATTTATAAGCTTTTTATAGTATTTGAAAGCCAATTAAAGCACTGCCAGGCAGCGCATTAATACCACCATATCCCGTTTTTCGTCCAATTTTTCATTAAATTGCTTTCACAGTTGTCCCCTCCTTGATATAATTGACTAAGTGATGTCAGTTTTATCTTATCAAGGCAGAAAAGTCCTTCACAATATAAAATCATTATAGCGCAAACTTTCTCCAATAGTTTTTCGTTGAAAGGAACGGTGCTCCGCAATGAAAGCTTTATTTTTAAGAGAAAACAATCAACTTTCTTTAGAAGAAACACCAAAACCGGTTTTACAAAATGATGATGATGTCATACTAAAGGTAACCGCATCATCAATCTGCGGCAGCGATATTCATTTCTGGCAGGGTGACTTTCCGCTTTACCCCAATTTTATTATTGGTCATGAATTTGTAGGTATTGTTGAACAAACGGGCAAAAATGTCAGAAAGTTTGGCGCGGGCGACCGCGTGGCAGCGGCGGCTAATCCATACTGTGGTGTTTGCACTCACTGTAAAGAGGGGAAAGTATACGCTTGTCTCACAAACGGCATGTTCGGGGGCGGCAAATTAATGGGTGATCTGCCCGGTGCCCAGGCCGAGTACGTGCGGGTGCCGGCCGCAGATTCCTGTTTGGTTCCCATACCCGACCACGTTAGCGATAAAGCGGCACTTTTAGTGGGCGACGTGTTATCCACCGGCTATTTTGCAGTTACCAACGGCTGTCCCCAGCCGGGTGACGACATAGCTATTTTCGGGGCGGGCCCTGTGGGACTCTGTGCGCTAGCCTCGGCCAAGCTGTTTAGCCCGGCCCGCATTTTCCTGGTGGATGTGGAGGACTATCGCCTTGAACTGGGCCGCAGCATGGGTGCGACACATATCATTAATCCAAATAATGGCCGGGCCGCCAAGGCCATAAAGAAGATCACCGGCGGTCGTGGAGTAAAACTGGCAGTGGATGCCGTGGGACTGCGGACTACTATTAGCGAATGCATATCCTGTGCAACCGAAGGCGGAGTAGTGTCTCTGGTGGGTATTGGGCCAGCCCGGATGGATGATTTCCCTATTGGCAAGTTATTTTATAAAAACCTAACTTTAAAGGCCGGGTTGGTACCTCTTAACAATATGGACCGGCTGATGAAATTAATTGCAGAAGGCAGGCTGAATGTTGCGCCGCTAATTACCCATGAAATAAAACTGGATGATATTCTGGAAGGTTACCGTATCTTTAAAGACCGTAAAGACAATTGTATTAAGGTAATGATTACCGCCGACTAGCAGGCAAAATAAGCAAAAAATAATTAGCATCAATAATTATATTATGATATCAATTATTCTTTAGGAAGGCGGATTAAAATGATTGGCATGGTAAGACATTTCGGCATTGGCCTCTTAATATATGAAGACATCATAGACTGGGACAATTATGAATTAAAAGTTGACCCTGTGATGAAAATGGAGTTTATATTCGACGGTGTGCGTAAAAAAGTATACGAGGTGATTATTGTTCCTGTTGACCGGCCTTACATCGGTGTTATACTGCCAAGTCTGTGGGGCAAAATCCGCTCAGCCGGGTTGGGCGGTCATGAAATCAACCTGGATGATGTGGATCCCCGGGGTATCGGGGTAAGCGTATACGCCCTGGATACCGCCGCCACAATATTAAACAAAATATCTACCCGGAAAATCAGCCTCAAGGAATTACAACTGCGCTTTTACGAGTATTGGGTGTAGAGCCGGGTAAATATATTAGACAAAGGTAACGTAAACAGAAAATTTTTAATATAGGCACTTAATTTCCATGTATTGCAAACATGCTTTAACAGCATTTATAATATGTTAAGCGTTTAAGCACTAAAGCTAAGCGATTTGAAATATATTTACGGTATGGTCAAGGAGGTTTTTACATGATCCAACAGGTTATCCACGAAACACCAAAGGGTACCGTATTTATTGAAGGCCCCTGCCCGGGATCCTACTTGGCTGAATTGACCATGAACGATAAACTAACCAATTTTCGCCCTCCCGATAAACAAAAAGATGCGCTGATCATGATAACTGAAATGCCCCACGGCATGATTTATATAGCCAGGCACGATAAAGAGATAGTAGGCTATATTACTTTTCACCGACCCGATGAAAGCTCCCGCTGGATCAAACACTCCCATGTTTTGGAATTGGGCGGCATTGAAATAAGCTCGGACTGGCGCCGCTGCAAAATAGCGGAAAACATTTTACAGACAGGCTTTGCCAATCCCGCAATGGAGAATTTTATTGTTATTACTATGGAAATGTGCTGGCATTGGGATACCCGTAACACAAAATTGGATATTTGGGCTTACCAAAGAGTCCTGTGCAACTTGTTTGGCAGTGTGGGTATGAAACGAACCCCAACGGACGATCCCGATATAATAGAACACCCGGCCAATGTACTAATGGCTCGTACAGGGCATAATGTTACCAACAACGATGTAGTTTTATTTGAAAGCATGCGCTTTCAAAACAAATACGGCGATGCGGTAAACCTATTATAAATATTAATGGTAACTTTTAATAATATTTAGCTTAAAGTCAGCATTATTGCAGATTAAAGAAGCCACTTATTGATTAATATCAGTAGGTGGCTTTACATTATTAAGGCGGCGTACTACTTTACACCAAGTTTCCGCCGGCGCCTCGTGCTTTTTGCCGGCATCATTTTAATAGACCGGTGGCAGCCTGTTACCGCCTTTTAACACCTTAATTAAATCAACGTCCTTGTAAAAACCACAGCTTTTAAAAAACTTGCTGCCCGCAAAGGTAGTATTCTCCACAAAAAAGGCTGTGCCGTCAGGAAAGCTTTGTTCCAGGTAGCTGTATAACATCCGTCCCAGCCCCATTCTCCTTAAATCCCGCCGCACCACAAGGAGATCAATTTCCACCAGATCCACTTTATGCAGTCTGAACACGCAAAAGCTTACAGGTATACCGGCTTTCTCGACCAGGAATAATATATAATTATCCTGCAGCTTTTTTAAACCCGCATAATGGGGATTAATTTCACCCATATCTTCAAACTGTATAAAAAAGCTAACAAATTGCCAATAATTTATACGAACCGCGGCACCGGTAACAGGCAATGCTTTTATGCCGCGGTGGGCTTTTCCCTCAGGGTAATACAGATAGAAAGATACCGCCGCAGGATTCATACGTTCGCCTCCCCGACAGTTACAACCAGTTACTAAACGACATATTATGCAATTTATCCGCCAAGCCCGGACTCCGCACGCCTTGGTTGCCGCTTCCATACACGGCATTCTCCCCGGCAAATCATCAGGAGTCGGTACTAAAACATTTCCTAAAGCAGTTCCCTTTCCATGCCAATAACTTCCACACCGTTATGACTCTCCACAAAACGAACCACCGAGTCCAGTACCTTTTGCGTATGTGCCATTTCGCCGCTAACAGCGCTAATGCCCACCGTAGAATAATTCCAGCTGTCCTGCCGGCCGACCTCCGCTACTGATATATTAAAACGGTGCTTCAACCTTTCCAGCAAGCTTTTTAACACTTTTCTTTTTTCTTTTAGAGAATCCGCCCCAGCCAGTAATAATTCCAAGGTTAATATTCCCACCACCATACGATTCCCTCCCCATGTACTCTCTTAATACACCGCGCGCCAACGACCACATAGCTATATTTACGGACTTCCCGGCAAGCTATCCGGTTCTATCAAAAAAAATAGCCCGTAAGGGCAAACGGTTAACAACAAATTGTTTATGTTATTACAAAAACGCCACTGGGAGGGTTAAGCTTTTGGCCGGGCGATGTGAAAGTTTTCTCGCCCTGCAATAATAAGAAGACTTTCACGCACATCAATAATCAAGATTTTTCATAAATTCATTATACTCATCCTCAGAAACCGTACGCCAGCTCAGCTTACCAGATCGCGTTACCCCAATAAGCTGGTGAATAATCTCCGTATCTTCAATATGCGGCGTCAAATCAATTTTTTGCGTACCCTGCGGCGTTCCATTAAATAATATTACAGGTTCCTCCACACTGCCTTCCACCCATTTACCTTCATAGCTTTCGTACTCCTCCATCCCAAAGGGCGGCTCTTTCAGCCAGTAAATATACGTTATCCTGGCTTCTCCGCCAGCCACCAGCAACGTTAGCCGGAGGTGATCTTTATACATAATACACACTTTATTCAACACTTGAATCCACCTACAGTATATGTGATTTTTATCACTATTTTACAATTATTCATATTAAAAGTCAATAACTTATTGGCGATGATTTCTATCCAATATTACCACAATTATAATTGCCCAGTCTATGTTTTTAAACAAAAGATAGCAAAAAAAATCCCTGGTCGGGGGGAGTTTTTCCGGCCAGGGGGAGGCTAAAGTATGCCAAGATTTATAAATTTATATAAACCAGCAGTTTACCCGGCTTGCTCAGTATTGCCGGAATTATACCAACATTACCTACTCGCCGAAGGTAATCTGCCGGTTACTATCAACAAAACCGCCATGGCTGTACACAGCTGTAAGCAGCTGCATATCAGGTTCAGCAGTAATTATTCCACATTACATCAACGGATCCATAGTCAGTGCGGGGTGCCCCTTCTCTTCCAGGAAGGACATAATTTCCTCGCCGCTGGTACCTACGGTTTCGTCGGCAATCTTATCCACAAAGTCTTTGCCCAAACCGGCGTTTTCCGCTGCTTCTTCCAAGGCGGGCCGCAGCTCTTCCTTCAGTGCCTTGGGTATCCACACCAGCCTGCCCAAGCCGCCGTCGGCGGGCACAAACTTGGGTGAGCCCAGGTATGATTTGCCGATGCCCATAAAGCCGGGCATCTGAGCGCCGCCGCCGATGGTGCCGGCCAGCGTGGAGAAGGTCATACCGGACGGGGTCATGCCGCCGTGCTCCCGGTTTACGACCATAAAGCCGTTGCATTCGGGCACCATGGCCAGGATGCACTCAAAGCAGCCGCAGGAGGTCATCGGGTATTCCATAATGGTATAGAAGTTAACGGCCTCAACAGTGCGCTGAGAGTTAACAAATGTGAATTCGTTAAAGGACTTCCACTGGCCCTTGACTTCGTCTATTACGCCTTCCTTGGGAACGGGCTGATTGGCGCCGTGCGGGTTAATTTCATAAGCCGCTTTGGCATCCAGCCAGCTCACCGCGCCGCACAGACCGACTCGCTCGGGGGCGATCACGCACACGTGGGTGGGCGCAAAGCTCTGGCACAGGGTGCAGGAGTAAAAGGTGTCCACTTTCTCGTCCCGCAGTTCTTTAAGGCGGTCGTCACGCTTCTTGTAATATTCGCGGGCCAATTCGCGCATTTCCAGCACTTTTTGCTCGTCACTGTAAATGGTAACCGCAATGCGGTCCACGATAGCGGAGAATTCGGATTTAAACTTGGCGTACAGTATTTCGCCGATATGCTTTAAGCGGAAGCCCTTGGCATAGGCTTCTTTACTGATCCGAATCCAGTTGATATCCCGCTGGGCCGTGTGCCACAAACCTTCGCCGTAGTTGGAGAAGTAGTGGATGCGGCGCTCCAGCACGGGTTCAAAGTCTTCTTCCATCTTGCGGCCGTATACGTCCACGACGATACCGATGGGCATCCGGCTGCCTTCGGGTACGGTGTCGACGTCCGGGCCGACAAGCTCGATTTTACCGTCTTCAATGGTGTCGTCACCCATGCGCACCAGCTCAAAGCCGGGGGTCTTGGTGCCGCCGAATTCAACGTACATATCCTTCTTGCGGATGGACTCGCCTTCGAAGGCGGGACCCACGGTAATGGGCACGTCGATATCCACGGAGGTAATTTTAATGCCCCGTACTTCCAGGCAGGTCTGTACGATCTTCTCATAGTCGGGCTCGCTGACGAACCAGTCTTTAATTTGCTTGTCCGCGGGCAGCTCCTGGTCGGTGATGACCGGGAAGCCTATGTTGATGGCGCCCATGGCGGCGGCGGTCTTGACCATGTCGTGTTCGCCCAGATACATGATGAAAGCCAGTACGCGGCGGTGCTGGTAGTCGCGTTGGGCATTGTAATCGCCCGGCTTGATACCGCCGAACGCCATGCCGGCCCGCAACGCATAGCTGCCGGCGTGGACCACCTGGGTAAAGTTGCCCAGCGGGAAAGCAGCTAAATCCACACCCAGCTTAACGCCTTCTTCCAGCAGTTGTTCAATTATTTCATCGCACAGGAACAGCATCAGGCCTTTGGCCATAAGGCTGTCCACAATCTTCTTGGCGGATTTGCTATCTTTGGCGCGGCCCAGAATAACCGCTTCGCCGGGGATGGTCCAGTCCACCAGTTTGGTGCCGTATTGGCGCACTCCGGGGTCACCGATGAACCCGGTCCAGGGAGCTACGTGCAGCGGATTTTCGGGGGTGTTTTTAATATACCTGACGGCCTCGATAATATCGGCGGCGTACCAGGTAGCTTCGCCCCACTTGCGGGCGTTGGCAAAAGTTTTTTCTTCTTTAACGGCGGCCCGCATACGGTTGAGCACCGGTACACAGTCGCCCAGAGTTTTAATTTCCTCGCCGCTTAAGCAGCGGATGACCGGCAGAAAGTAAGCAGTATCGGGATACCCCACGGAATGATCCTTGCCGTAGGTGCGGATAGCCTGATTAAGCAGTATCTCCGCGTAGCTGAGGGCGGTAATGGTGCCCTCGTAGGCTTCCTTGAACAGCTTTTTGGGCTCCTTGCCCGCTTCGATGGCGCCTTCGAAAATTTGATCAAAGTTAATGGCTTCGCTCACTTCTATTTCCCTCCCTTTCGTGGTATTTTACCAGTTTTGGCACAGACTGGTCTCCAGATCCTCGGCTACCTGGCGGTGTACGCCCAGTTTCCAGGTTCTGTATTCCAGAGCGTTAAGCAGTTTTTCAATGGATGTTTCGATATCGGGTTCGAGAATGAAATAACCGCCAAACACGTCGCCGGCTATTTGGGTAAGGATGCTGTAAATAAGATCGCAGCCTTCCACCGGCGGCATGGTACCTACATGAGTAGGCATACCGATATCCAAGCACCAGGTACCAATACTGGTAGCTTTACCACTCATGGCTTCAGGGGCAGAAGCTACAAACGGTACTTTCGGGGTGTCTACACCGAGATCTTCGGCCATCAGCATCAAGAGCTCGGCGCCGCGAGAGTTGTCCACACAAGAGCCAATATGGAATACCGGAGGCAGACCTACACTGAGGCCTGATTTTTCATTGAGGCGCTTGAGGAAACTTTTCAGTCCTTCGCCGCAGTATTCATCGACTTTATCCGGGTCCATCATGCCGACCTTGGCACAGGCCTGGGCATGGCAACCGGTTGAGATAACAAATACGTCATTTTTCAGCATGCCTTTGGCAATTTCAATATGGGCCTGATCCTGGAAGGTTTTCAGGTTGGAGCAGCCTACCATAAAGGCTACGCCTTTTAATTCCCCGCTGGTGATGGCTTCGTTAAGTACCCGGATGGGATTTTCAGAATTAACTTTGCCAAACAGAGCAAGGAGTGCTTCAATGCTCCAGCCGGCTACTACTTTGTTCTTGATGTTGGGGATGTGTACCGGCCGGTTGCCGCGCTCTTGGAAAGCTTCGATGCCGTAACGGATTACTTCTTTGGCGTTTTCCATGGCCGTGGCTTCCTGATAGTCGATGTGCATGGTGCCGGGGTTTTTGACGAGATCCGAAGTCGTGATCAGTTTGGTGCCGAAGCACTGGGCTACGGTGTTTAAACCGGGCATGATGCACTGTACGTCAACTACCATGCAGTCTACGGCGCCGGTGCAAATGGCCAGTTCCTGGGATGAGAAGGAGGTAACCAGGGGTACCCCTTGGCGCATAAGCACTTCGTTACCGGTGCAGCAGATACCGGAGAGCTGGATTCCTTCAGCCCCGGCCGCTTTGGCTTCGTCTTCCAATTCACGGGCCGCGGCAACGATCATTTCGCTGAGCAGCGGGTTATGACCGTGCAGTATGATATTAACCTTCCTGGGTTCGAGTACTCCCATATTAGCTTCGCTGATAACGGGCTGAGGGGTACCGAAGATAATATCGGAAAGGTCGGTGGCAATCCATTTGCCGGCCAGGTCGGCCAAACCAACGCGCACCGCACTGAATACTATGTTGACGGGGTCGTTGTCCATGCCAACGTGAGCCTGGGTGACCAGATCGGAAATCACCGCGTGCAAACCATGCGGCATTACATTGCGTTCACGGTAATTTTCAAGTCTTTTGTCAATAAGCATCTTGGTTGTCCAAGTGGCTTCGCCTTCACCTTTAAGCCGTTTGAAGTCATCCAGTGCTTTCTCAGCCAGTTCTTTGGCCAGAGTGTTATTGTCTTTGCCTTCGGTTTCAATGTCTACTTTTTTACATATTCTAATCAGCTTTTCCGGGTCTTTAATCGAGTAATCCGGCGCTTGACCTTCAGCGATCATGTGCAGTACGTGGGCAATGTGATTACCGTGCTGAGCGTGGGACGCGCAGCCCGTGAGGATCATCAGGCCAACACTGCGGGCTACGATGGTCCAGGCATTGGCGCCACAGATACCTCTGCTGGCGGGGCCTTCGTCCGCTTTAATACGGCAGGGACCCATCATGCAGAAACGGCAGCAGATACCTTTATAACCGAACTGACATTGCGGCTGTTGGGCCAGTACCCGATCAAAAGCTGTAATTACACCTTTTTCTTTGGCCACATCGATCATTTCCAACACCGCAGGGTCAACGGACCGCTTAGCGTTTTTGGGATCTATTACCCGCGGTGACTTGTTCGAGGGCCGGCTGGTCAGGCTTGGATCTCTAAACCTTGGCATTTATTCGACCTCCTTAGTTGTTTTAACATCGGTTATCTAAATAGTCTAATAATATTTTTTTTGCATCACCCCTTAATTTTAAATATTACGAAAATGCAGACAGGCATCTTCATACAATTTCAATGCAAACAATTTATAAACGAAGCAAATGGAAGAAGACAGAAAAATGTTAGAGTAAATATTATTTAATTCTACTATACTAAATTGTTCCTGTTTTGATCAAACGTCAAAAACAATGTAAAAGAAAGCAATTTCACAAATATTTATAGACAATCGTTCTGTTTGTCCTTTTTAAGCATAATTTCATAACTTTATTTTTAAGTTCCATATCTAAACAGGATTTATAAAATCGGCAGAGAAAATAATGAATAAATTTTATAAGTAATTAATTAAAAAAGGAGAGATTGGCGTGAAAGTATTAATTGTTGCCTGCGGTTCTTATGCGTCCCAAGGATACGGCTGTCCCGGTGAGTGGAAATGCTTGAAAGCTGCCAACGAGAAGGAAGGGGAATTTGCCAATTACGCTGACCCGGTTCAAGTAGTGGGTCTTTTGGAATGCGAATGCAACGGTCGCCAGTTGATACCCAATATTGGCTGTGTGAAAAAGAATGTCGATTTTGACGCTGTGCATTTTTCCACCTGTATGACCAAGTCCTGGCCAAGCTGTCCGTATATGGACATGGATGAACTGGCTAAAAAGATCGAGGATAAATTTGGGGTTAAGGTAGTTAAAGGAACTCATAACTACGGCTAAATATTCTAAAGGAAAAACTGGATGATATACTGCAAAGCCAAAAACAATATCAAGGCCGCCATGATTACTTTGACTGTTTTTTCCTTTAAATACTTCTGCATATATGCACCGCAGTATGTCCCAAGCAGGCCACCGACCCCGAACAGCGCGCCCAGCGACCAGTCCGGGGCCGCGTTGGTGGCCGCGCCCGCCGCTGTCATTGCTAAAATAGAATAAAATACTACTCCCGCCATGGATGTGAGGAAGGTACCGGCCAGCGCCGCACCGGCTACTGTGTAAACAGGCAGGCCCAGAATAGACACGCAAAAGGGAGCAATAATAGCGCCGCCGCCAATGCCATAAATACCGCCAATTAATCCCACCGCCAGCGCCAGGATAAAAATGGCCGTAGTGCTGAAAGAATAATTTTCGCCCCAAAATTCATATTCAATCCTGACAAGTGAAAAGCTCTTGGTTTTCACCACAGCATCGGCCGGCAGCCCGGCAGCTATTTTGGAGTTTCTTTCCGCCCTTATCCCGGACACCCGTTCCTTAAACTTTTGTTCCAACGCCTTATTTTGCGTCTTTTGCTTTTGGGAACCACCGGTAAACTCAGTGACAATTTTAATTCCCAAGTAAAGCAATACGCCACCTATGAATAACTTAAACGAACGCGGGTCGGGCAAATATGCTATCCTCACCCAAGACCCCAAGAAAACTCCCGGCAGCGTGCCGATAGATACCACCCAGGCAAGCGGCCAGGCCATGCGCCCCTCTTTAATGAATCTGTATAGGCCACCCGGAATGGCTACGATGTTATAAATCAGGTTAGTCGGACTAACCGAAGGGCTGGTATAATGGAGCACGCTTACTTGAAAAGGCAGCAGTAAAAACGCGCCGGATACTCCGGCGGAGGCAGTTAACGACGAGACAATAAATGCCACCAGCGGAGGGATCAGCGGGTTAATTTCCACACCGGAAACAGGAAAAAACATTAACATACACTCCTCTTGAAACAACTGAACAAATCCTTTATACGCAAGGTTTCCTGCAACCTATACTTTGCTCAAAATTTCCAGGCTATGACACTAATCAGATTAACAATATTTAATTATCCCATTAATATTGAAAGTAAGACCTCTTTGCATGTAAAATAAAGATTAAGAGATATATAAAATATTTTCGGGGAGGGGTATTTATGGATCCGCATGCGGCACATGCACATGCCGAACCGGCTCAAGAAGAGTTTAAATCAGATTATTCACAATGGCAGAACGTTAACATTATCCCGGCAATCATATTTCTTGGATTTTTGATTGGCGTAACTACTATCTTTATATAACAATAGCCAAGCAACTAAAGGGGCTGTTGCGCAACGGGCTAAATAGTTTATAGTGCGGCAGTTTTTGGTAAAGATACCGGATTATTATCGGAATAACCGGCTGAATCCGGGAAAGGGAGCGTCGCTCACTACTCCAAGAAAGTAATTTTGCGACACTCCCTTTTTTCCTGGTTTTTATTAGCCCACCGTAACGCTAGCTATCTTTAATAATTGACCTGATAATATGCTCTGAAGCCCACTCCTTACCTGATATGTAGGTAAGCGGTACTGTTTTGGGATATATTTTTTTGTTTATGGCGCCAATGCTCATTCCCCGGCGGTGCATTTCCAGCACGTCTTCTTTTAACGCTTCCAGATGATCAAGTTTTTGGGCCAGCAGGTCCCTGCCGTTTTCCACTACCCCGGCGTGACCGCAGTACACAGTGCTAAAATCGTACTGCAACAATAGCCGCAGCGAGCGAATAATCTGGTGTATATTTTCCGGCCGCATAATAATTTTGGTTTTGGGGGTAACGAAAAGATCACCGGTATATAAGGCCCCCGCACCGGCATCATACAGTGCAATATGGTCAAAAGAATGTCCGGGCGCCTCCAACACATGCCAATTTTTATGGGATGTCTGCAGCACAGCACCTAGCGGATGAGCTTTAAAAGGCTCCCGCTTGCCCCAAAAAAAGCGGCGGTAAAGCGGCAAATGGGCTTTTTCCAGGCACACGGATTCTGAAGCGGGATGAATATACACCGGAATACCCTGCTTAACCAGCCAGGGCGCATTGCCGCTGTGGTCCTCGTGAAAATGAGTCAGAACCACTTGTTCAATAAGCTGCGAACGGAAAAAATTAATGTAGTCCACAGCAAATCGGCTTGGGCCGGTATCAACCAACAAACCGTCTACTAAGTACACGTAAATATTAAGCCGGGAACCTAACAGTTTAACCGTACCGCCGGCATAAGTTACCCCCTGGTGTTTATCTATCCTCAAATTACCCAATACGTACAACACCTCTTGCACTGCCGTAAAACATGGTTTTGGGTTAATACAGCAATTTGTCTTTATACCCTTCTTTATGGATTCTTTTTATTACCAGGTAAATCCTTCTTCGTATTACCTTAGCCGGAACTTAAGAGACCGTAAAATTAAGCAGCTTGCTTTGCCCATTTTCTTCGTACAAATACCTGCGGGACACACCTGTGCTTTGGGCCGCTTGCCGCACCGCCCGGGCCACCGCCGGGCAAACGTCTTCGTTAAAAACCGATGGGATAATATACTCCGGCGAAAGCTGCCCGGGGGCAACCATGTCGGCCAGCACGTGGGCCGCAGCCAGGCACATTTCGTCGTTAATCATGCGGGCATGACAGTCCAGCGCCCCACGGAAAATGCCTGGAAAAGCCAGCACATTATTGATCTGATTGGGGAAATCGGAACGCCCGGTAGCGATAACTCCGGCAATATCCAGTATCTCTATGGGATCTATTTCGGGTTCCGGATTGGCCAAGGCAAATATCACCGGTTTTTCCGCCATGCGCAATACATCTTCCCGGTGCAGCAGCCCCGGTCCGGAAACCCCGATAATCACATCGGCCCCTTCAATAACCTCCCGCAGCCCACCGCGTACGCAACGTTCATTGGTATGCAGGGCCAGCCATTTTTTCGAGTCTATATTCGGCATATCATCCCTGCCGATGGCCCCCTTACGGTCGCATACCACGATATCACGCGCTCCCGTTGACAGCAGCATTTTAGCAATAGCCACACCGGCCGCGCCCGCGCCGCTCACCACGATTTTCACCTTGTCAATACGTTTATCCACTACCCGCAGCGCATTAAGCAACCCGGCCACTGTTACAACAGCCGTACCGTGCTGGTCATCGTGAAAAACCGGAATATCCAGCCGCCGACTCAGTTCTTCCTCAACAGCAAAGCACTGGGGAGCAGCAATGTCCTCCAGATTAATGCCACCGAAAGCGGGAGCACAGGCCACTACTGTATCAATAATTTCCTTCGGGCTATGCACGTCCAGGCACAGCGGCAGGGCGTCAATACCGGCAAATTTTTTAAATAATAACGCTTTGCCTTCCATCACCGGCAGAGCAGCCTGAGGCCCAATGTTGCCCAACCCCAGAACAGCCGTTCCATCGGTTACGATAGCTACCGAATTACCTTTCATAGTCAGCCGGTAAGCCATTTCAGGATCACCTGCTATAGCTTGGG
This sequence comes from Desulfoscipio sp. XC116, assembly GCF_039851975.1. GTDB lineage: Bacteria > Bacillota > Desulfotomaculia > Desulfotomaculales > Desulfallaceae > Sporotomaculum. Next base: position 3,417,778 of record NZ_CP156660.1, read on the forward strand.
AAACCCTGGCCACCCCGGGGGTGTAAACGAGCGCCAAATCCTCCCGGCCCTGTATTTCCCTTTTCGCTTTAATTTCGATCTTGCCGCCCAGATGTTTGGTAAATACCCGGTCGGCCACCTGAACTACCCGCACCCCGGCAATTTCCTCCAGCGCATTAATCAAACCCGCCAGGTTTTCCCGATCATAAAACCATACCATCAATTCCCTGATCACATAATCCGAGGCAGCGGAAACCAAATCTATGGAACCCAGATTGCCTCCTTCCTCAGCAATCACAGCTAATACTTTAGCCAACGTGCCGGGCTGATTAAGCAGCTTCAAGCGAATAGTTACATTAAGGGACATAATCATTTAGTATACATACCCCCCTTAGCAATTGATTTTTAAGTATTCAACTCAGTCCATACCAATTATTTGCCTGGATTTAGTTCAGGATTGCGGTATTAGTCTGTCCTATGCGCTAATTTTACTGTCATTTACTTTAGCTTTGCCGCTTCATCCGCCTAACCGCGTCAATATGCCGGCACACAAAGTCAGGCTTAACCCGGGATCTAAACCTGTAAGTACAGCATTCACAGCTATTTTCGGTAGCTCGCAATTCCCAACGGCAGTCATAGTCGGTAACGAGCGCCTCCTTTTCATTGATAAAATAAACAACCAGATCATCAACGAAATAAGGCTCACGAATTTTTACCGTCATAATGATACCTTCCTTTAATAAATAATTTGTCAACATAGCATTGCTGATCCGCATAATACTTTTAGTCTCCGTCTAAAAGGCTAACACAGGGGCTTCCCTATGTAAAGAGCTTCCTGATTAAATACTAATCCTGCCGACATATAAGAGTGACCGACAAGACTTTCCTGTACTGCACAGCTTTTCTGCGTGACAAATTAAATATATACTATCTTGTTATGGGAGGAACTGCCTTGTCCAAAACACCAGCTTTTTAAATTACAAGGGAGTGTCGCAAAACTACTTTCTTAGAGTAGTGAGCGACGCTCCCCTTCCCGGATGCAGCCAATTATTCCGATAATAATCCGGTATCTTTGCAAAAGGCTGCCGCACTATGAACTATTTAGTCCGTTGTGCAACAGCCCCCCTATTTTTACTTCAGACAGGGTAGAATCCATCTGAAGCCCCGCTGTTCAGCTTTAATCGAACGAGTTCACTCGTTAAGCATCTCCGGTGACTTATTCGCTGCTCCATTTAGCATAGTGCGGTTTTTATAGTTCCAAGCCAGCACGGCCTCAGCAAAAGAGACCATTTTTTTGGTCATCCCACCACCCACTTTACCGTTCAGGCGACTGGGCAGTTCTCCTTTGTCCACATAAGCATAATTGTCCATACCCAATTCCGAAGCCATTTCATTTCTAAATTCCTCAAGAGCCGGAGCTACATAATTTTGCAGTTCCCGCGGCACCAAACCGGTGGCGGCTGTTTCGTTCATTAATTCAGGAAGTACATTTTCAAGTATCATCACATTTTTAGCAGGATCTTTTGCCAAGACCGTCACCTCCATGAAAATTTTAAAAAAATCTTATCATACCCAATAATCGTTAATAGCATCCCTTTTATATGATTTTTTATACAATAAAAAAATGCCCAGTTTTAACTGAACATTAATTGTTCAACAATTACTCATCGCCCAAGCTATAATCCGGTGCCAGCGGCACAGTGGTATCCATATTGCCGTTTAAAATGCTTTCCTCTTTATCGCCTTCCAACAAAAACTGCACCTTTTCAATGCCCGGCAGCTTAGCCAGCGAATTTACCACCGAATAAAGGGTCATGGTTTCGCCGGACGAACCGCCCCAATGCTTGGTTTGAAATTCCTTGGAAAAATTGACATAGGCTACCCCGTCTACCACCGATACGGAAAGCAGCTTGGTTCCCGTAGGAATAGTTTGCTCCAAGTTATCTTTTTGGGGCCCGTTTATCAATTCCCCAATGATTACCGCCTCCAGCGCTTCATCCCCCTTGGTTACCGTCCTTTCTTCCGGCACAAGGCGCATAGCCTGATCATCACTGAAATAAAGGGTAACCTTTTGTTGTGTTTGGGCCGGCTTGGCGCTTATATCGCCATTTTGATTTAAAGCATCATGTCGTGACGAGGTGTCGCTGTCTTTACCGCACCCCGCCAGCGTTAAAGTCAATAGAAGCAACACCGCTGCCGTCACTGTTATAAACTTCAGCTTAAATGCTTTCCCTTCTTTTCGCATAAATATAGCCCCTTTCAAATAAAATTAACGTCGTTCCCCTGATTTCCATTGTAAGGATAAATTATAAGTATCATTAAGCTATCCAAAAGCTATCCAAAACTTAAATGCAATGATCACCATTAAGGTTAGTATAACCATGAAATATTTCACCGGTGTAAAAATCTATTACAAATTCATTACAAAATTGTTACATTATAAAAAGTAAAAAGCCGGCACTTTAACCCGGTTTAACTTATTCTACAAACAACAGATTTCATTGCTGCACATGCTGCTGATAAGGAAACATCAGCTCAAAGACGGTCCCCGCCCCGTACCGGCTAGCCACTTTTACAGTGCCCCCGTGCCGGCGCATGGCCCGGCGGACAATAGCCAGCCCCAGCCCGGTACCGCCTGTGGCGCGAGAACGGGCTTTATCCACCCTGTAAAAACGATCGAAAATGCGGGGCAAATCTTCGGCGGGAATACCCTCGCCGGTATCCGCCACCCGCACGGTTAGGTTCTCCTTTTCCGCCCATGCCTCCACTGTCACCCTGCCGCCTTCGGGAGTATGTCTGACGGCGTTATCCACAAGGTTAAGTATTATGCCGGTAGTCAAATCCGGGTTTAACGGCCAACATAATCCCGAAGCAATATTTGTTTGCAAACTAACGCCGCACTCTTTTGCCCGGGGAAACAGCAATGTTATCACATGATCAACCAAATCGCCGATGCTCCTGTCTTCCAAAGGCAGCGGTGAATCCCCTTCCTCCAGCCTGGTCAGCTGCAGCATGTGATTTACAATCCGAGCCAGGCGGTCCATTTCGGTGTTAATATCCGCCAAATATTCCCGGTAGACAGCAATGTCTTGTTCGTTGGTGTCCAAAAGGGACTGAGCCAATGCCTTTACCGAGCTTAAAGGCGATTTTAATTCATGGGAGGCATCAGCTAAAAACCTGCGTCGCGAGCGGTCAACTTCAGCCAACCGACCGCTCATGTCGTTAAAAGCAACGGCCAGCTGTCCCAGCTCGTCACCGCTGCGAGCCGGGATACGCTGGGCCAGGCGCCCCGCGGCCACCTGCCGCACCGCCCCGGTCAGCTCCTTTACCGGCCTTGTTAATAGTCCGGCCAGCCACAGACTCAAAAGCACGGCCACCAGTCCGCTTACCAGGGAAACCAGAACCATCCGCCCTTGAATATCACCCAGCACCGCGTAAACGTCATCCAAGCCAGCCACCAGCATAACCACCCCGGCCACGGATTTGTTCCGGAGCATCGGTACCGCTGCGTACAACACCCTTTCACCGCTGCCCAGACGATGCACGCCTGTTTGCCCCGAACCGGCCAGCGCAGTTTGCACCTCACCGTGGCGCAAGGTACGGTTCAGCACCCATTCCTCCCCATAAGAATCGACTATTACACTGCCCCGCTGATCCAATACCAACACCCGAACCCCCATCCGGGCGCCAAAATCATGGGCCAAATAATAAGCGTTGCGATCCGGGCGCAGCAGCGTATCCTGGCCGGTGGTGGCGATAATATTGGCATTGGCCAGGTGGATAGTTGCCTTTTCCCCAAGATAACTCTGCTCCAGTACCCGCAGCAGGAAAAGATTGGCGGAGCCAAGTATTAATACGATCAGCACAAAATAAGTACCGGCCATTTTCCAGCGTATGGAGGTTTTTGCTAGAACATTCATCCACATATTAATCCAAGTTTTCACCGGTGTTTTCATTAATTCTCTCCCGCAAAGTAGTACCCGGCGCCCCAGCGAGTCATAATCCAGCGTGGATTGGCAGTATCCGGTTCTATTTTCTGCCGCAGTCGTCGGATGTAGACATCCACCACCCGTGGTTCTCCGAAATATCGCGGTCCCCAAACCTGTTCCAGCAGCACTTCCCGGGTAAAAATCCGCCCGGGATGCCGAGCCAGGATCAGCAATAGATCAAATTCCCGGACGGTCAGTTCCACCGCCCGACCCGCCCGGCCCACACGCTGCCGCAGCACATCTATCTCCAAACCGCCCGCTTTAATCATCTTTCCCGGTAAAGCAGCGTCCGGAAACATCCCCACGTCACTATGCGCCAAGCTATCCGGTACGCGGGAACCGTCTTCGGTTCCCGCGCCATCGTCCAACCTTCCCGCATTACCGGCCAACCCACTGCCTGATTTAGTCTCATCAGCGGCCCGTTCGGACTCACTTAAACCGTCCGCATGATAGCCAACGGCAGCCTCGGACCGGCCAAACCGCACCCGGCGCAGTATAGCCCTGATCCGGGCAATTAATTCCCGGGTATTGAAGGGCTTGGCCAAATAATCATCCGCCCCCAGTTCCAACCCAACGATTTTATCCACGTCATCTCCCCGGGCGGTTAACATTATAATGGGTAAATTACTGAACTGCCGAATGCGGCGGCATACTTCCAGCCCATCCACCCGCGGCAGCATAATATCCAACACTACCAAATCCACCGGACCGCCGCGCACCAAAGACAAGGCCTCGGCGCCATCATAAGCCACCCCCACTTCATAGCCCTCATTTTCCAGACTGCGCTTCAATCCTTTAACCAGTAACCGCTCGTCGTCCACCAGTAAAATTTTAGCCAAGCAGCATCTCTCCCATAGCAGACTTCTCCCTTTAGTGAAGAAACAGTAAGTTTTATGATTTATAACATGAATACTCTACAACCATATCCAACCCCGGGGCTACCTACGCTTATAACCCGATTTTTCCTACCCCTTTGCTTGGTATAATAACCCGGCAGCGCCACATAAGCAACCGCCGCTAAATTAAGCACCCCCAAACCGCTCCTGTCTCCGGTGAAAATTTTACCCTATGGGCAAAACCAACAGATTTAACTAATGTTAGTCCTCCAAGCATCACACTGTGAGCAAAATCACACCCAACCAATGCTGCATATCATTTTCCGCTAATTTTATAAATGGTATCTTTTTATCAACAGCAAATACCGAGACCCGCCGCAAACCAGAAAGCACAAACAAAAAGCAACGCACCTTCAACGGAAATTTTAATTTCCGGCGGGTAAAGTATTAAGGCCAAATTTACCAATAATCAGAGGAGGTATAAAAATGTTTTGTAATCAATGTGAACAAACGGCAAAAGGTATGGGTTGTTCAGTATCCGGGGTGTGCGGCAAAAAGCCCGATGTGGCAGCCCTTCAGGACCTGCTGCTGCATGCAGTCAAAGGTTTGTCCCTGTACGCTCATGAAGGGCGCCGGGTTGGAGTAGCAGACCCGGAAGTCAACAGATTTACCGTCGAAGCTATGTTTTCCACCCTTACCAATGTCAACTTCGACCCCACCCGGTTTCAGGCCTATATCAACCGCTGTGTTGAACTAACCGTTCAACTTAAAGAAAAAGTGGCCGCAGCAGGCGGCAGCATTAACTTTTCCGACCCCTCGGCCGGTTTTAAACCCGCCCCGGATCTGGCAGGGCTGGTTAAGCAGGGAGAAGAAGTGGGTCTGGTAACCAACCATGAAGCTGACCCCGATATCCAATCTTTACAGCAAATAACTGTATATGGACTAAAAGGTGTCGGCGCTTACGCAGACCACGCAGCTATTCTCGGTCAAGAGGACGATAAGGTATATGCCTTTGTCCATGAAGCAATGGCAGCCCTGACCCAAAAAGAACTAACCCTGAACGACTGGGTAGGCATAGCATTAAAATGCGGTGAAATAAACCTTCGGGTGATGGAAATTTTAGATGCGGGCAATACCGGAACTTACGGCCACCCCGTTCCCACCGAAGTTCCTCTCGGCCACAAAAAGGGCAAGTGTATTCTCATCTCCGGTCATGACCTGAAAGACCTTGAGGAACTATTAAAACAAACCGAGGGCAAAGGCATCTATATCTACACCCACGGTGAGATGCTGCCCACCCACGGTTACCCGGAACTGAAAAAATACAAACATTTCTATGGTCACTTCGGGACAGCCTGGCAAAACCAGAAAAAAGAGTTTGCTCAGTTCCCCGGCTCCATTTTAATGACCACCAATTGCATTCAAGAACCTCAAAAGGTTTACGCGGAAAACATCTTCACCACCGGCAATGTAGGCTGGCCCGGCGCCAAGCACGTTAAAAACGGTGACTTCGGACCCGTTATAGAAAAAGCACTGGCCCTGCCCGGCTTTGAGTCGGATGAAGATAAAGGATCGGTTATGGTGGGATTCGGCCGCAACGCCGTTCTGGGTGTGGCAGATAAGGTGATAGATGCAGTCAAGTCCGGCGCCATCAAACACTTCTTCCTGGTAGGGGGATGCGACGGGGCAAGACCAAGCCGCAGTTATTACGCCGAGTTTGTTGAAAAAACGCCCCAGGACAGTATCGTACTGACCCTGGCCTGCGGCAAGTTCAAGTTCTTTGATAAAAAACTGGGTGATATCGGAGGCATCCCCCGGCTGTTGGATATCGGTCAGTGCAACGACGCCTACTCGGCCATCCAGATTGCCGTAGCTTTAGCCAATGCGTTTAAATGCGGTGTAAACGATCTGCCCTTGTCCATGATAATCTCCTGGTACGAGCAAAAAGCGGTGGCCATACTGCTCACCCTCCTGCACCTGGGCATCAAGGGCATTCGCTTGGGCCCGAGTCTGCCGGCCTTTATAACTCCAAACGTGCTGGATGTGCTGGTCAAAAACTTTGATATCAAACCCATCACCACACCGGACCAGGATCTTGCCGCCATCCTGAACAAAGCTTAAAATTCACCTCAGGTTGTAAAGAGAGAGCCATTATGTGCTCTCTCTTTAGTTTTTTTATTGACTCTGAAGCTTGCGATGGAATAATCATAGCATTTATTTATCTGCGATAGATAGACGTTTATTTTTCCATTCAGCAAATAAAGCATCGGACCGGATATTAAACGAATATTTAACCGACATTAGACCATGGTAAAAAAACTATGTTAAAATAACAATAATAAATATGTTGTGTCAGCAATATGGCGAACGCAATCTCTTTCTAAAGGAGCGGTGTTTATGGGCACTATTCGGGAATCGGACCTGCCGGGTATAGGAAGAAAATTTCAAATTGATACACGCAGCGGGGACAAAATTATCATCATAGTACATGATGACGGGAAACGTGAAATGCACCATTTTGACTATAACGACCCCGAAGAAAGCATATCCATGGTTACGCTTGACGATTCCGAGGCCCGTCGGGTGGGTGCTATACTCGGGGGAATGGTTTATATGCCCAAAGCCCTTGAATCAGTGGATGTTGCTTTTGATGAAATGACCATTGAATGGTTCAAAGTTGAGCCGGAAGCTAAAAGTATTGGGAAAACAATAGGTGAACTACATATCCGCAAGAAAACCGGGGCGGCCATAATTGCTGTAATCATGAAAGATCAGGGAAAAGTGATCAACCCCGGCCCCGAACAGGTTATCAATAAAGGGGCTACTCTGGTGGTTCTCGGTGAAAGGGGACAAGTCAAAGCGTGTAAGCGACTGATAAACGATGGGAGCATGTAAATAAATGGAGCATGACATCTTATTTGAAATCGGCATAGCAATCGGCATTATTGCCGCCGCCGGGCTTTTAGCTTCCCGCCTGCGGTTTTCCATAGTCCCATTGTTGATACTGGCCGGATTGGCCGTGGGGCCACACATACCACAATTCTGGATAATAGATTTAAGTTTTATTAATAGTACGCCATTAATAGACTTCATGGGCCGGCTCGGTGTTCTTTATCTCATGTTTTACCTCGGCCTGGAATTCTCAGTTGGTCGGCTGCTAAAAGCAAGCAGTGCAATTTTAAAGACCGGTTTAATATATATGGCCATTAACTTTACAATAGGAGTTCTGTTCCCTTTTCTATTAGGTTGGCCCATTAAGGAAATATTAGTGACCGCGGGCATAATGACAATATCATCCAGTGCTATAGTAGCTAAAGTTCTAGTTGAACTAAAACGGGCTGTCAGACCGGAAACAGAAATGATTTTGGGACTCATGATGTTTCAGGATGTATTTGTGGCCATATATCTGTCTATAGTGTCCGGGCTCGTTTTAACCGGGTCAACATCGCCGGAAATGGTTTTAAAGTCCGCATCGGTGGCTTTAGGGTTTATGATCGGAATATTGCTTTTAGGCCGTAAATTAAAGTCCCTGTTAAATCGTCTTCTGGATATTCCCTCGGATGAAGTGTTTATGCTATGTTTATTTGCCGCATTAATTATGGTAGCCGGATTTTCTGAATCAATCCACGTTGCCGAAGCCATAGGAGCACTACTGGTGGGGCTGGTCCTGGCCGAGACTGAACATGTTGAACGTATAGAGCATCTGGTTGTGCCTTTCAGGGATTTCTTCGGCGCTCTCTTTTTCTTTAGTTTTGGTTTAAGCATCGACCCCCTGGCATTACCCGGCGCCGTATGGCCCGCCGTAATAGCCGTACTCCTTACGATTATCGGCAATTTTGTTTCCGGTATGATCTCCGGGCGCATATCCGGATATTCACATAGGGCCTCTGTAAATATCGGGTTAACAATCACCTCCAGAGGAGAGTTCTCCATTATTCTGGCCGGCCTTGCCGAGGCCGGGGCTTTATCGCCCATCTTACAATCCTTTGCCGCCTTATATGTACTTATTCTAGCTGTATTAGGACCGCTGTTAACTAAAGAGTCCAAGTGGATTTATGCCCAATTGGGCCGTTTGTTTAAATGGCCCCCATTAGTGGAAAAAAGCCGAAGAAAACAAAAGCCGAACATTGTCGCCGAAAGTCAGTAAAGCTTGGAGATCAAAGATACAGCCGCCGACCAAACAAAAAAAAAAGCATTTTTTGTTTTAAAAACAGCCATACTATCTTTAAAAATATGGCTGGTGGTAAATATGTTAATATCCTTACCCTTCTTAAACCGCAACTCCAAACCATTAATTATCGATACTTCGGAAGCATATAACCTGTGGGACGTATTGAATTCCAAGTATATGCAAGCCGATAAACTCAAACTTTGGAAAAATTATATCCATGACCGTGACTTATTGGGTATGTTGGAGACGGCAGAACGCGAATTATTAAAATCCATCGAACAAATAGAGAGAAATCTTCAGTTATCCGGCATCAAAGGGCCGGATAAGTACAAAAGCGTAATTAAAACATCTGCTAATAGCGAAGTATTGGACGATGAAACAATTGCCCAGGATTATTACTTTTTTTTACAGGAAATGATTGAGTTAATGCTAAGGGCTGCCAGAACATCCACCACCAATGACCAGATGCGCAATATGTTCATAAAACAATTAAAAAATATGGTAGAGTTTATTGATTTATATGTCAAATACCTTAAACTTAAAGGTTGGCTGGGGGTGCCGCCTTTATATAAACTGGTGCCCAAAGAAGTAAATGATAAGCTCGATACCGGTGAAGCCTATCATCTTTGGAACCATACCACCTACCGGTACGACAATATGCACCAAACGGATATATATCACGCCTTTGCTCATGACGTGGATTTTAAAGCCTTGTTAAAAACCGGCATGCAGGTATTGTTAAAAAAGCAAATCAACCTGCTTGAGAAAGAACTTGAACATTTTGGCATTCCGGTGCCCAAACGCCCCTCCAGTGTATACGTAACTCCATCGGATACAACAATATTGGATGACGACCATATGTATAGAATGATCTTAACCGGTATTCAAGGAACTGCCTCACTGCATGCCCAGGCTTATAAACAGTGTTTCACCAATGAACGAATACGGAATATTTTTAAGACATTGCTATACAGCGAAATTGATTGCATAGATGACTTAATTAAATTCGGCAAGATTAAAGGCTGGCTGCACCCGGCCCCGCAATACAGGCTTCAGTAAAGCTTATGACTAAACGCAATGTATTAACCACCAATTGCGTGGAGGTTATCCCAAATCATCATGCTCCAATGAAATCCACATAATCTACTTTCACCGGCGCAAAATGAACGCCCCTCACATAAAGCTACTGATGGTCCAGATGTTGGATAAAAGACAGCAAAAACACTACTGCCGCAGCGGTAGTGTTTTCTTATTAATTAAGCTCGATAGTTAAACAGACAATTAGCCCTCGCTAATCCCAATTCTTAATCTTCCACTTTAAATTGTTCCGCGGCCCTTTGTAATTCCATAGCTATTGTGGACAACTCCTGAGCCGTGTTGATTATCTGCTGCATTGTGGAAGCAACCTCTTCCTGAGCAGCCGCCAGTTGCTGTGTACCATCATTAACCTGGTTGCTGCCCTGAGCCATGTCCTGAACCATTTCGGAAATCTTGCGAATAGCCTCAATAATATCACTTAAGGCAGTACCTGCTTTGCCGGCCAGTTCGACCCCCTCGCCAACCACAGCCGTGCCCTGATGCATGGAAATAATCGAGTCGTTGACTTTTGTTTGCATTTGCCTAATTAATGCGGTTATTTCATTGGCTGCCCGGCCTGACTTTTCAGCTAAATTACGCACCTCCTCGGCCACTACCGCAAACCCCCGGCCATGTTCCCCCGCCCTGGCTGCTTCGATAGCGGCGTTCAAAGCCAACAAGTTAGTTTGGTCGGCAATGCCCGTAATGGTGTTAATAATTTGACCGATCCGCTCCGATTGATAGCCCAGTTCTTCCACTGCCCGTGCAATAACCTTTGTATTGTCGGCGATCGTGTTGATCTTTTCCAGCGCCCGCTCAACAGCTTTACTGCCTGCGGCAGCTATTTGGCGCGTATTTTCGGACTGTTCGTCTGCTAAACGGGCGTTTTCAGTAACCTGGGCGGTTATAGCGGCTACTTCGGTAGTTGTACCGGCCAACTCTTCAACAGTAGCACCCACCTCTTGTCCCGATGCAGCCAGCTGCTGGCTTTGGGATGAGAGTTTTACTGAGTTATTCTGTAATTTGCCCACGATTTCCCTGAGACTAATCATCATCTTATTAAATGCACCGGCCAGTTGACCGATTTCATCATTACCACACACATTGATATCACGACTTAAGTCACCGTTAGCCATGTAATTTACATTGCCAACTATTAAACTGATCGGTTTGGAAATCCTCCGGGCAAAAACCAGTGCTATTACCAGTCCCAAAAGCACCGCAATTACACCTATGGTTATACAGTAACCCCGTAATGCATAAACCGGTTCCAAAAAATCTTTAACCGGTGAAGTAAGAGCGATTGACCATCCCATGCCCTGATAGTCCTCCCAGCCATCCAAGGGCACATAAGCTACATACTTGTCATCTCCTTCGTAAACATATCGAGTAAACCCGGTTTCCCCCTTAACCATTTTTTCTCCGGCAGACTTCAGTGCGTCAATACCCTCGTTTAAAATATTATTGTTGAGCACCATATTTAAATCGGGATGAGCCATAATTACACCCTGATCATTAATCACGTAAGCATAGCCATTATTCCCGGCTTCTTTTTGTAATCTGCCGAAACCATCCGCTATAACCCAAATAGTATCCTCCAATGTCAACCGGGTGGTTAAAACCCCGATTATATTGCCATTCCTGTCCTTAACCGGACCGGCAAAATTAAGAATTGGTTTGCCCAGGTCCAGGGACATGCGCACATCGGATATATACATGTTACCTTTAATGGCCGGGGTAAACCATTCGGTATCGTGCTTCATTGTTCCCACATTGCCGTCGCTGTCCGCTATCTGCAGCCCGCTGACATCGGTAAGCGAAATAGAAGCGTAACAATTGTAATATTGTTTAAACTCGCGCAACATGGCCGATTTTTCTTCCGCAGAAACATCAGGACCGCTAATGATCGGGTTTAGAGCCAAAATATTGATATCCTGACTGCGTTCATATATATATTTATCGATCATGTCCGAATATATTTTAGCGTCTGTCAAAAGCTTGTCCCGCGTAAAGTCCACCAGCATAGCCCGCGACTTGTTATATGAAAGATAGCCTATTGAAGTTACAGAGATAATTACAATTAAAGTTATAATTACAGCCAACCTAGTTCTAATGTTCATGGGCAAGGGCTTTTAACGCCCGTTCACCCCCTTCGTATTAATTTTAGGTTTTATCCGGCAAGCTTAGCCCGAGACATCTGTTCACCCATTCTTAAAAACTACAGTTTTTCACCTTAAGCCCCTCCTTTCTTAAAAACTAATTCCCATCCTTTTTCACCATTTAAAGTCTTGTTATCACCACATTTTGTGATTTAATTCACTTCGTGGGGCACAGACAGACCTTGATAATCTATACTATATTTTAACTTCTAATTATGGCAGCGGCATAAATATCTAGAATGAAACAAATTTCACAATTAATAATATTTAACAACACTTCACTTACATTATCAAGTAAAAAATAACCAATTTAGCGTTAAATCACATTATAAAAATTTTATCAAGTTCCACAGATAGTCCTTCAAAAATGCAGGATTGCGTTTTTCGGACTAATATCGCTTGACATATAGAGGTCAAGTATTTTATCAAATCCTTCTTCCGCGGTACCCAACATTCCCATAATTATAGTATTTATCAGGCTTTGCTTACTCTATATGCCAGAATTAAAAGCTTAAACCCCGGTAACCCGCAAACATGTTAAAAAAATAAAACCGGAGTTGTTATATAATTGTAGAGTGGTGATAACATGGAGGCTAAAATGAGAAAAATATTATTAGTTGAAGATGATTTAAGCTTAATTGAAGGCTTGAAATTCTCACTTTCCAGGCACGACTTTGATATCACGATTGCGAGAACTGTAAAGGAAGCCAAAAAAATTTTAAATCAAAATAATTACAATTTAATTGTATTAGATTTAATGCTTCCCGATGGCAGCGGTTTTGATATATGTAAAACAGTCAGGCAAACATCAAATATACCTATAATTTTTCTAACAGCTTCCGATGAGGAAGTAAATATTGTCATGGGTCTGGATATAGGGGGAGACGATTATATAACAAAGCCGTTTAGGTTAAATGAATTTATGTCAAGAATAAATGCTGCATTAAGGAGGTCAGACCCCCGGAAGCAGCTGTCAACGGAGTTAATTTCCAATGGAATTATAGTAAGGCTCCTGGAAGGAAGAGTAATAAAAAACGGCCTGGAAGTAGAACTTACAAGTGTCGAATACAGATTGTTATGTTTGTTTATGCAAAATCCAAGGATTATATTATCAAAGAAGCAAATAATGCAAAAGTTATGGGACTGCCGTGAAAGCTTTATCGACGATAACACTCTAGCTGTTTATATCAGCAGACTGCGAGAAAGAATAGAGGCTAATCCAAAGCATCCCTCCTTTTTAGTTACCATAAGGGGCATGGGATATAAATGGAACAATCTGTGAGGTCTTAAATGAATTTATTAGTTAATAAAGAAGTAAAAAACTTTTTAATATTACTGGCGCTGGTATTTTTTCTCGGCATTATACTCTCTCAGATCATTGCCTACATACATGCCGTCCATTTTAAAAATGAGATAATCGTGCATGACTATGAGGTTGCAGGATATTTGAAGCAAAAACACCCGGAACTGGCTTTGGAAATTCAAGAGGCATTCACGGCAGATAAGTTACCCAACCACATTGAAACAGGCAAGGCTCTGCTGGAACAATCCGGATACAAAAATAGTATCGAATTGCATTTAATACCCCGAATGGATAAGTTTCACAAAACAATCAAGGCAAACAACTTGATATTTTCCACTGTGTTTCTTCTTGTAATATTGCTTATTGTTTATATATTTTTAAAAGCCCATTACCAAAAAATAGATCAATATAACTATGACGTCAGCAAAATAATGAATGGGGAAATTTCCACCAGACTTGCTGATAATGGAGAAGGAAGCTTGTCTAAATTGGCGACATCAATTAATACATTGACTGCATCACTCTATACCCATATCGAAAAAGAGAAACAAAACAGGGGTTTTTTAAAGGATATTTTAACTAATGTGTCTCATCAGCTAAAAACCCCCCTGTCTGCCCTTACTATGTATACTGATATCATGAGAAATGAAAATACGGACAATGAAGTGATAGTAAGATTTTTAAATAAAAGCGAAAAGGAACTTGGACGTATGCAAACCCTGATAGCCAACCTTTTAAAGATGGCTAAATTAGATGCAGGAATCATAGAGCTTAATAAAAGTACCTATAATGTTAACGATATTATAAAACAGGTGGCGGAAAGTTTTGATACGAGACTGTCCAAAGAACAAAAAACTTTTACCGTAAAATCGACCGGTAAGGTGTCATATCTCTGCGACAGGGAATGGATGTTGGAAGCTGTAAGTAATTTATTTAAAAACGCTGTGGAACATACGGAAGCCGGAAACCACATCAGGACCCGGATTGAAGAAACTCCGCTGATAATAAAAATAGCTTTCGAAGATAATGGGGAAGGCATTCACCCTGATGATATCAATCATATTTTTAAAAGATTTTATAAAAGTAAGTTTTCGCAAAACAAGCAAGGCACCGGCATAGGGCTTAGTTTAGCGAAAACGATTATTGAAATGCATGGCGGGTTTATATCCGTAGAAAGTACGTTTAAAAAGGGAACAAAATTCACTGTACATTTGCCGAACTTACAGAATTGTAAGGTTTAATTCATATCAGAGTAAGGTTGACAGGTTATTCTATGTTTGTTCTAAATGAACGAATAAAATAATAACCGGGGTGGTAAGCTTGGAAATCCTAAAAACTGAAACTCTATCAAAAACTTACGGCAAAGGCGAAACAAAGGTGGAAGCTTTAAAGGAGGTGTCCTTTTCTGTTTCCAAGGGTGAATTTGTTTCCATTGTTGGACCGTCGGGCTCAGGGAAAAGTACGCTCCTAAATCTGCTTGGAGCATTGGACATACCAACATCGGGCAAGGTCTTTATAGACGGCCGAGATATCTTTACGATGCAGGAAGAGGCTCTGGCGGTTTTTCGCAGACGTAACATAGGATTCGTCTTTCAAGCATACAATCTTGTTCCTGAATTGAATGTTGAGGAAAACATAATCCTGCCATTACTGTTGGATCATAAAAAACCGGATCAGCAATATATTGACGAATTGCTATTTACCCTGGGATTAACCGAAAGGAGACACCACCTGCCCAGTCAACTTTCAGGAGGACAGCAGCAGCGCGTGGCTATTGGACGTGCCCTTGCAACCAAACCCGCGATCATTTTGGCCGATGAACCGACAGGAAACCTGGACAGTAAAAACAGCAGAGATGTAATTAACCTGATGAAGTTTTCCGTGGACAGGTATAAGCAGACCCTGATTATGATTACGCACAATGAAAACTATGCATCCTTTGCAGACAGAGTCTTTCAAGTTAAGGATGGAGTAGTTACCGAGCTTGGAGGTGGGCAAAGATGAAAAATTACCTGGCACTTGCTCCCCAATACCTGTCGGCACATCAAAAAAAGACAAGATTGACCATAGTTAGTGTGGCACTTTCGGTTGCTCTTATCACCGGAATATTCTCTATGCTGGATATTTTTTTGCAGTTTGAAAAGCTGCAGGTGATTCATGATTATGGAAATTATCATCTTGCCATTATAGATGCGTCCGAAAAGGAGACGTCCACCATTAGAAACCGGATTGACGTTCAAAATTCGGGAAGGTGGAAAAACCTTGGAGATGGAAGCATAAACAAGATCTCTTGCAGACTTGGGGCGCTGGATAAAGCTTTTGCCAAAAATATGAATATTAAAATAACCCGGGGGAAATATCCAACCGCAGAAAACGAAATAATGATCGAACAATGGGCAACTGAAAAATTATATTTAAATGTAAATATTGGTGATAAAGTTAAGATCTCTTTTGCTGACAATAACCAAGGAGAATTCATAGTAAGTGGAATCTATAACGATTTGGGTAACATGAAGGCGGCGGGTATACCGGGAGTATTCTTATCTATGTCCGGCGCCGATGAGATAGCGTCCGGGAAAATGAATTTATATCTTGTTGAATTTAAGGAAAGAGTAAACATCAACCAGGCGGTCAACGACATTAAAAGGACACTTAACATTACCGATGATAGAGTGGAACTAAATAATCATTTGTTGGCAGTAATAGGACAAAGTAAACACAAGGCTGCAGTAGGGTTGTATACCATAGGCGCAATTTTGTTTTTTATAGTCCTTATTGCGGGCGTAGTGATGATATATAACACCTTCAATATTTCGGTAATGGAAAGGGTGCGGCAGTTCGGGCTCCTAAGGTGCGTCGGCGCGTCGCAGTCACAGATAAAAAAGCTGGTTAAAAGAGAAGGGCTTATTATAACCCTGCAGGCAATCCCATTGGGAATCAGTGCAGGCATACTGATGACTTTTGCTTGTTCCGCTATACTTAAGTATTTTAATAATACCCTTTTCGGGGAAATTCCCTTGTTCAGCATAAGTATAACAGGTATGGGTGCCGGGATAGTCATCGGTTTTTTGACCGTGTTTATGGCTTCATTATTGCCGGCCCGAAAGGCGGCACAGGTTTCTCCCGTAAATGCTGTAACGGGCAACGATGATATAATATTCTCCAAAAGAAAGAAACAGAGTTTTCTAACAAAAATTCTTCATGCTGAAATTGCTATGGGTATAAACAATGCTGTGATGAAGAAGAAAACGCTTTTTTTGATGTCCAGCTCCATTGCGATTAGCATCATCATGTTCCTGGGCTTTAACGTATTTATCAATTTTATGTATGCTTCTCTTAAAACTATCAAGCCATACACACCTGATATTTCTCTGGTATCGGAGCAGGGCCTGGATAACGAACTATATAAAAAATTATCGGGTATAAACGGCGTTAAACGGGTTTATGGAAGAATGACCGGCTATGTTGACGCCACCTTTGATGCCACCAGATTGACTGACACATATAAAGATAATGTAAAAGGAATTACGGTAAAAGACAATGGTTTATTTGTGCCTCCTGAAAAGTCCTGGCTCATTTCCTATGATAAAAGCCAATTAAATTGGGCTAGAGCTGATTTGATTGCCGGAAAGCTTTCAGAGGCTGAAATAAATGAAAAAAATGGGATTATAGCAGTTGCCCAAAACATAAGAAAAAATATTTCAATGGAAACCGTTAATTGGCAATTAGGAGATAAGGTTTACATTACAACCCCCAATGGAACGAAAGAGTTAACAATTATAGGAATCTTGCGTTCCGTACCCTTTAGCACTACAGAACCGACATTAGCCGCATTTATTACAACAGAAGCGTTATTTAGCAATCTAACCGGCAAATCTACATATAAAGCAGTAGATATTCAACTTAATAATAAAAATGATGAGCAGGCCGTTGATGCGATAAAAAGTCAAACGGATGATACCATGTCTTTCCTCGATATGCGCCAAAAAAATGCCGAGATTAACCAGATTTATTTAACAATGGCTGTGTTTGTTTACGGTTTTGTTGTGGTAATAGCTTTAATCAGCTTTTTAAACATCATCAACACAATGAACACAAGCATTGCGTCAAAAACCAAGTATTTAGGGGTTATGCGTGCCGTTGGCATGTCGGGCACGCAATTAAATAAAATGATTCTGATTGAAGCAGCGACATATAGCCTGACCGGATGCCTTATAGGATGCACTCTCGGAGTTATACTGCAAAAGGTATTGGTTTTAAATTATCTTTCGAGCCTTCATGTGCCCTGGGTATTTCCTTTAATGGAAATTATCTTGATATTAATACTCACTTTATTGGTAACAATGTTTTCCGTTGTTAGTCCTTTAAAACAAATAAAATCAAAAGGCATTTCAGACATTGTCAATTCATTTTAAATCTACCTGTAGCTTAAAAAGGACTTCCATCTTTTGCGATGGAAGTCCTTTCTGTGTGCATTTGCAAATTCACTTTTAGCCCGCGATAACGATAACCCATTGTTTATAATTTATTTTCTTTATAAGTATCTGATTCTGAATCAGGATAATTATCCGACTCTGAATCAAGGTGATCTTGTTCTTCATTTACGTTAAATCTTGCTACCGCTCTTTGCAGCTCTTCAGCAATATTGGCTAATACTTGAGCCGCACCGGTTACCTGCTGTATAGAAGCAGCAATTTGTTCATTAGACATGGTAAGCTGCTGTGTGTTTTCCTTGGCTTGCTTAGCGCCACTAGCAACATCTTGAATTATTTTTGTATTTTTTTCAACGGATGCAATAATTTGTTTCAGTGAAACGCCTGCATTATTAGCGACCTGCACACCCTCATCAACTTCCCTAACTCCATGTTCTATCGCATTTACAGCCTCTCCCACCCCGGTTTGGATCTCCTTGATTAAATCAGTAATCTTGTTGGCGGCACCGGCTGATTGTTCGGCTAATTTACGAACCTCCTCCGCCACAACTGCAAAACCACGGCCATGTTCCCCCGCACGTGCAGCTTCAATGGCGGCATTTAAAGCCAAGAGATTGGTTTGATCTGCAATATTGGTGATAGCATTAATAATTTCTCCAATTTGGTTTGATTGATCTCCAAGTTTTTGTATAGCAATAGCTATATTTTTTGAAGAAGAGGCAATAGAGTCTATTTTAGCCACTGTCTCTTGTACCGCCTGATTGCCCTCCTGAGCAGCGTTTTGCACCTGCTGTGATTCATTGGCGGCCTCTTCTGCGTTTTCCGCACCATGGGATGATTTGGCTGCGACTTCATTAGTGGTACCGGCCACCTCTTCAATTATAGCGCTTACCTCTTCGCTGGTAGAAGCCAGTTCCTGGCTGTTTGATGCTACCTGTTCCGAGATTCCCGCCACATTATTAATGAGATCTTTAAGCTTGGTAACCATCTCGTTAAAGTTTTCCGTTAAGCGGCCTATTTCATCGGAGCTTTTTGACTTTATCATAACGGCTAAGTTCCCACCGGCTACTTCTTCTATTATTTTATTAAGAGAAACAAGAGGTTTAAATGAACGGCGCACAATAAACCAAAGGAACGATAGCAAAACAACTACTGAAATGACACCAAGAAGCACGCTTAGGGTTACATGGTGAGAAATCGGTGTTGTTAAAGCTGCTTCAGGAACAATAACACATAATGACCAACCTGCCAATTTAACGGGATTATAGAAGCTATACTGCATTTCCCCATTGTATTCCGATAATTCCCACCCACTTTTTCCGGCTACCATTTGACGGCATACTTCTCCGCTTTTCCCACTTAGTTCGGTGCCGTTAGCTTTCATTATTAAAGTTTCGTCCGGATGTGCTACAAAGTTTCCTGCCTGGTCCAATAAAAAAGCATATTCATTATCGTGTGACTTAACTGAAGCAACTATATTCCGAATAGTTCCCACGGATAAATCTATCCCAATCAACCCCAGAAAGGTACCGTCCTTTTGTACAGGGTATGTAACAGAGACAACAATGTGTCCATCTTCATTGCTTACATCTTCATGGGGCTTTGAAAAATACAATTCATTTGCGTTCTTGCCTTCGACATAAAATTCTTGAGCATCAAGCCAGTAATCCTCAGGGGAGTCCCACTCATCCATTGTATAAGCGTTTTGACTGACCTCAGAACAATAATATACCTTAAATATGCGTTCATCTTGGGCAGCTACTGCGCGAACTGTAGAGAGAAAATTCTCATATTCCGGCTTTCCCTTGTAGGCATTCACGCTGCGCTCATTGATAATTTCCGCAAAATCAATAATATCATCTGTATTTGCCAACGATATAGCAAGCCCAGCATATTTATTCAGGTAAGACTCGATCTCTGCCGAAGTACGTTTGACGGATTCAGTACTACTTGTTTCTGTCGCGTCCCATCCCAAACGTGCCATCCAAATTGCATTTCCGGTTATCATAACTGCAAAGCATATTACAACTAAAATAGCGCATGGAATTAATAATTTTGCAGCCATAGAATTTCGATACCATTTCATTCTTCGCACGACCTCCATTTTAAATTTAAAAAACACAATACAAAACCAAGCAGTTTAATCTCACTGCTCAATACTTACATAAAATTGTTAGCCCACTTAAACACGCCCCTGTTCTAAATTGTAAAAATTATAATAATACATATATTTAATATCATTCGACATATTCCTGCCTTATAGGAAAATTTTTTTTATCGAGGAATTTTTGCCCTGGTTTTCTTCCATGCCCTTCCATGCAATACTTTCGACATTTAAATTGAGCAATAAAATAAACCGCGCCTTTCGAGACGCGGTCACTCAGATTACTAATCAACTCGATGCCGCTTCATAAACAAAAAAACGAAATTCCGCGACAATCCAACAGGTGCCCATATACATACGACACGCCGGAACCGTATGGCAATAAATTACATGGAACAAATCTTTCTTATAAGCGTCTAATTAAATTAAAAGAGAAAATTCCTTGCTAAGCTTACTATTTTTAAAACTTAATATAAACAACCGTTGGCAATTCGCCGCCCAATAAAACGAGCATATTGCTCATTAAAGGAGGCTGACAGTATGTTAACTGCCATTTTTATGGTACTGCTAGGCACGTTCGGTATCCCACTGCTGACAAGAAAGCTAACGAATCCCAGAGATTTAACTGATAATTAACCGGTCAACCGGGGACTGGATGCAGTATTTAAGTTTGCTGATCTAACCGGCAGGCTAGCTTACCCTTTTGTTTATCTCCTTATTGATTAATGCTGTGAATTGACTCGTTTATTAAAGATGTTAAATCAGCCGGCAAGGGGGCCACCAATTGCATGTTCTCTCTTGTAACAGGATGGCTAAACTCCAAACGCCAACTATGTAAAGCCTGACGCCGGATCATATTTAAACTGCCCCCGTATAAGTCATCTCCCATTAAGGGATGGCCTAGATGGCTCATATGTACTCTGATCTGGTGGGTACGACCTGTTTCTAACCGCAATCTTATCAAACTGCCGCCGGCGAAACGCTGCAATACGGTAAAATGAGTAATCGCTTCTTTGCCCCGAGGTGTTATACCAAAGATAAGAGAGTCCTCATAGGGCCGGCCGATAGGCAAATCAATTATTCCCGAATCCATTACTATCTGGTTATGCACCACTGCTAAGTATTCCTTTCGGCATCTGCCGTTTTGCATTTGTTGGGAAAGTTGATGGCAGATGTAACTGCTTTTGGCAATTAAGATAACGCCGGAAGTGTCTTTATCCAACCGGCTGACCGCTCTGAATTTACTATTATGCCCTTGCAGCTGCCAATGGTGAATAACACCGTTAGCCAAGGTATTCAGGGTATGATAGGAAAGCGGATGCACCAGCATGTTGAATGGCTTGTTCACTGCCAGGATATGCTCATCCTCAAAGAGAATATCTAATGGTATGTCCTGGGGTATTACCGGTTGTTCAAAATCATCCTGAAAGTGCACCCGAATTAAATCGCCTTCTTTTGCCAGCGTATTTAGACGAACCGTTTGACCGTTCACCGTAAGTCCGGCACAGCGTTTAACCCTTCGTATTTCACCACGGGAAAATTTCAGATGGTTCTTTAGTATTTGTGAAACTTTTTGGTTATTGTTATCTTTTGTAACCCTATATTCGATGTGCATGATTGTTTCACCCTTCACATTAACGCAACAGAATGAATTGGAGCACAATCTTTGATATCTCCTATGTTACGAAAGGGTTGCAATTCTGCTCCTAATTCTCCTTCAATATTAAGATATCCCAGATAAAGCCTTTTAATTTATGTAGGAATTCCCCAATATTAGCTCCAAAACCATGTTTAACAGTATTTGATTTTTCAGGCAATTTTCCTTCTGCATGCAGAATTACCATTACAAATGTAATAATTGTCATTAGCAAGCCGATCGAGAACATGACGGCTGCTCCTATTTCAAAAGCAGAAACATAAAACGCTTGATCAATCCCCGCGGGAGTATTAAAACCTAGCCCTATAAAAATTGAATTCACACCGGGTATAAAATGAAGATGATAAATTATATGCCCGGCTGTAACTAAAGGAATAAAAGCAAAAACCAGCTTAATCCGTGTAGATGTCGCTTTAGTTTTAAAAGGCTTGGCAATAAGCCACGTTATCAAACCGGCACCAACTGCAATTCCCCAGTAAGCAATACTAAACCATAAGCGCCACACGGAATCCGGCCATGTCGATTGTAGCGGCCCCAAATAATTCAGCGGGACTAAAATTGCTAAAATTACCCCGATAAAAAGAGCAAAACCTTGGTTAACCCTAACCAGGTGCCATACTTCCCGGCCCGGAATCCGAAGATTTAATTGCACCGAGCCATTGGGACAATTGCGCACGCAATTGAAACAAAACTTACAAGCAAGATTATTATCGAGGTACGGTAAATGTTGAAACATTGGGCACCCGGGAACGCTTCCATTACCGACATAGCACTCATTAGTCGTACATTTATTAAGACAAATCGTGGGGTCCGCTCTTATTTCAAGTATGGAACCGATAGAAGCTATACCCACAAATCCCCCCAGGGGGCAAAGGTAGCGACACCATGTATGACGGGTAAAAATAATACCTACAATTATTGCGGCCAGCTGGAAAGCCGATAAAAGCATTACAGTATTTTTAGGACTGGTACGCAATCCAAAAATAACTTCTATCCAGAAGATAAATAGAAATAAAAAAGTAATAAACAAATAATCGTACTTTTGCAGCCAATCCGGAACAGGTTTATTCAGGTGCAGTTTTTTTTGAACTAACTCCATGATAAACGCAAAGGGACAGATAGTACACCATAGCCTTCCAAAAGAAATTGAGATTATTGCCAGAACAGGCCACCATAAACCCCAAACTAAAATAAAAATAGAGTTAGTCATAGCTATTTGGGGAGCCAATATTAACAATAGAATTATAGATAAAAATACAGCTGCAGAAAAACGCCTGATCCAGGAGATAAATAATCCTCTTTTAAATATATTTTCTATTTTAGGCCACAGAAGAAGATTAACCGTTCTTCCGATTCTCTCCGCAGTCGGACCAAAAAAGATGTGTTCCACCCCGATTAAATTATTTTCGGCCAGGAAAAACGCCCTTTTCATAACTCGAATTAGCTCGGTTACATTTCCCAGTCGATAATGATGGGAAAGAAGCAGTTTACTTGCTTCTTTAGTGAGAACAGGGCTTGTTTTATGATGGTTACGGGCCAATTTATCTAAAATACCCTGAGCTATAATTGGAATATCTTTTTTTCGTTCACGTAAAGGTTTAATTGTATAAGTTTGGTTAAAACGCTCCCTTAGCTCCGGTATAATTCCGGGGGACAATTGCTCCGGGTTCCCTTGTAGACTGGCTATCACAAGACAGTTAAACTTCTTTAGACACTCAGCCAATTTAAACTGGACTCTGGGGGAAATTCTATTAATTTCCTTGAACAATAATGTTCCATTTTCAACCATTCCAAAAAGATTAAAGAGCGCAGCCAGATCATCTTCACCAGCTTCATACATCATATCGCTCCACTGCTGATCAAAATAACGCCCGTCAATAACTAAAAAGGCTGCCGATTCCCCGAACCGACGCTTATGTAAATACCAGGCCAGCACTTGCCGGCCTGTACCTCGTTCGCCGATTAAAAATAAGTTTTCCTTCGTATTGGCCAACTCAGCAATTTTACCTTCAACTTCCCTGGTCGTTCGGGCACTTCCCCAAACCCCGTAAAATTTATCCTTATAATGAGTTAGCTGAAAGGTCGAACGTACGGAATCTTTATATTTGGCATCCCATATTTCACTATTGGCGTTATGTAAATTATGGTATAGATGTTCAAGATATTTTTGATAAAGCTTAGGCCACCTTACGAGCATTCTCGTAAAATTCTGATGATTTAACACCAAAACACGGCAGTTTTCCAAACACCGCACCGTCGTCGGCGCAGGTTTTCCGGTAAAGAGCGAGATTTCACCAAAAGCATCACCGGGGCCAAAAAAACTAACCTTCCAAGAATTAATCCCCTGCTTTGAAACCAACGCTTCAGCCTTACCTGCAATTAAAACATAATAATTGTGTTCCGTTTGGCCTTGCTTTATGATCACAGTATCTTTTTGATACTCTCGCCACTTAAAATCATCCGCCAGTTGACTTAATTCCTGGTTGTTAAGATCGGCAAAGAATCGGACTTTCGATAAGCAATGCACTTTTTCAGTAATCATAGAACCTCCAACATCCGCAAAAGCGCCGGTTATTAAATTCCTTGGAGCCACTAACGTTTTCTCAATAATATAACAATTAGAATTCCAAAAAAGTCATAAGCCTGACCATATAGAGATTCCAAGCATTAAAAATTTAAAAGCCCCAACGGAATATTCCGTTAAGGCCCTAAACTTATTGCGGCAAATACTAAAAATTATAGCAGGAAATAATATGTTCGTTCTTAGATGCAAAAGGTAGCGGTATGCCTGTGGGTACGACTCAAAAGGACTTCTGGGATAGGTTTGTCGCAGCGGATGAGACTTCTCAGGCGCGGGAGTATTAGATGAATTGGAACATCTGGATGGAGACCTACTGGATACTCTATCGCAGTATTATATAGAATCAAGGTATACAGAAGATAGAGACGCTCTATTCGAAAATGCACTAAGGCTTTCACTGAAAATATATTGAAAAAGACGGGGGATGTTTTTGAATGGCTAAAAGACCAATTGAGATAAGTATAAAGAAATACCTGGAAAAACTTAGTGCAAATAATATCCGCGTTAAAAAAGCTATTCTTTATGGCTCGTATGCCAACGGAAAGGCTGATAAAGATAGCGATATCGACCTAGCCGTCATATCTCCGGATTTCGGGGTTGACAGCTTTAACGAAGCAATACTTCTAAGAAGGTTTAACCGGGGTATTGATCTGGATATTTCACCGCGACCATATTCAGAAAATCAGTATAATGCAGCCAAAAAAGGTGATTTTCTATATGATGAAATAATTCAGAAGGGTAAAGTAGTGTACGAAAAGAATTGATCAACGATGTTTTTCCCCGACATTTCCATTAGATTTTTGTTTTAACCACAAAAATGTTGGTCCCAGTTGTCTGAGCGCAAAAAAGAAAAGGACCATTTTTATGGTCCCCGTTTTTGCAAGCATTGGGTGCCATTAATTAATTAAATAAACTATCTCCGCACTGGCCCTAATTTCCGCTAACCCCGGGTTAATTGGAGTTGGCAAGGCACCACCCGCCCTGGCCCCATCAGCCATACTTTCCTTAAAGAGAATAGGTACCGGATCATTATACCAGTTACCATTGGCAGACTTAATACCCACAATTTTTTTCCCTAATGCTGCGGCAATAATCTCTGCTTTTGCCCGGGCGTCTTCTATTGCTTGGGTTAGAGCTTTAGCTTTTTGCTCCTCGCTGCCCTCAACATAAAATTCAATATTTTGGACCTGATTAATCCCGTTCTTCACCGCCAGATCCATAACTTTACCTATCATGGAGATATCCCGCACCGTAACCGTTATCTCGTTACGTACCTCATAACCACTGATTTTAGCGGATTTACCTTCCTCATGAATATATTGTGGATTAAGATTATATCCGGACGTATTAATGTCATTAAGAGAAATGCCACTGTTCTTCAAGGAATTTATTGCCTTATTTACCAGCTCAGTGTTTTTGGCTTGGGCTATTCCCGCCTCATCTGCCTCGGTAATTACAGCAAAATTTATATCAGCCACATTGGGGGCCAACTTGACAATCCCATTTCCGCTTACTGAAATAACGTTGGTTAGCTCAGTTTCGGCACTGGCGAAGCAAGTGCCGCCAAAGAAAAGCAGACATACGGTCGACAGCAATAAAATTAATAAGTATTTGCACTTCATTTTTTAAACCTCCCTTAATTAAATTTATCAAACTAAATGGGCATGCGTAAATATCATTCCTCCCTTAATAAACTTTGCTCCTTTTAACTAATCTGCTCAATAATCTGACGTTTTTAACCTATATATTGTTCCAGTGAACTCGTTCAGCTAAAGCTAGACATCGGAGCTTCAGATGGAGATTCCATCCCACCAAAAGTAAGAATAGAAACCCCCGCTTATAGAAGCGGCAGTCTTGAAATTTGATAAACAGCAGCCGGAACGGCTTGTTATCGAACCGCTATTATGAATTGGCAAATACGGACAATGTTACGTGGTATAATTAGTCAGTAAACTCGTTCAGATAAAGCCGAACATCGGAACTTCAGATGGGGATTCCACCTACCGAAAGTAAAGATAGAAACTCCCGCTTATAGAAGCGGCAGTCCTGGAATTCGATAAAAAATAGGTGATACTATGCCGGACCGTTATGGAAACTTTTATGAACTACAAGCACATGAAGCAGCAAATAGGGATTACCGGATTAAGACCAGAAGCGGCAAATATCCTATCCTTATTATGGCGCCGCATGGCGGGGCAATCGAGCCTTATACAGCTGGTATTTCCGAGTGGATTGCGGAAGATGATTTCGCCCTTTATATATTTGAAGGTATTAGAACAGATAATAACCGGGACTTGCATATCACCAGCCATCACTTTGACGAACCGTTGGCTTTAGCGGCCGCCGCCCAAGCCGATATTATCGTAACCATACATGGGCTTCGTAATGGGACTGAGGAATTCATCATGGTGGGCGGTTTGGATGAAGAATTGGGTAATGGAATAAAAACAACGCTAATAAAAGCCGGTTTTACCATTAAAGCAAGCACAGCCCAATATAGAGGCCAAAGACAGACTAATATCTGCAACCGCAGCCGCAGGAACAAAGGGGTTCAGTTGGAAATCACATTCGCCCTGAGAAAACGGCTATCTGAAGATGTTAACCTGAGGCAGTGTTTTATCAGGGCTATGCGTTCATTTTTGTTGGCGAGCGTGAAATCGATTGGCCATTGCTAAGATATGCGCCCTTTAGTTGTATATTTTTTCAGCCAATTCGCCAAGTGCTTTTGACATATCTAATATTTCATTTACCGACGCAGAAATCTCCTCAACGGAAGCGGATTGTTCTTCGGATACGGCTGCGATTTGATACAACTGCTCACTTTGTTCATTAACCAAGCTAGTAATTAACGAAAGGGTTTCAGCAATTTCCTTTACAGATCCGGCAGTTCTACCGGCAAGCTTGCGTATTTCTTCCGCCACGACATTAAAACCTCTGCCCTGCTCACCGGCCCTGGCAGCTTCAATGGCGGCATTTAACCCCAGCAGGTGAGTTTGACTGGCAATATCTTTAATTAAATTCAATACCATGTCTGTTTTGTTCACGTTCTCTTTAACGGAGTCTGCTTCCATGGATAAATTGTTTACGGTAGCCGCCAACTGTTGAGAACCGGCCGATAGATTTGAAATTGTTTGACTCATCACTTCAAGAGAACTTTCCAGCTTATCTGAATCGTCTTTTAAAGTATCCTGAACGGCCGTCGGTTGAAAAACACCTAAAGTTCCTATTACTTCACCACTTGGCATGACTATTGGCGCCACCATCGCCACATAGCCCACTTCATATTTCGATTCTTCCACCGGTACTTTTGCAGAAATCCTGCTGCCGTTTTGTAACACCTGATGAGTTATTGTACCGGTTTTAATTGGATCACCGGCTTTCGCCTTATGATCAAGATTAGTCCCGGGCTCATAAAAATAGTATTTTTCGCGATCACTTAAAGCCACCGCCGCTTCCTTGCCAAGGAGCATCTTTACTGTTTTAGCCATAGTTACATTTTCTGCCCATTTGTCTTCAGACATTTCTATCACTCCATTCCAATAAAAATATTGTTTAAGCATTAGACAAAAACTTGTATTTTCCTCTAATATTCAACAGTTACTTATAATATTCTGGGCAACCTATCATATTTTGCCTTAAACTGCAAACCGGTCTGCAACCGTGAAACACTTAATCAGCAGCCGAAGTGCCCCCAAAAAAAGGAAGGCCATTGGCCTTCCCAAAGCATAATCGCACATAATCGGCAAAAGCACATAAAATTCAACTGATCATTCATGTACGTTTACCTGCTGCATGCTTATTTTTTTCCTCAATATGTTTAAAATCATTATTCTTTTTCCACTGGCTGTCACTAAACTTCCGGGTCTTGAGAACACAAATAAGCCAGGGCCTCTGTGCTTGAGGTAAAACCCTCCCGGCTAAGTAATTTTTTAATAAATATTTTAAATGGTTCTGACAGCGGCAGCACTTCTTCCCAGCTTTCTTTAAAAAGCGCTTCATCCTCCACCCAGTTAGTAAACAGGTCCACAGCCACCACTCCGGCGCCGAAAAGGTCGCTGCGCGGTGATATTTCCCGGCGCAGCAGTTGGTAGGTGTAGGGTCCGGGCATATGCCGCAATGGCGGGCTACCGCTTAATGCCATGGATTTTTCTTTGCCTGGAGCAGACCTGAATTTCGTTTGCAAAGGGTCGGGACATAAAGAGAACTGCTGGGAATCAATAAACCTGGCCAAACCGAAATCAATCAAATAGAGCTTATTGCCGCTTAGCATGAGGTTGGAGAGGCGCAAATCGCGGTGAACTACGGCATCATGCTGACATGGAGGATTATGCAATACGTTTAAAATAGCCAGCAGTTGCCGGATAACCTCCTTGATTTCCGCCTCATTAAAGCGACGACCGGTATATATTAGATGACTCAGCGGCAGTCCTTCGATATACTCCTGCACAAGATAGTGCACATCTGCCAGTGAGAAAGCATCAACAAATCCCGGTATTTGGCGGTGATTGACCCGCTTGAGGATTTCCGCCTCCAGCCTGAATCTTAGCCTGGTATTTTCCGGTGCTTCATTATCCTCATTAATTACGGCCTTAATAGCATAGTTATAGCCCTCACGCACCGCTCTAAGCACTACTCCGTAACTTCCACCGCCAAGAGGCTCCTCAATTGTATACCCCCTAATACAAGGCTTTTCTTTTCAAGATGAAAAGATACGGCCTAAGAAGCCCTTGCGCTTGCGATAGTGTTTTGCGGAACTGCTGCCGTAGTGATGCCCGTGGGCATACGGAGGATGGTGCGGCGGCTGATGCCGTTTTTCCGGCATGTAGACCGGCTGTTCCCGCATAGGCTGCTGAACCGGCGCCTTCAAATCGCTGCCACAATAAGGGCAGGAAACCCAGGCCGGATCAACTTGTTTATGACAGGTATGGCAGGTAGTGTTTTTAATTACTTGGGCACCGCAAAAAGGGCAAAACATAAACTCTCCCTGCAGCATTTTTTGGCAATTAGGACATTGCATGTGTTAAGCCTCCTTTGGGCATAAAAAAGATTGTGAATGAATTATCTATATAAATATATTACCACAACTCACATATTTATACTAGAATATGCATGCAGAACATAATATATCCCAATATGTCAACAATAATATTATTGGTTTACTTTAAAAAAAGACGAACGCTCATTTGCGTTCGCCAGGTAAGAGAGATGAGAGAGTGGAAATCTAAACTACATAAAAAAGATAATCATCATTTTAAAGACTTACTTACTTGCGAGCAACTTCCATATCCATGGGCCCCATGGGGAAATCAACGGTAGTGCCGCGTACTGACTTAAAGCCCACCCGTATCATGGCATCAGCGATAAAACCCTGTTCAAATGCCATATCGCACCCTGTCATGGCTGCAGGCAGCCAACCCAGCACCATAATTTCGGGTTTAGTTTTTTCATGAGTCAAACCATCGGTGACCACAATACATACTCCGCCCGGATTAAGCGCATCATAGATCTTCTTCATTATGAAGTCGATATTATCTTTAGCAAAATTGAGCGTCGCTTTAGCCAAGATCAGATCGTAATTCTCTCCGATAGAGTCGGTAAAGTAGTTTCCCCCCATAACCTCCATCCTGTTTTCCATTTCATATTCCTTGATGAAGGCTTGACTTACCTTGACTACCTCCGGTTGATCAAAGACAACTCCTCTCATGCCGGGGTGTTTATCTACAATAGCCATACCGATTATCCCCGGTCCTCCGCCCAGATCGAGCATTCGCTGAAAGTTCTCGAATTCCGGCAACTGGGAGATAATTACAGCCAATTTTTGTGCCACTCCCGCCCTTTCGTAGTTGGCATTGTATACCGCCGCCCGTGCCCACCTGTCCGCGGAGCCCATGTCATCTTGTGATTGCAATGGAGGCCCCTCTTTTATAAGTCTGGGCAGTTCATGCGCAGCCTCCGACAGGTGAACATTATGCATAAAAAATTCTCCCAAATAGGTGGAACGTCCTTCTACCAGAAAAACCTCAGCTTCATAGCTATTTTTATACATACCGTTTCTCTTTTCCAAAAGACCACACGCTGCCAGGCCATCCAGGAAAAAACGTGTATTATCCGGCTCCCCACCGATTAAACGGGCCACATCAATGGCCGGTTTTGCTTCAATTAGATAATTGAAGACTTTCCACTCAATAGCCGTTAACAGCAGCTTTGATCGCATCCGCCCCATAAGCATGTCATACAGGTTTTTGAAACTGACATTCAGCTTGGGTAAATCCATTAAGAGCCCACTCCTTATTTTTCATTCATTTTCCTTTGCTTTACCAATCATTTGATTATACCGCCGTAATTTTTCTCACCAAACCAGCACCCGGTCGTTTTCCTACTATTTCAACCAACAAGTGCTATGCTAAATATCTTTGCTCATCCGACAATGATTTTCATTATCATTATAAAATTATACCAACCATGAGTGTTTGTCAAGAACTTTTGTCGCCGTCCTCCTGCCCAATCCCAGGCAATGCTTAGCTGTTGGCTTGTTTTTATATTAAAAAAGCATTTTAAATCTAAGTCCGAAGTCCTACAACATTTGGGAATAACAGCTCTTACCAATTTACGAGCAAATCTTTATGATAATATTATAAGAATTGGAGGTGTTTTGCATGCTTATTCGAATCTTCATTTCTGATAATTTCTTTAAACTCCAGCAAGACTTAAGAGACTGGCTGAATGAGAAGCAGCCCACGATCTCTAACTACGAGCTGGACACTGTAGATGATAAATTCATAATGATCGTTTCCTATGTCATATTACCTGAAGAACCTATATACCAAGCTTGGCCAGGTGGTATATCAGCGTCGGCACTTATAGCATCTTAACCCTTATTCGCAAGCAAATACCGGTATCCATTTATTATCCCGCTGCTTTTCTTACTTACCAGCCCCGGCACTTGATTACCTTCTTGCTAGAAACGGCACCTCAATTCCACACATAATAATTTAGATAACAATAATTTTCATAAAAAATAGCATCAGCAGCTTTTTCAAGATCATGCTGCTGACTTTTTCATGGACCTGTACACACTTAATTGATCATTTTCTTATTCTCAAACTCCTCCTTAAAAGCCAGTAATTTTTTACTGTCTTCCATCCTCTTCTTGCGCATATCCTCCTGAATTTGCTTGGTGTCTTCTATACCTTTAACGATTGTTTCCCATGACTTCTGCAGGGTCTCAATACTGACAAAACTGCCCGAGGCCAAACGTGCGGTCATTTTGGATTGCAACGCCGTATTTTGGGCATTTCTTAAAAGCAGTTCATTTGTTTTATCATCCAATGCTTGCATAGCCTTGGCTTGCACTGCCTGTCTTTTAAGCATGATTGATTGGATAAGACATTGCTTAAATATAGGCAACGTAATAATGAAGGCCGAATTTATTTTACGGATTAAATTATAGTTGCCGTTTTGAATGGCCTTAATGCTGGGCATAGTCTGCATAGCGATATTCTCCGCCAACTTTAAATCATGTACCCGCTGCTCCATCATTTCCAACATCCTGTCGGCATTATTCACCGCTAATTGGTCAAGCTGATTAGCGCTATTGTCCGCCTTTATTTGCATTTGTGGCAATAAATTATCTTTTACCTCATTGATGGCCAGTTCCCCGGCATAAATATATTGCTCCAGTTGTTCATAATATTCCAGGTTTTTCACAAACATTCCTTCCAGATTGTTATTAGTTCTATTGATTTCAGACTCATACTGCTTTAAGGTAACATAAATTTTATCAACCTCATCACCCATGGTGTGATACTTTTTAAACAAGGCCTCAATAGAATCTTTGGCTTTATTAAACAATTTTCCTAGAAATCCTTGTTTCTTGTCCTCAAAGTCCTTAATATCAAACTTGTCCATTATCCGGTTAAGTTGGATCAGCATATCTCCCGAATCTTCCACTTTGGTGGTTTCCATACTATGCAATATTTGATCGGAAAACTTGGCTATTTCCTCTGTAATGTTTGCCCCAAAGGTCATAACCGTATTGGCATTTTCCAGATCAATCTGTGCCAGAATATTATCCACCGCCGGAGAGTTTTGCACTTTAATCGCTACTTCCTGCTTTTGCTTCTCCAAATCAAAAGGAGCTGCTTCCACTACCTGTTCGGTTTGCCCTTGAGGGCGTGTGATCTTCAATGAAATTTCCTCCCTTAATAATCTTCAATTATCTTTAAATACCTTCGTTTTTCTTAGTTTTTCAATTTGTGCTTGGAGAGCTCGTCTCTTGTTATTTACATCAATGTGTAATTCTGGATGATGGCGTGTGACCTTCACCAAGGCCGCGTGTTTTTTGTATTGTGGCCAGTGGGATTCCACACCATCTCCCGGCAGCAAACCTCCCATGTCTTCCTGGGTCTCCGCCCGAAATTCCTTCGTCCTGCCTATCCAAGAGGTGGAACGTCAGTCATGCTCCTTAACCGGGTCTTTGCCCTAATGGAAAAATTCAACCTGACTGTCCCGGCTCTCCGTTCTCAAGGTGCGTTATAAAGCATGTGGATAATGTTTGGGTCATTCACATCATCGTCTGGATGGGCTGCGGCACTCTCCACTCGGCGATGATGTGCTTATGTTGTTTCTATGTTTTGTTAGGATGTCTCTACGTCTTTATGCGGCTGTTTTCACCGACTGTTGAATATCGCCCATCATCTTCTCCGGATTGTAATCAACGCCCTTGCTGAGAATGGCGTAGAATACACGGATGAGTTTTCCACAGAGGGCAACAATGGATTGCATCTTGTTTAGCGGGTTCTTTTCCCTGGTCAGGTTGCGGTGGTGCAGTTCCCTAAACTCCGGATTCTTGCCCAGGATGGCGATCATGGTCATGAACAGCCCATGTCGTAACCGCTTCCGTCCCCGGTGACTGATGGTGGTCTTTCCTTTGTGCTTGCCGGAACTGTTCTCTACCAGGTTGAAGCCGGCCAGCTTTTGTATCTGCCGTGGGTCTTCGAACCTGTGGATATCACCGGTTTCACCGACAAAGGTTGTGGCTGTAACCAAACCAACTCCCTTGATGCCCAAGAGTTTGACTGCGTTCGGAACTTGAAGCAACAGTTCCAATATCAGTTGTTCCAAGCGTTCAAGCTGTACACAGTACAATTCGTACTCAGCAAGCAGGTTCTGCAAGCTGGCTTCTGAAGCTACATGGCCGTTGGTTCTGCCAATGCTGTTGGTTGCAGCTTTTACCAGCGCTTGTGCTCTTTTTATGCCCACAGAGCGCTTTACAACTGTCCTCCAGGTGGCCAGTATTTTGTCCGCGCCGGCTTCCAAAACCTTGGCTGGTGTAGAATATATCCGAAGCGTCAGAAGCGCCGTTTTTCCTGTCCATTTCTTGAATACACCGTCAAACTCTGGAAACCGGATATCCAGCCAGCGAACAACCCTGTTGTGGATAGCAGTTAGCTGCTTTTGCAGCCGCTCTCTTTCATCCACCGCTTCCCGTAGTTCTTGATAGATCTTGTCCGGGATGTACACCTCCCGGTAACGCCCGTCTTTCACCAGCATGGCGATTGTCTTCGGGTCCTTGCGGTCATTCTTGGTGGGGCTGTTGTCATCCAGTTCCTTGGTGCGTTTGACATGGAATGGGTTGACTATGGCCAGTTTATGGCCTTGGCGCTTGAGATGGTCACCCAATGAAAACCAGTAATGTCCAGTGGGCTCAAAGCCGGCGATGATTTCCGACTTTCCTTGCTGCTTGCAAATGTCCTGCATCCATCGGTCCAGGAGTTTAAATCCTTCCGCCGTGTTGCTGAATTTCAGCAGCTTACCCAGTTCAATCCCTCTGTAATCAAAGGCTCTGGCGTAGTGGGTTTCTTTCCCAATGTCGATTCCGACTACCAAGGTTTCAATTCTGATTTGCATAATCTTCTCGTTTTGTGTACGCTTCATGTAGAGGCGCCTCCTCAATTTTGGTTTTGTGCCTTCTTTTGCGGGATTAGCACATTACCATTGTATTGATGGGCGTCTCTTTTTTCAAAGGTCGTTTTTAATGATTACAGGAATGCTCCTTATTCTTTGTGAGACATTGTTTAGGAAAACACTAAATTTACTTTCATCATTCGGCTTGATATTAAGGTCAGGTACTTCTAAATCAAATTGTACTGATGGCAGCTGGTGGATATCCAACAGATTTTCTTTTAGCTTGAGTTCAATATTGTTATAGTTGGTTGGTGTAAAAATAGCTATATCTATACCGACCAGATTTAGAAAGGCTATAATGATAGCATCTTCATCGCTGAAAATATCCTTGGCGGCATCATAAATAACCATTTTGGGTATATAGCCGGGGTAATCAAAAACCTCCAACAAGTTTAATATATTTTCATCCATATTCAAAATAGTCATTAATACTTTTAAATGCAGCTCTTTATCATTATTAATAAATATATCTGCTTTAATTAACTCCTCAACCTTGTTAATGATAAATTCTTGCAATGAGTTTCTTAAATAACCGTACTTATAAAAGTCACTTTTATATAATCTTTCTCTATCTATTAAGCCCGAATTATTGAATAAAAATGCCGATGCGTATAAATCACGCTTGCTGTAACTTATTTTAGTAAAGGGAACACTGGTTATTACGTGAGTATTTTTAGAAGCGCTTAGATCGCTTACGTCATGCCAGTACCGCCCCAATTCCTTGTGGGTACCCTTAATCTTAGCAAAAAGATTCGGCACATAAACAGTATTGTTGACCACTTTAAATTCGGGCCTCACTCTGGCTTCCTCCGGCCAGAGAATTTTCAGTTCATCATACGTAGTTCTTAAAGTTATCGGCTTGGTCATACTGTTTTCAAACTGCCAGGGTTTAAACAACCCTACATCATCGCTATAAATAACTTGTTCTATTTCCTGGGATGCATTGTAGGCAACGGTAGCTTTACGAACTTTTCGCTCATTCTCAGGAAATTGTTCCGATTCTTTACTAAGCTCATTTTGTGCAAGTTTCGTATATTCTTCCCTGGGATCAATTTGTTTAAAAACGTCATCTTCTTTTATATCGGAATTAATATATAAAACATCACAGCCAATTTTGGAGAAATAAATTAACAGATATACCTCGTGACTTTTAATATCTCCGTAATATACAATTTTAGGGCTATCTTTAAAATCAGATACCTTATATAAGCTTTTAAAGTATTTGTTAATCCAGCCAATCATTTTTAGTGCGAAATTTTCCAACTTAGATATGTTATTGTTGGGCTCAAGCTCATCAAACAAGTAAATTATATCCTTAAAAGCTGTGTTTATCGTGTTGTTTAACGGCTGGTTTATGGTAGTGGGCAGGATCTGTGCGTTAATCACTTTATTTATCAAAAAATCCTTTTCACTGCCATAAAGCAGTAATACCTTGGCTCGTCCCAATTTATCCTTATAAAAAGCAATTTCATTATTCTCAGGTACAGTTAATTGGTTTGTTATTCTTATATATCCATT
Organism: Desulfoscipio sp. XC116; assembly: GCF_039851975.1. Taxonomy (GTDB): domain Bacteria; phylum Bacillota; class Desulfotomaculia; order Desulfotomaculales; family Desulfallaceae; genus Sporotomaculum. The sequence continues at coordinate 3,453,551 of NZ_CP156660.1, forward strand.
TCGTCTGCTTCTTAGATCTTTATCCATTTGGTAAAGCCTGTTATAATATTCGTCAACTTCCGTATCCATTGTCCCGCTTACCCCAATATACCTATAAAAGTATACCGGCCAAACAGGTGCCGGATGGCCAAGGTAGCCGCTTCTTTTATTTAACGGCACCATTATATCTTGCAATATGTTATTGGTATTTTTCAGCTTGACAACAGCGGAGCAGCCCATGGTTGGCACTACTTGATACAGTTGTTCCATGTTAACCGGCTGTTTCGGTTTACCGCCTGCTTTTATAGGCGGGCTTTTAAGTTTAATTTTAATTCTTTCTTCCCGGAGCATCGAAAATCGATTGCTGTTGTCTGCTTTTTGATAACCCAGATCGGAGTGAGGATTGATATATAGAACATCACAACCGATTTGGGACAACAAAATCAAAAAAAATGCCGCGTGTTTCTTAATGTCTCCGTAATATAGAATTTTTGGGTTCCATGGAGACTTTACTTTATATAATTCCGGAATATACTCGTGCATCCAAAGGAGCAATTTGGAGATAAAATTTTTTACCTTGCCTATATTTACAGAAGTTTCCTTTTTTATATACTCTTTAAGAACAATTTTAAAAGCGGCTTTTATTTCTGCAACAATTACGGGAAACAATTTGGCCTTTTCTATGATATCACATAAAATATCCGCCTGTAGGCCGTATTCAGAAGTGTTTAAAGAGCGGCCGTTCGCAAGCCGGTCTTCATGTGTACCATTATTAAAAAAGCTATCCTCAACTAATGAAGCAAAAGTTTCATTGATTTTATTATTAAGGTATTCATTATAAGGAATGGGTATATTTTCAATAAAGTATAAATAAAGATCGCCCAAATTAATTAATTTTTGGTGCAATAAAGCTGTTTTGTCAATAAATTCTGTTTGGTTGTTAAAACCTATTATTCTGTAAAAATAAACACATCTTTTATCGCTGTGCCGGGAACGTTCTTTTAATGGCAGCAGTATATCGTTATATATATCGTCTGATTGTTTTAATACAACATGCTTAGTTCCATAAGTTACCATTAAGAACTACCTTTCATTATATAATATGGTCATACAAGTTTATTATAATAGCTCGTATAATATTTGAAAACAAACAACCATATTATTGCAACTTTTGGCAAGAATAAATCGTATTTAGGCAATGATATCTAAAAATGCCTGTAGCTCATCGTAAACTACAGGCACTTTTATTTAGCGCTGATACTTTATTATCCCTTCCACAATACCCCGCACAATATCCTTTTGGTTTTCCGGATCCCAAAGAAAATCTTCCTCCTTGGGATTGCTGATAAACCCGGTTTCAATGAGGATAGCGGGCATCAAGGTATTCTTAATCACATAAAACCCCGCTTCTTTAACTTTTCTATTGACTTGTCCGGTTTGCATAAGTATCGAATCCAGCATATCTTGAGCCAGCTTGGGATCGGAACCATAGTATTTGAAAACTTCAAGTCCCTCAACCGAAGAATTAGCCGCACTATTCGCATGGATACTGATAAAAGCAAAGGCATTGGTACGGTCGGCTATATCTACCCGTTCTTCCAAGGACACAAAACTATCGTCCGACCTGGTTAAAATCACCGTATAACCTTCGTTTTCCAACGCAGTTTTAAGTTGATTGGTTATATCAAATACCAGGTCTTTTTCATATTTTCCCGAATATCCAACGGCCCCTACGTCTTTACCTCCATGCCCGGCGTCAAGAATGATTAATTTATCGTCAAGCTCCGGCGCTTGGGGCTGATCAGCAGGGTCGTTTGTCTCGGTCGGCGTGGTTGCATCATCCGGCCCAGTTGGTTCGGCTGGATCAGTTGCATCGGATGATGATTGGCCGGGGTACTCAAGCCTAATTATTAATGAATCATTATTTTCTTCCGCCTGATAATCCACTACACCAGTTAAATCTAAAACAACACGAGTGGTGGTATTGTCTAACTGGCCTGTCCTAATCGATGAAAGCAATTTATCCTCAAGTCTAATTAATTCATCCGCTTGGTTGGTGGTATTCGGCAAATCAATAACCAGGCGATCAGGATTGCCGAGCTTAAAAATTCTGTTATCCCCATCTTCAACATCTAGTTCTAACAGCAACTCCAGATCATTTGATTCAGTATTTATTTCTTTTAACGTTCGCAAGTTGTCCGACTGACCGGAGTTTATCCAGGTTATATCAACTTTTAAACCTGCCGATGTGCCATGCGCATCCACACGACACCCCAGTGATTCACCAATAAACCGCAACGGTACCATAGTGCGGCCATTAACCACCTGGGCCGCCACATCCAGCTGAATTTGACTATTGTTTTTATAAGCTGCTTTTTGATTTATAGGAAGCTTGATAGTAAGGTCATCCTTCTGGCCAAAAGCGGCATTTATGCCGCTGTCAAACCACACCTTCGCGCCCAAGGCCTCAAATATTTGTCTGAACGGCACAAGAGTCCTGTTGGATGAGGCATCTACTATTGGCTGGACATCAAAGTTTACCGGTTCTCCATCTACGCAAACATCAACGCCGGCAAAAGCTTGCGGAACATACAGCACCCAAAAAGCCACAACTGTTATCAACATTATTAAGTTTTTAGTTCGAAACATTATCAGCACCAACCCCCAACATAATCACGGCCTTGAATAAAGCCGCATAAACAATATAGTCTATAGTTTATACGATACTTATCGTCAATTTGTTCCACTAATTCTTATATTAATTGGTGAATTTGTCAATAGCTCTGCCTACAGGTATATTTATAAGTTCTGCAGTAAAAAGTTAAAATCCCCTTACCAAAAGTAAAAGGATTTTAATCACGGCGCTTAAAGGCAAAGCTTTGTGCCATCCGGCTCGGTAAATACCGTAGACTATTTATTAATAAGATGCTTTATATTACTATAATGTAATATTCCCCATTATAGGAAGTTATTTAATCCTCCCGGGAATTACCGGTTAAGCATTTTTGCATTTTATAAATTTTAAGTGCCAACAATATTTCGGCCATGCATTCTAACTTGGACAAGTCTGCTTTAAGTATTTTTTCAATTTTATTAATTCTGTAGCGCAGAGAATTGACATGAATAAATAATTTTTCAGCAGTCAAAGAGTTATTGCAATTATTATCCACATAAGCAATTAAGGTGTTATATAATTCGGTATTATGCTGTTGGTCATAATCAATTAGCTTCCCTATTTTTTGCTCGTAAAAATTATTCAGTTGGCCGCCGATTTCCTTGTTATTACATATATCATACAAAATACCATAGATGCCAAGTTCATCAAATAAAATAAAAGCACTCTCTTCCGCCATCATCAATCCGAGCTGTAAAGAATAATGAGCTTCTTTATAACCCTTCCCTAGATTATAGTCACATCTGAATATGGACTGACCGGTAAAAAGCAGTTTAGACCCTGCAGGAATTTCATGGCTTATTTTTTTGTAAACTTTTCTCATTAAATCAACGGTGCCCAGCTTATCTACATCCTTTAATCGGACTAAAATAATTTGCATATTATTGTATGTCAAGTGCAAAAAGTTTTCACCAATAAATTGTCGCAAATCACTTTTTATAATTTGCGTGAAATGCGTATTTTTACCGTTATCATTACCGGAAATATCATATGCAGCGATAAAGACAAGATGCGGCTCGGATAAGTTTCTTCCCCAGGCACGAGATACCAGGTTCAACTTCTCTTTATCTTGATCTGTATTTAAAAAAAGGTCTATGATAAATTCCGTTTTATATTTCTGTTCCATCAATAACAAATGATTTTCACGATCCAACTCCAGGGCTAATACTTGAGCAATTACTTGAAGATACTCGCTAAGCTGGTGATTTAGATAGTTACCTTCGACGACGGCAAGCAAAAAGGCTATTTTTTTGCCTTTTTTTAAAACCGGAATGACAAAACAATCAGCGTTACTATCATCAATTTGTACATTTATTTGTTCAGGTACCTTTTCAGCACAACACGTTTTACATTTGTCCATACCTAAAAAGGCAAGGGTCAAGACAACACTGGGAGATCGTTTATAGCCGGTATAATAAATTACCTTTCCGGCTGAGGAAATCAATAAAATTTTCTGTTCCAGCTTCACGTAAATTGCATCCATGATCCCCCGAATGCCTTTTCCCTCCAATAACATCTCAATTAACTGCCTATAAACATCGTTATTAAATTTAGGGGAATTAAAACTTTTATCGCCTAGCGCCGATAAACCCATCTGCCGAGATAAAATGTTAATCCCTCCCCAAACATATATTTAATCAGCCTAAATGGACAAACAAGACAAGTAATGATACATTATAAATAGATGCAAAAGTTATTATGTTCTGACCTTTCTGAATTTCAAAGCAAGAAACATACCATTACTTATATGTCAGTATCATCAGGATTTTAATTCATAACCTGAGCTGTATTATAATATTGCTGTGCAGAACGGCACTTCCTTTTGTGCAATTCTACACAACGGAAGGGAGGCTAATGAGATGTTATCCGCCGCATGCACTTCTTCAGATAATTTTCCTAAACCCGATGTTTACTTTAACGTTAAAAACAAAAGAAAAGCCGGTTCTTCCACCGTAAAAAAACAAAATTTCACTCACGGGGAAGATGCTTACGGGTTGTGGATAACCGACGGCAGGGGTTATAATATCGCAGCCAGTAAAGGGTATGAAACAATAAGCGGCTTGGAAGCAAGAGATTTTATCGGCTTGCATATGAGCGAAATGGTCAAACAAAGGGTACTTGATAATTCGGTAACCCTTAAGGTGCTTACGGAGAAGAAATCTTTAATTATCCCCCAGACCATTTTAACTAATAAGAGAAAGTTAATCGCATACGGCACACCTATATATGATCAAGGCGGTGACATAATTTTTGTAGTTACTACTGTAAAACCCGATGTCAATTTAAACGGCCTAAAGAATAATATCCATACCCAGGTTTACATTGACGGAATAGGAAAAATAGTCTCCAAGAGCTCGGCCATGCAAGACGTATTGGCCAAAGCCAGCCGGGCGGCCTGCTATAACTCCACGGTAATTATCACCGGTGAATCGGGTGTAGGGAAAGAGGTTATAGCCAAATTAATTCACCATTTAAGCCCGCGCGGCAACGGCCCTTTTATTAAGATTAATGCAGGGGCAATCCCACCGGAGCTGTTTGAATCAGAACTATTCGGGTACAAAGCCGGAGCGTTTACCGGAGCCGCCCGCGGCGGCAAAAAAGGTCTGGCCCAAGCCGCTCATAAGGGCACTCTTTTTCTCGATGAAATCGGTGAGCTAACAAAATCAATGCAGGTAAAACTATTAAGATTGCTACAGGAGCGAGAATACCTGCCCATAGGGGCGCTACAACCGGAGAAAGTAAATGTAAGATTCATTGCTGCAACAAATCGTAATCTGCATAAGCTTGTTGACCAGGGTAAATTCCGAGAGGATTTGTTTTACCGGTTAAATGTAATTCCCATTAATATACCACCGCTACGCGAAAGGCCCGAAGATATTTGCTCACTGATCAATCACTTTTTCCAAAAGCTAAATATGAATTTTACGGTCGAAAAGACTTTTACATCCGATGCCATGTCCTCATTGGTTTCTTATAACTGGCCAGGTAATGTTCGGGAATTGGAAAATTTAATTGAGCGGCTTGTTGTATTTTATCCAAATACAACAGTTAACGGTAGTATTATTCAAGAAGAGTTAGGCCTATTAAATTTAACTCCTGGATTGGATATTAATAAATCAGAGTTTACAAACTTACCAAATGCGGTACAGGAATTTGAAAGGAAATTAATCATAAAATTTTTGTCTTTAAGCAATAGTAATTCCTTCGAGGATATAGCCAAAGAACTGGGTATTCACCGTACTACATTAATTCGCAAATTGCAAAAATACAATATCAATATATAATGAATATAATTAACCTTAAAATATTATCAACTAAAGATTAAGGCTATAACAACCTCGGACAAGCTATTGAAAAGTTATTATTATAATTGGTTTTCAATAACATAGTTAGATAATTAAACAAAAAAAATAAACCAGCTTATTTTTTAAACTGGTTAAAATAAAAGTGTCATTTTATCAATTATATCCCACAGAATATTGTTGCTTTATAAATCATTCTCATTGCCATAGATATCATCACAGAGATTCATGTATTGAATTAATGCTATCTACTGAATAACATAGATTCAACTAATTATCCCACATCACAGAAAAATATTACTTTACTAAACTAACCACATAGACGGTGTAAAAATTTGAAAATCATACTTTAATACCAAGGTCCGATGAGGGATCACTAACTCTTTTACCAAAATCATAGGTCCTTTCGCTTAAGAAGAGAGTGAAAATTAAACCTACTATAGCAATCCCTGAGAAAAAGGCAAATACCTGAGTGTAAAAAATTCCTTGAGCATTTTGGATAACTAGAAATCCTGCAACCAGCGGGGCAATAAAGGACCCAAATTGACCAATACCGTTTGAAATACCCACCGCTGAACCTAATATTTCTTTTGGGTACCTAATCTGTGGGTATCCGTAAATAACTCCAAACGACAAGTTGGTAAAAAACCCCAGAAGAATTAGCATTAGGATAAGAAGACTAGTATTACCCTGCGGAACTTTGGCAATTGACAATAAAACAGGTATGCTACAAATAAAAGACGCTGCTAAAACAGGTTTTACTCTACCTTTGAATACCTTATCCATCAGCCATCCACCGGTCATCATAGCAAAGAAAGCCGCCACATAGGGTAGTGATGCAAAAAAGCCCATGGTTTTTATACTAAACTGATACTGCTCATATAAAAACGAGGAAATCCAACTTGTACTGCCCCAATAAATGCCTAACACACAAAATAGGACCAGGGAATAGCTCCAGAAGCTTGTATCTTTAAATAGAATGCCAAACGCCTGTTTAGTGCTAATCTTTGCCATGCTTTCTTCCTTACCCACTTGTATTAAGCCCGCATTAATATAATCGCATTCTTCTTTAGATATCTTTCCTTTTGCCAAAGCATCTTTAGGGCTATCTTGAATAAAATAATACAACAAGACTATTCCGATTACACCAAGGACAGCCAAGCAATAAAATACCGGCCTCCAGCCATTTAAGACGGTAGCTAACCAGGTAACCGTTATAGGAATGATTGCCGGCGCTACAGCCCAGGTAGTTGAGAAAAAGCCCGTGGCCCGTCCCTTTTCCTCTTTGGGAAACCAATTCGCAATTGCTTTATTTGCCGGTGCAAAATGATGTCCCTCACCTAATCCAAGACCCAAACGTATAATAATGAATTGGGTAAAGTTTTTTACCAGCCCGGTAACGAAAGTTACCAGCGAAAAAACAATAATAGCAATGCTCATTACTTTTTTAGGGCCAATCCGATCGGACAACCAGCCAGCAGAAAATTGAGCAAGGGCATACGCAAAGAAAAATACCGATGCAGCCGTACCAATCTGACCATGAGTAAAGTTCAGTTCCTCCCTAATAATTGGAAGAAACGTTAAAACGCTTGTCCTGTCAAAATAATTGATAATATAAAGCAACCATATAACAATTAATATTGTCCAACGGGCTTTCATATTAATAATCATTCCTTTCTTGAAAGAATCTTCTTCACACTATAAAATTTTCGTATGTGAAATATTAATGTTTTCCAAAAAGTCTGAATATTTTAATTAAAAAATATATAGCTTTTAAAGTATAGTCCATCCGCCATCTACATAAATAATGGTTCCAGTAATAAAACTTGAGGCATCTGAACCTAGAAAAATAGCCGGCCCAATAATTTCTTCAGGCTCTCCTAGCCTTTGCATTGCATTTCTATTTTTAACACTATCATACCATTCCTTGTTTTCCATTACTTGGCGAACCAAAGGGGTTTTCATATAAGCTGGTGCAATGGCATTGACAGTTACCCCGTAAGGTGCCCATTCCACCGCAAGTACCTTGGTCATTTGATTAATCCCACCCTTGCTGGTAGCATAAGCAATTTGTTTTTTCATACAGACAGTGCCAAAAATCGATGACATATTAACCATTCTGCCCCTGCGCTGTTTAATCATTATCCCACCAATGTTTTTTGCACAAAGATAAACCCCTTTTAAATTAATTCTTATGACTCTATCCCATTCTTCTTCAGTTAATTCCAAAGCCTCTTTCCTAATGTTTATTCCTGGTACATTATAGGCAATATCAATCGAGCCGAACTTATCCAAAGCATAATCAACCATTTGTTTAACTTCAATTGCATCGGAAACATCTACTTGTAACCCAGCAGCTATATAGCCCATTTTAGAAATTTGATCAATTGTGTCATCAGCACTATGACGGGGACTTCCCACGGCAATTACGTTTGCTCCATAAGCGGCTACACCTAAAGCAATTTGTTGCCCCAAACCGGAAGCCGCCCCTGTTACAATAACTGTTTTACCCGTTAAATCAAATAACTTTTTCATTTAACTCTCTTCCTCCTAATTTTTAATATGCATTTCCCGCAAAACATTTTTCATTACTTTCCCATTGGGGTTTTTGGGCAGTTCGGTTAAGAACTCAACAAGCTTTGGCACTTTATATTTGGCCAACCGCTCTCGTACCCAATCTTGCACCTCTTCAACATCCAGGGAAGCGCCCGGGCGAGAAACAATGAAAGCTTTCACAACCTCACCGAAAACTTCATCCGGCACGCCCACCACCGCAGCTTCCATAACCTTGTTATGGCTGTAAAGAACATCTTCCACTTCAACGCAAAAAATTTTTTCACCGCCCCGGTTGATCATGTCCTTGATGCGGTCCATGATATACACATAGCCATCTTCATCAATTTTAGCTATATCACCCGTGTGCAGCCAGCCATCAACGATAGCCTTTTGGGTAGCCTCAGGGTTTTCCCAGTATCCGGGAGTAAGGTTGGGCGAATTAATCAACAGTTCCCCCTCGGTATTGGGCGGCAAATCCTCTCCGGTTACCGGATCGGTAATTTTACATTTGTTTACTGGAAACGGCAGGCCAATGGACCCCGGCTTTCTAAGAGCATCCTCCTTGGGCATACAGGTCCCGGGGGACGCAATTTCAGTAAGACCGTAAGTATTATGCAACTCTATGCCCGGCAACCAATCCTTGAGCATTCTTACCGTCTCGCCGGACATGGGCGCTCCCCCGAAACCCGCTACCCGTAAATGTGACAAATCATATTTACGATGTTCGGGATGCATTAACATCATCACATAAATAGTAGGTACCACAATCATACTGGTGACTTTTTCCCCCGCAAGTATCCGTAACATTTCGTCTGTTTTGTAGATGGGCATGAGAACAATGCCGCAACCCAGATTGATATACGTTAGTAATTGGGCGTAAAGACCCGTAACGTGGAACAAGGGTACAGCAATAACTGTTCTGTCCTCCGAAGTTAGGTTATAAATTCTTTTATAACTGATCATGGTATGAATAACGTTAAAATTAGTGTTCATCGCCCCTTTGGGTAGTCCTGTGGTGCCGGAGGTATACATAATAAACGCTACATCATGTTCGTCAATTTGTTCCGTAACGGTCTCCGAAGCATCGGTGTCGATCAAACCAACAAAGGGCCTGGTGCCTTCAATTTCCCGGCCGACCACAAAAAATTCCCGACAGCAGATAATAGAATTTAACACCGGCTTTATATTCACCCACCAACTGTCATTGAGCACCAACAAGCTGGAACCGGAATTATTAATCATAAATTCCAGTTCAGCACTCTTAAGCCTGGTATTCAACGGCACCCCAATGCACCCCAATTGAGCAACGGCATAAAGGCTAATCACAAAGGGAATACCGTTGGTCAATAAAATGGCCACCCGATCGCCTTTTTTAATGCCATACTCATTGCGCAGGGCATAAGCCATGTTATTGACCCGCTTGTTTAATTCTCCATAAGTAATTCGCTCATCCCCCATGACCAAAGCCACTTTTTTAGGAAAACGCCGGGCGCTGTTTTGCAATGTTTCGATTACTGTTTCCGGTCGGTCAGCATAAACGTTGACAGTTACCCCGTTGACGGTTTCTTTAACAATACCTTCAGTAAAACCCGGCGCCCACAGGTCTTTACCAACTGAAATCATAGAATCCCTCCTTTTGTTGCGAATGCTCATGCGATTTTTTTTATTACCTTTTGGACTTCTATTCATCTTTGATTTCAACGATTTTATTGTTATTGGGTGAGGGACTAAAAGTTAGTATTTTATCCCTGCCAGCTCTTTAGCCAAATTCTTGCGCAATTCCAGGTTATAGTTCGACAATATAGCTATGGTTTCCATAATTGGAGAGCCTCCGCCATGCACGCCGGCATACTGCCACACAGCCCCAAAAGCAGAACAATTCAGGTCACTGATGCACCGGAAGCAACGCTGCTGATCCTCCGCTGTTATCCCTTCCTTTCTAACCATATACTTGTCCAACAATGGTTTTGTTTGCTCACTGAAAAAATCATCTTCATAGGGAAGAGTAGCGGGAAGCCCTCCTGCTATTTCCGTCAGAATCTCGTGTTCATGATAGATGTTTTCTCCGGCATGCCGTCTGCCCACATTACAATAAATTGGGTCGGGTACAAATGTCCCGGATAAGGATTTAGTCGCATTTATTGAACCCGCAATACCTGCACCGTATACCAGTTCGGCAACACCCATCAAATCAGCCAATTTTTCCCGGATATGCTGCGCTTTGGCTACACCGTTGTACTCAGCCACCAAAGCCGTCAGTCCCATTATTATATCTGTTACAGCCGGCTTACATCCGGTATAGCTATGTCGATGGAAAAGAGCAAATAATAGAGCCAATCTTCCCCCAAACTCGTATTCTCCACACATAAATACTCTGTTCCAAGGCACGAAAACATTATCAAAAATGATGAACCCGTCTGAACTGCCGTGTTCCGCCAGAGGACAATTTAAGTGGTTCCGTTTTCTTGGAGATGATGCTCTGTTGATGATATAAACCCCTTCACTATCACTCGGTATGCCAAATGCTACCGCATAATCGGCATCTTCTTTCTTTAATGCTCTTGTAGGTACCACCACTATTTCCTCGGCAAAGGAAGATGTAGTTATGTGCTGTTTGGCGCCTCTCACAACTATGCCGTCTTTTTTCTTCTCTACTACGCGGACGTAAAGGTCGGGATCGGGCTGCTGATGGGGCCTAAGTGAGCGATCACCTTTAGCGTCTGTTTGGGCACAGCAGCCGGTTATATCTTTTTCCTGCCAGTACCTCAAATATTCTAAAAAGCGCTGGTGATACTCTGTTCCCTTTGCGTCGTCTATTTCTTTTGTTGCTACGGAAAGTGCGTTCATGGCATCTATACCCATGCACCTCTGAATACAAAATCCCGATTTTCTAGTTAATAGTCTGGTCATCTCTTGTTTCTTTAAAAGATCCTCTTGACTTTGGTGCATATGTGTAAAACGGTTAATTGCCTTTCCTGTTATATGGGATGTTGCTGTAAGCGTTTTTTTATAATCTGGATGATTAACTAAATCGTAAGTCAATGCTATTACATTGATGCCCGGCATAATGCGAGGATCTACTCGTTCTACCAGTTCACCTCCCATGTATATATTTTTTTTCATTGATTTTAATCTTTCGATGTATTCGTGAGATGTAATCAAGCTTTATCAATCCTTTCTAATCTGATTTTTACCGGATCTTTAAGAATTATATTTCGACCCACCGGAACCTGTTATTCTAAATATTGGGCTTGTTGAGATTAACGTCGGCCATATTACATAAGCAACACCTCCACTATGAAGCACCGATTATTAAGTAGAAAAGCGTATGCTTCAGCAATAATTTTCATAAAGTTTCAACATGTAATAGTTTTGATATAATAGGTCTGAATCATCTTATATATCTTTATAAAAGACTTCTAAACGCTGGCATATTAGGCCTTTGTGAGTATACACAAAAACCATCTCATTCTTTTGTACTTTTTAACAAAGCATTAAAACGAATCAAGCAAAGTGAGGGTTAGGTTAATCATAACTTCAGCCAATAATCATTTAAAAAAACCACAGGGCGCCAGACAGAAACTTACCGCAAGTGAGCAAAATATAAAGGGGGCCAAGTCGCCCCCTTTACTCTAAAACAAATAATTACTGCGTATTACCGGCTCCCGGACCGCCCCTGAAACCGGAGCCTTTTTTACCTTTAAGCTCGTTCATCTTGGCCTGCTGCTCCGGAGTGAGTAAAGACCGGCACTGCTCCCTGCTCTGCTGAGCAATGCCTTTGATTTTTTCACGCAGATCATTTATTTCCTTGATCTTGGCGTCTACCTGAGTTTTGTCCGGGTTTTTCTGCAGCTGCAGCTGTTTTAATTCATGCATACTATCCATCAACTTAATGCGCAGCTCACGGGTTTGGGTATAGGTGTTTTGATTAATTTCCCGCATTTTAGCAATTTGCTGGTCGGTAAGATTTAAAGCTTCCGCAAAGCCGGCCCGGTTACAATTATTCAGCATACGCGGGCCGTCACACCAACCGACACCGGCAGCCGCAGCTACCTGGACAATGCCAAATACCAAAAGTAATGCAACGGTTAAAAGCAATATTTTCTTCTGCATAGCCACATCTGTTTTCTTAAAACCTAAACAAATTGTTTATCCAGGTTTTACCCCTGCCAACTAATAGCCAAAGGGCCAAAGACAGGAGGCAGTTTCACAGCATGCAACTGTTAAATTATAGCTTTGCCTGTGTTCCGGATAACTTGCCTATAATGCTCATCTCCCACATTATCAATCTTGACAGTTGCATTGCTTTATTGCAATTGTGAGACTGCAAAAAACAGGTTGTTTCACCTCCTTCCTTCGTTTATTACGCAATAGTTTTACCTCTGCTGCGTTAACTTTAGTCTGCCCAATAATTATGGATAAACTGTGCATAAAAAATGGAAAGTCCGCGGAAATAAAGAAGAGCGGGGATAACAATATATGGTTTGGTTATGCGTGACAAGCTATTCTCATTAGTCATAAGCATCAGCCGCCCGGTAATCGCCAAATAGATGAGGAACTATCCAAAGAAGGAGCATTTTTATAAAAAAAAAGTGTATTCGTGAACTATAAAAGGTTTACATTAACTTAACTAATTCTTAAATAGTTTAAAATCAAACCTTTACAACATTGTTTTATTATTAATATATACAACATTTATTAGTATTGGGAAGGTGCCTGCATGAGCTTGAAAATACTTGTAGTGGATGATGAGAAAAACATACTGGAGCTGATCTCATATAATCTAAAACGCGAAGGATATACGGTTTTTACCGCCGAAAACGGTCTTGATGTTTTGCACATATCAGAAGAAGCCAAACCCGACCTGATCATCCTTGATATCATGCTGCCGGGTAAGGACGGCATTGAAGTATGCAAGCAATTAAGATTTAACGCAAGCACCTCTGATATACCCATTATCATATTAAGCGCCAAAGATGAAGAAATAGACAAGGTTGTCGCACTGGAAATAGGCGCCGACGATTACGTAACCAAACCATTCAGCATACGGGAACTTCTGGCCAGGATAAAAGCTAACCTCAGACGAGTAATGCAAAAGGACGAGCAAGTAACGCAGTCTCACAAGGAAACCGACTTGGTTTTTGACAATCTCCGCATCAGACCACAAGCTTACGAAGTATACATTGACGAAAAACGAGTGGAACTTTCCCCCAAAGAATTTGAAATACTAAATTTACTGGCTGCCAACCCCGGACGTGTCTTTACCAGAGATGCGTTATTGGAAAAAGTATGGGGATTTGACAGCGTACGTGAAACCAGAACCGTGGACGTACACATAAGGTACCTGAGGCAAAAAGTTGAGCCTGATCCGGCGAATCCTCAATTTATTGAAACCATCAGAGGAATTGGCTACCGTTTTAAGGATAGGTAGGGGAACGAGAAATCCTTTTAATCTGTGCAATCCCATGCCGCCCCTATTCCCGGCAATCCGCACCGCCTTGCCGCCTGCTCCAGTTTCATCCCCGCTGTTTATCGCTATCCCCGGCTGCCCCTGCTATTCCCGCCTGCCCCTTCATATATCAGTTTCATTATCTAAACAACATTTTCCGCCCTACGGCCTCGAATCGGTCATACTCATTGATCATATTTATTGGCCATGCAAGGCTTGGATATATGGCTTATTGGTATATACACATGCACGTGCGGCAAAATCTAAAGCCGGCATCAAATTACATATTGGAAACGGAAGCAAAGGACCGACACTTTGCTTCCGTTTGTCCTATTCCCCCTATTAAACCGAATTAAATTTACTTAAATGCTCATTTATTTTTTCGGCCAGCTCAGCCAGCTTCCGGGCCAAGTCGGCTATTTGCCGGGCTGAAAATTCCGATTCGCCAGTTTCACTTCCAACACCGGCCATTTGCTGAATGGTTGCCGCAATCTGGCTAATGCCTGCAGCAACTTCATTAGTTTGATGTGATATTTCCGCAATATAACCATCTGTAATATTGACCCGGTCAAGAATGCCGTCCAAGGCGTGCTGCGCTTTTACAGTAGCCGTGGATCCTTCCTCGACCATTTTACCGGCGGCATTTACATGTTCTTGCACTTTTAAGCCTTGCTCACGTATATCCTCAACAATCCGGCCCACTTTTTCTGTCGCTGCGACAGTATCGTCGGCCAACCGGCGCACCTCACCTGCAACAACTGCAAATCCCCGCCCCATTTCCCCTGCCCTGGCCGCCTCTATGGAGGCGTTAAAGGACAAAAGCGTGGTTTGTTGGGAAATATCCTTTATTACAGTTAGTATTTCATTTATTTTATGTATATTATCAACCAATTGCTGCATCGTAATAGCGCCCCTGGATGTGGTTTCCATATTGTCTCCGATTTTAGCAAATACGGTTTTTAATGCGGACACACTTTGTTCGGCGGAGCTCATCATCTCGCCGCTGGCCTTTTCCGCCCGGGCAACTTGACCGGCTACCGAAACCATTACTTCATTAATGGAAACAGCTCGGGATTCCGTCGCGGCAGCGATTTCCAGCTGGCTTTGAGATACCAGCCGCATTTTTTTGCTGGTACCCAGCAGGCTTAGCTCAGCGTCACGAAACTGGTTGATCATGCCCCCCAACTGCCCCAGCATATTATTAAAGCTTTGCCCCAGCACTTTAAACTCCAACCCTACCCCTTTCTCCCGCGCCCTGACGGATAAATCGCCCCTGCTGGCCTGAGCCATGACACTGCATAAATCATCCAAAGGCCCGGTAAATCTACGTGCTTGCCTAAGGCAAATCAAAAATGCCGCAACCAGTGCCCCCACACCAAGACCCAATATTATATTGCGCAGATATATAACCGGCTGCAAAAAGTCAGCTTCCGCCAGTTTAATAACATATACCCAGTTGCGGCCCGGTATTTGCTGATAGGCAACCCTGTATTTCCGTCCATTACCCCACATTTCAGCTAAGCCGCTGCGAGCATTTAATATTTGTTTCAATGTTTTCTCCGGCAAGGAGTTGGTTTTATCGGTTGCCAGTACAGCCTTGCCGTAGTGGTCCAGGATAAAAATCTGCACGGGAGTGCCCCGAGAGGCAAATGCAGTCAGTTCAGCTTTAACCAAGTAATTGGTTTTACGCATGATTTCCGCGCTATTCACCGCGGAAGAGTAAAGATCGATTTTTTCGGCTACATTTTTAGCCGAGTTAATTAACATTTCATCGTTATAAAGCTGCAGCAAATCTTTACTCACAAGATATGTTGAAAATCCTTGCATAAGCAGTACAGCTAACAGTAAGGAAACCATTAGTATAAGTATTCTGTACTGAAATCCTAATTTATCTCCCAGACAATTGACCGGCCGACCGGATTTAAATCCGGCCAACCCAGCCATGATTCTAGCCGGAATTGCCAGCATGGATGCACATACTCCCTCTCTTTGATATCACTTGTAAATAAACAATAGCAACAATATCGTCTCCGGGCTGCGACTTTTCGCATGCGTTGACGCATACTAAAAACGGAACGAATGGAACCGCTTACCAGGGCCTTCTCCGATAAAAAAAGGAAGCAGCGGAACTGTCCCCGTGCTTCCCTTCCCATGGATTAAGCGGCTGTCAAACGCCTGTGGATGTAGCGGCCCAGCGAGCGGGCACCGAAATTGAAAGCCAGCACCACCATCACCAGCATGGCTGCCGAACCGTCCGCCACGCGCCGCACATCGGGGATGATACCTTCCGAGTTGACCTTCCATATGTGTACCGCCAGTGTTTCCGCAGGGCGGAAAGGGTTTAGCGGAGATGTGCCGCTAAAAATATTCCAATTCGTAAAATCCAGCGCCGGGCTGCTCATACCGGCGGTATATAATAAGGCCGCCGCCTCACCGAAGACACGCCCCGAGGTAATAATGATACCTGTTAGTAAAGCGGGAAAGGCACTGGGCATAATAATGCGCCAAATGGTCTGCCAGTGGGTGGCACCCAGGGCCAGACTGCCCTCGGCCAATTCACGGGATACACCACGAATGGACTCTTCCGAAACCCGTACTAAAAAAGGCAGGTTAAATACCGTTAAAGCCAGCGCCCCGGACATCAGTGAGTAACCCCAGCCCGTGGCATTGACAAAAAGCAGCAGGCCAAACAGGCCCACAACAATGGAGGGTAGTGAGGTCAATGTCTCAATGGCCACCCGCACCGCTTCGGCCAGTGGGCTGCGCCCGGCGTATTCAGCCAGGTAAATCCCGGCCAATAGACCAATGGGCACGGAAATAGCCATGGTGAGAAATAAAATATAAAAAGAATTAAAAATCTGCGGGCCAATGCCGCCGCCCGCCCTGATATTTTGCGACGGAGAGGTAATAAACTGCCAATCCACGGACTTCAAACCGTGGTAAAAAATATAGCCGATTAATGTGCCCAATATAAGCAAGACCAAGCCGGCGGCCACCCAAAACATGGCCGTAGCCATGCGATCCTTAGCCAGTGAGTTCATTGGACAGCCCCCTTTCTCACTACAAGCCTGATAATTAATATAAAGAACAGAGACATTAACAACAACAGCAAGCCCATCGACCAAAGAGCGTTATTCCAGGTGGTACCCATGACGGTGGCTCCCATATCCATAGTAATGGCGCTGGTCATGGTCATCATGGGGCTTAATATGGATGTAGGTATTTCCCGGGTATTGCCGATGACCATCTGCACTGCCAGCGCCTCACCAAAGGCTCTGGCCATGCCCAGCACCACAGCGGTAATGAGGCTCGAACGGGCCGCCGGTATTAGTACCATGCGAATAGTCTGCCAGCGTGTGGAACCCAGGGCATAAGAGGCATGCTTGTATTCCAGCGGCAAGGCACGCAGGCTATCCGTGGACACACTGATGATAGTAGGCAATATCATCACCGACAGCACTAAAAAACCGGCCAGCAGGCTAAAACCCCCACCGCCGAAATAAACCCTGATAAAGGGCACCAGCAAACTGAGTCCGATATAGCCGTACACTACCGACGGAATGCCGGCCAATAATTCAACCGCGGGCTGCAGCACCCGCTGCCCCCAGCCCGGGGCAATTTCCACGATAAACACCGCTACAATAATACCCAGCGGAGCGCTGATACCCACCGCCAGCAAAGATACCAGCAGCGAACCGATGATGAAAGCAGCGGCACCCATCTGCGGTCCGCCCTCACTTAAACTTCGCTCCGGCAGCCACTGATCACTAAATAGAAATTCCCCGGGACTGATTCCATTGACAAAAAAGGTAGCCAATCCTTTGGAGCTAATAAAGTAAATTATAGAAATGGTTAGTAAAATCACCAATGCCGCACAGAGCAAAGTTAAGCCACGTCCCGCCCTGTCAAAAAACAGTTTCCAGTTCATTAAAACATAACCGTTCCTTTCATTTTAGGATGCCAGGGGACAGAAGTATATTTCACTGTTTTGCCGTCCCCAAGTTTCCCCGCGCTCCGAACAGCAGAACATGGGAAGCAGGAGAACCTTTCCCCCTTGCTTCCCTTGTCCGGCCTGATTTATATATTGCTTACGTTGCCCTGAGCGTCCCGTTCTACCTTCATTTCAGTAGCCGGGATGTAGCCCAATTCAACAACCAGGTTGTTCTGCACTTCATCGGACAGCATTTGATCAAGAAAGTCCTTGGCCAACCCGGTTGGTTCTCCCTTGGTATACATGTGCTCGTACGCCCACACCGGGTACTTGCCGGTGCAAATGTTCTCCTGGTTCGCTTCAACGCCGTCCAGCTTAAGCGTTTTCACACTGTCATCCAGATAGGACAGAGCCAGGTAGCCGATTGCACCGGGGGTTTCATTGATAATCTGACGGACGGTACCTGAGGAATCCTGTTCAATACCTTTAGCTTCTTCAGCACCTTTCAAGGCAAAAGCTTTGAAGGTGGCCCGGGTGCCGGAACTGCTGGGACGGTTGACCAGCTGAACTTTCACATCGGGTCCGCCCAGTTCTTTCCAGTTAGTAATTTTACCGGTGAAAATATCAATTAACTGCTGCTGGGTTACATCTTCTACTGTTATATCGGGGTTAACCACCGCGGCCATACCCACTACGCAAACCTTATGATCCACCAGCTGAGCCGCTTCTTCAGCAGTTAGCTTTTCTTCCGCAAATACGTCGGAGTTACCGATATTAGCCGCGCCCGAGGCCACCTGGCTTAAGCCGGTGCCGCTGCCGCCGCCCTGCACGACAATTTGTGCTTCGGTGTTACCAGCCATGAACTGAGCCGCCGCTTCTTCAACCAACGGCTGCAGTGCGGATGAGCCCACCGCTGTGATAGAACCCTTTGCACCGCCCTGCTCCTCTTCCTGGCCCTGTTCACCCTGCTGACCGGCCTGTCCGCCACAGCCCGCCACCACGGCTGCCAACAGTGCCAAACCACATAGTACGCTGATCAATTTTGCTTTCTTAATCATCTTAATCCCCCTCACCTTTTTTTAACTAAGTATAATATAAGGGATGATTGTTAAAAGCCCATTACTGTTGTTTTAGCATTAAGTTAAAAATAAATTAAGGGGCTGTTGCACAACGAATTATTTAGTTCGTTATGCAATATTTTTTTGTTCTAAAATACAGAGGGAGCGTCGTTCGCTATTCTAAGAAAGTAGTTTTGCGACACTCCCTTAACTTTATATTGTTTCATTGCCGCGTTCTTTCCAGGCAGCCATACATCATTTTTCCTTTCATTTTTCCCTTCATTGCGGATTATAAGTTAACTTTAGCCGGATTATTCAAATTTCCTCCGGTTTAAAAAATCTTAAGCCTTGCCACACTTAGCCACCCAGGGTGATGTCTTGGGTCTCGTACCACTTAAGGGCATCGTAAAAGTGTTCTTTCTGAAAATCAGGCCACAGGTCATCCACCACGTAAAAATCCGCGTATATTGACTGAACGGGTAAAAATCCGCTTAACCTTCTCCGCCCCCCCCAGCGTACAATTAAATCAATACGGGAAACATCCCGGGACGCAATAGACTGTAAAACATTACGTTTTGCACTTGCGCTATCATCCGCCGAGTCTTCACTCAGGAAATGATGCAGGTCCCACTTCCACCCGTAGTTAACCAGAAAATTAATTTTAATTAAATCGCGGCCAAAGGTTTTTCTCTGTTTATACTCCAGCAGCTGCGGGGGGAAAAGGGGGGATGCATAATCACCGATGACCAATAGCGACGCGTCTCGATGAGCCAGCATATCCACAGCATCTACGCAGGCCTTCTGGAAAGCTCTGGTCTGCACAGCCGGACGTTTGGTGTTATCCTGCGTGAACCCGTAAAAAGTAAGCTCCGGAATACCCAATTCCACGCATAATTCATACAGCATCATGCCGGGGTCCAACCCTTGCTGATAGCCATTTTGCTTGGGCAGACCTTTGCCCTGCGCCCACCTTCTGTTCCCGTCCGGAATTACTCCTATATGTTTAGGCAGTCGTTTGAATTTTGATTCGATCATGATGCTCCTCCATGTCTTACAAGATACTATATTTTTTAAATATCCCTTTTACCGGGGATTATATCCATTAAACCGAAATGTCGCATATATTACCTGCTCACACCATATTATTACATTAAAACATGCGCAAATGTTATTTTAACCGAATTGCCAAAAAACATTCACCCGGGCTCCCCAACTTTTAAATCCTTGGACCTTTCAATCTTTAGACATTAGATACCCTACCTATTCCGCCTTTTCTCACCTCTTTTAACTTTTATAAAAACCTGCATCTGAAAACCCACGGGCTCGTCCCGGAGGAGGTTCACCACCTGATACTAAAGAGCAAAAAAACAGCCCTAATTCGGCTGTTTTTTGCAGTAAACCCCGCAACTGACCGGAGAATAATACCGCTAAATATAGTACAACTTTTTAACAGAATCTGTTTGATATTTTTCCCCCAATACGCTTTTAATTCAAGCACCTCTAAAGTTTACATATCTTCGTCGCCCGCTTATTCTTCCAATGCCCGTTCCAGTATACGATACATGCGGTCCACTATGTCACGGGGATCGGTAAGCAATCCCGAAGCAATGAGGGCATTATCATAAATTTGCTCAACGGCAAGGGTCGCAAAGTCAGCATCCTTTTGGCGCAGGGACTCCAGTCCCTTGATCAGTTTGTGCCCGGGGTTAATTTCCAGTGCCTTCCGGCCAAGCCCCGGCCCCCCCATGTCCTTGTGCAGCGCCTGCATCACCCGCTGCATGCTGCTGGTCATGCCATCGTCCATATTGATCAACACCGCGGGGCTATCTACCAAGCGCTTGGATTCCCGCACCTCGCCAACCTTATCCCCCAGGGCTTGTTTCATAAAAGCCAGTAAATTTTTCAAATCCAGCCCCTCAATTTGAGCTTCATCCGCCGCCCCCGTCTCCTTTTCTGTTTCCGGCAGCTCCAGCTCGGCCTGATCGGCGGACACCAGCTTCTTGTCCTTATATTGAGCCAGATTGGTAAGCACAAAATCATCCACGGGCTCGTGAGTGTAAATAACCTCCAGGTCCCTTATTTTAAAAGCCTCCAGGTACGGCCCGGCTTCGATAATCTCCCGGGTCGGCCCGTTGACATAGTAAATGTGCTTTTGCTTTTCCGGCATCCGGGCCAGGTAATCATCCAGAGAAATGTATCTGCCGGGCTCGGATTTAGAAGATTCAAAGCGCAGCAGCGGCGCAATGTCCTTGCTGTACGCATAATCCGAAGCCGCGCCCTCCTTCAGGAAAATACCGAACTTTTTCCAAAACTCGCTGTATTTATCCGGGTCGGTCTTGGCCTGTTCGCCCAGGAATTTGAGAAAACGTCCGGTAAGCACTTTGCGCAGCCGGGCCACCAAAGCACTGTCCTGCATGGTCTCCCGGGAAATATTAATGGGAATGTCCTCGCTGTCCACCACGCCTTTGACAAACCTCAACCACTCGGGCAACAACCCCTCGGCGTTTTGCTGCAGCATCACCTTGCGGCAGTATAAGGAAACCCCGGGCTCAATTTTACCAAAGCCAAAGCGCTCCAAGTTCTCCTGCGGCACAAAGAGCAGCGCGTTTATAGCCAGGGGGGCATCGGCTGAAAAATGCAGCCGGTAAAAGGGTTCGTCATACCCATTGGCGATAAACTTGTAAAACTCGGTGTATTCCTCGTCCTTGATTTCATTTTTGTTGCGCACCCAGATAGCCTGTACCGTGTTGACTTTTTCGCCACCCAGGATGATAGGAAAGGACACAAAACTGGAATAGCGTTTAATAATACGTTTAATAGTATCGGGAGAGGCAAATTCGGCAGCGTCCTCTTTAAGCTCCAGTATTATTTTAGTACCCCGCGCCAGGTCCGGCATCTCACTGATCGAGTAACTGCCCAGCCCGTCGGAAAGCCACTCGCAGCCTTCCTCACCGGGCACAAAAGAGCGCGTCAGCACCCGCACGCGCTTGGCCACCATGAAGGATGAATAAAAGCCCACCCCGAACTGGCCGATCAAGTTTAAGTCCCTTTGCTCCGCTTCGGCCAGCTGCTGCAAAAAAGCTTTGGAGCCCGACCGGGCGATAGTGCCCAAATTTTCCACCAGTTCGTCCCTGGTCATACCAATACCCGTGTCACTGATAGCAAGAGTTTTATCCTGTTCGTTTACTTCTATGGTTATCTCCAGCGGCAAATCCGCGTCTGCCACATCTTTATCGGTAATAGTCCGGTATCTTAATTTTTCCAGCGCGTCAGCGGCATTGGATACCAGTTCACGCAGAAAAATTTCCCGGTCGGTATAAAGTGAATTAATCACAATATCCAGCAGTTGTTTTACCTCTGCCCGGAATTCCAGTTTCTTTTGTTGCTTGGCATCAGCTTCAGCAGCCATATATTGTACCCCCCTGCCTGTCTTTTTTAGTTTATTTTATTTTGGTTCAGCCATTGTTAGCACTCAATCCTAGCGAGTGCTAATTTATAACCTGATAGTATTCAATCAGTGCACTAAAGGCAAATCGTGTTAGTGCCCAAAACCCGCGGTAATAACCCTATATTGAGCATTATCTCCACTTTTCTTTGATTTATATACTAAAAGGGCACGGCCGGGACGACCATGCCCCTGGAATATTTTAAACAGTGTTTCTTGTCTCATTCTGTCAACTATATGAATATAGTAAGAGAAATTCATACTGGCAGGTGGTTGGATATGACTGAAATCATTTGCACGGCACTGGTAACTGCACTGGTGTTTACCATAGCAATTACCCAGCGCATTAAGATTTTTAAGATACTAAAAAATCGTGCGGACTATCGCTTAGACTATATAGATAAGTTTTTATAAAAAACTACGCATTATTTTCTTAATTTGTTTCTTTAATAAAGGCAAATCATATCGACAAGTTTCCCAAATCTCTTCAATATCTACACCAAAATAGTCATGGATTAATACATCCCTCATTCCGGCCATAAGCTTCCATGGCACCTCCGGATAAGATTTCCTGGTTATCGGAGATATTTTTTTTGTAGCTTCCCCAATAATTTCAATTCGCCTAATTACAGCGTCTTGAGTTTTAACGGTTATTAAAAATTCTTCCAAGTTAATATTACGAATATATTGCTCAATAAACTCAATACCCTCCAAAATGTGTTTTAGATAAAATAAATCACCTTTTTTCCCTACCAAAGAATATCCCTCTTTTCTTTCATCACGATATCCCTTAAGTAGGGGGACAATGCTTTTTCCGTAACTAAATCAACGTCTTTTTGAAGAATTTCCATTAATTCGTCCCTAAGTTTGATGCGGGTTAGAAGGGACTTTCTTACTCTTGGGGAGTATTGTATTAATATATCAATATCACTGTTTGCATTATGTTCCCCTCTGGCATATGAACCAAAAATGGACGCCTTTTCAACCCCATATCGCCGCAAAACAGGGGTTATCTTTTTAGCTACCAGATTAATATCCATAATTATTCCCATTCCTTTCGCTTCGCTCAAGGCACAAAACGGCATAAAAGAATTTCTTTCAGACTTATCACCTAATATTTATTATACTGCACCCATTGACCATTTTCCATCATATGCCATAAATTTTTAAGTCGATACAAAACATAAACCCATTAGGATAACACGTTAAGCATCACCAATTATCACAGATATTTCTCCTAGAATCAACTCAGCCCAAGCCTTATAGCCAAGCCATAGGGCCCCGGCATAGATGGCCTGATAGTCTTTGCCCAACCGTTTATCCCTTCCACATCACTTGCGGCCGGCTTTCCAGCGCAATCCCCAGTTATAAGCACCGTCCATTTCCCGGTGCCCGGAAAAATAGCGCACCTGGCGTTCCACACTGAAGGTTTCATTGTTCACGTTCTCTATTAGAGCAATGGCGCACATAATTTTGCGCCTGTCATGCTCGTCCAGCCGCACTTCAATATCGGGGCCGCCCGGCTGTTTAATGGTAACTATACCGTCGGCCTGAGCCCAGTTGGCCACACCCTCGTAAATATAGGCAAAGACAAGAATGCGCTTGATATCCGCAATATAATCGCCGTTTATCCTCAAGTTTTCACCACCGGACACCGCCCCCGTCCGGTCATCTCCATCCAGGGCGATATAAGGAAAGCTGTGATATGACCCAAAGGATTTACCGAGAGCTTGGATGACGCCCTTTTGACCATCTCGCATATCAATCAGGCAGCCCAGGTCCAGGTCAACCCCACCGCCGCCACCGCCAAAGATCGAACCCAATAAACCGGTCGATTGTTTTTGCTGATTCCAGTTCAGATTGATTAATATTTCCCCTAATTTGTTGCCGGCCTTCTTTTCCAGATTTATTTTGTCGCCCTTTTTCTTTAACTCAATTTTACTAAGGTTAATCCTTTGCCCCGGCTGTCCGGCTGCCTGCGGCCGCGGTGCGGCTGACATATTAAGCGGCGGCCCGGCCGGCTTTTGGCCCGGTGGATTTCCCGATGGACCAGCCGGAGGGTTGTCCGGCGAGTTGGCCCGCGAATCAGCCGACCGCTCGGCCACCTCAATGCCGAAACCTCCGCACAGTGCGGCCAGGCCACCGTGGTAGCCCATAGCAACCGGGTTAAACTTCCATTCACCCTGATGACGGTACAATTCAGCCACCACTATAGCAGTTTCAGCATTAAAGCCGCTGTCCATATTAAACCTGATCAATTCTTCGTTGCTGTTATTGGTAACCTTTATGTACGCGCCGGAAACCTGCCCAAAGGTGTGCCCCCTTTGAGGACCTTCATAAATAGTCAGCGTAAACGCAATTCTGGCTGCATCCGGAGGAACCGCGGGCAAATTAACCTTAATGCTTGCTTTGTCCGGCACCCGGGCAGTTTGCACCTTTACGGCACCATTGCGGCCATTGGGGTTGCCGTAAAATATAAAATCTTCGTCTCCCCGGCATTTGCCGTTACCCTGAAGCATAAAAGCAGCGGCGTCTATTTCAATGGCTCCGGCAGAAGTTGCCCAACCCAAAGCCACTATAATTTCCGAAAGGCCGGGGTGCTTTTTGGTAATATCCGTTTTCTGTCCCCTCATCACAGTTAGAGACAACATCATCACCTCATTAATTAAATTTTTAACATAGACTAAGAGCCCTTAGTTGGTATAAACCTGCGTATCCAGCTGCCAAATCCCCGCGGGTTTCTGGTCTGAATAATCACCGGCCCCGGTCCCCTGAACCGGCAAACCGCCACTTCACCCGAGGTGAAGGTGGATATCCAGCCGCTGGATGCCTTCTCAATGGTATATTGCATATAATCCGGCCAAGCTACCAGGTGACTGTTATCCACTATATATTCCTGGCCCGGTTCGAGATTTATGATATGGATGCTGCCATAAGTGTTGACAAACACCATCCCTTTGCCGCTAACCTTAACCACAAAGAAACCTTCCCCGGAAAAGATGCCCTGGGTTAAGTTTTGCATTTTAGTGGACACCTGTAATTCCGCGGCACCGGCCAAAAAGCCGTCCTTCTGCACAAGCAGGCTGTAGGAGCCGTCCAGCTCAACATCGACAATATCCCCCGGTATGGATGGAGCCAAAAGCACCTCGCCGTCCCCCCGACGGGCCGTAAGGGTTTGAAAGAAAAAGTTCTCCCCCGCCAGCATGCGGCTGAGACCGCCCAATAAACCCCCATCCAGCTTACCTTCCACATCAATAGCGGTGGACATGGCCACCATAGCGTCGGATTCCGCCTTAATTACTTCGCCCTGCTGAAGATTTACCTGAAGCAAGGGAAAAGCGCCCTGACAGAGTATGCTGTATTTCATAATATTCTCCTTCAGAGCCCGGCACTCTAAAAGCTCTCTCAAGTTATGACAAAGTGCCCGGCAAATTTAAGTTATGCTTTATCAGCTATTCGATTGGCCGCAACAATTGCATCACTGTTTTTATAATCTCCTCACCGGCCGCTAAACCGGAGGATTCGGTAAATATCCAATGTCGGCGCGAACAAGCACCTTGCTTGTTGTTCGGCAAGTCCGTAAAGGACTCCGTAAATACCCGGCGCCAACACTTGGGATGCGGATTCAGATAACACTGGGAGCGTTTGTGTGACTGTAATTGTGACTGTGACTGTGATTGTGACTGTGATTGTGATCGTGCATGTAAATCGAGCTGATAGCCGCCATACTGCTCATACAATTCGCCATGCGCGGGGGATATAGCATAGTCGGCTCCCTGAACGAGCGGCAAGTCCAATAAAGAATCCCCGGCTGCAGCCACTTTGTCGTCACCGGCCATTTCAAGCACCCTTTGCAGCGCCGACCACTTATTGACCGCCCGGGGCACCAGGTAAAGCTTACGGCCCTGCAACGATACGTGCCAATTCTGTTTAGCCGCCCAGTCGCTAAATTCAGCCAGTTCGTCCAACGGCACATTATCCCTCTCTACAATACAATAATAGAAAGCCTCATCAGCGTGCCGCATGGCACCGGCCCAGCCGGCCCCGGACAGCCGGCCGAAACCTTGTAAAATATCCATACCCGCCGCACAGTTATGAGCCAGCGCCTTTAGCATGTCGGACCGGTAAGCGGCATCCGGCGCACCATCCACCAGAAGATTCGCCCCGTTACTGGTGACGGCATACCGGCACCGCAGCTCATTCTGCAAGAAACCAATGCGCCGGTACTGTTCCACCGTCCTTGTGGTACAGGGCACGAAAAGCAATCTACCGGCCAGATCCTTAAGCAACTCCGCCGCGCTTTCCGTCATATAGGAGTAATAATCGCCGGTTTCCACCGCTTTTACCGGAGCAGGATAATCATTAACAAAGGCCTGGGAATATATCAATGTGCGATCAAGATCACTGGCGAATATCATGGCCTGTCCCTCATCGGCTTAATCAGCCCGTAACAGCAATAACTCATTTGAGAATATTCCTCCACCGGTACCCCGCGATCCCGGGCCAACAGAAGTACATGCTTAATATCAGCATTATTGATATCTTTAACCAGCACCTTCCACGGCACCCGCCGCAGCAGCACTCTGGTAGTTTCTCCCACCCCCGGTTTGACCAGGTTAATGTTTTTAATGCCAAACTCAGCCTGGATACGCGCCGTTTCTTGCCTGCCCAGCCAAGCCGGAGCCTTGTCCATACCCAACGCCGGATTTTCCTGCAACATCCGCCGGGCCTGGTCCCGCACATCCGTAAAATAACCGGCCACCTTATCCACGAAATAATTGGACAGGTCTTCCTCCATTAGCTCCCGATAAAATTTAGCACCGTGAAAGTCGAGGGGACCGACCAAATCATCCCGCAAGACCGTTCTGGACATTAAACCGGATACCGTGGCATTAAGACAAGCGCTGGGAATTAAGAAGTCGTCACGGGTGCCGAAAATATTGGCGCAGCAGCCCGGATCAGCCAGTACAGCAATATCCCTGACCAATACACCCGGCCCGACGCCGTGCTTCTGTTCAAAGTCCTCCACAGCGCTAATTAATTCCCCGGTAATAGCACCTTTGCCCGTCCATCCGTCAATGAACTGGATACTGCAATCCGGATGTCTTTGCAAAATATAAATAATAGCGTTTTGGTCAATACCCCGGTCGCGAATGATGGAAATACTGTAATGCGGGACATCAAGCCCGCAAAAACGCCGCAGATACCTTTTAATCAGCACCCCCGCCGGTGTGCCGGCCCTGGCCAGGGACACCAGCACCACGCGGCGGCCACGCCCGCGCACAATCTGCTCGGATACAATAGCCGCAGCCAGCGCCAGCCGGCGGCCCGTTTCCTTTAGCGATTTATGAAACAGGTCAATATATTCATGGGTGGGCCGGTACTCGATGGGCAGCATTTCAGAATAATGCCGACCGCTTTGCATCGCCCTTTCCCTGACCTCATTATCTTCTTCCTCCACGTATGGGCCAATGTCCTTTAGCAGGAATACCACATCGCAAGCCGCGTAGCTGCCCAGAGGGGCCGGGTCGGGAATAAGCGGAGAGATACGGCTATTTATCAGAGTGCTGTTCGGCTGTGCCTTGGGGCCGCCATCTTTGGCTGAAGTATTGCAACTTATAGCGGATCACCTCCCGGTTAATCAATCAGTCGCAAAAATAAACAAAAGTAATATTAGGTATACCGGCCTGCCTTAGTGCCCGCACCAAAGGGACAACTTGCCCGGGCAGCACCTTGCGTTCCCAAAATACAAATACCTCATCATAAGTATGCGGAGGTATATTATAAACAAAGTTTGGCACACCGGACCTCATAGGGTCCTCAAAGGTTATGGCATATTTAACTCCGTAATCCTCCCTCAGGTGGGGATGCACCGGGCTGCGGGTGGTTGACTGCACCCAAACACCCTCGCCCATAAAACCGGCGACGAGAAAAGGTAAATACATAAATTCACCGGTGCCCAGACAAAGCGTCTTATTGCCCTCCCTCCGGCGGGCTAATCTTTGACCCAATACCCGGGCTTCATCATGTAAACGATTGTTTTGCCGCCCATCCAGGCCAAACCGCCCGGTATATCCAAGATAGCGGGCTTTGCCGCCACCGGCATCAGCCGCCCGGACATTCACGGTCGCGGTCATGGGCAAGCGCAGCATATGCACCGCCTCGGCGGAATAGTTTGCACCGTCTATAAAAGCAAGAGAATTATTCAGCACCGGAGAGGTACCTTTAGACTCAAAACGGCCCCTCATAAGAGCCAGCACTTGAATCCGCGTACCCAGTTCCTGTTCCGCCCGGCTATATTTTTGCAGCGCTTTGTCATTACGCCAATCCAGGATAGTTAAAACCACATACTTCGGCTGAGGGTACTTACCGTGGACAGTCTTTATAATATCAAGACAGGTATTGCCTGAAGTGACTTCATCGTCTATTAAAACCAGCACCTCATTGTCCTTTACCAAGTCGATATCGCTGATCAAACAGCGCTGCTCCGGCGCATGACAGTGCTCCTCAGTAAAGTATAAAGTATCAAATGAGCCCGCCAGATTTTCCCGCGTGGTATGCAGGTAGCGGTGCTCACCGGCAAAGCAGCTGAACACGGCATGGCCAAGAGCTGTGGCAGTTTCCGCAAAACCGACAAACAAAGCCCGTCCGGGCAAATGATACACCCGATTAAATTTAGAAAGCACATCGGAGCAAGGCAGCTTAAGAATTCGCTCCTCCAAAGAAGCACCCAACTCACCGGGCCGGGCGGCATGAGAGCAAGACTGCTTTGATGCCGACGGCTTACCCATCCGGTTCGATACCAGCATGTCCACCGCTTCACTTATCAAATGTTTTGCAACCGGCAAACCCAGAGCTTGAGCCAGTCCGGACGCCAGAATAAATCCCGCGGCAAAAGGCGTTGACGGGTATACCGGGATGTGCTTACCGATTAGTTTGCTGACAAATAAATAACTTCTTTTGGGGTTATTCCTGGCGGCCATGGAAAAAACAGCCTCAAGGGGCAAGTCAAAAGAATTCTCCCTTACTTTAACGCTCACCGATAAGCTATCCAATATTTTGAAACTTTTCTCCTTCGTAGATAATGCTTGTGTAGTCATACCTTTCATTGAGCACCCCGTATATTTTGGACAGCGTCATAATTCTTTCAGCCCAATTTGTATGTGGCTTGGCTTCATTCATTTTGTTGTTGTATATACTTTTGGTAACCCCGCCGCTGCCGCCGCTGGCCAGTATGTCCCTGGCATCACAGTATTCCTCATGGGTTACCGCATGTAGCGCCTGTACCGGCAGCAAATGGGTCGGATGAATAATAGTCTTGCCTATTAAACCGTTGGCCTTGTCCAGCATTACCTCCCGGATAAGACCGTCAATGTATTGGCAAAGCAGATTCTGCCGGAGTTTGCTGCCGTCGCTGCCAAACTGTTCCTGAAAAGGAGTTTGCCTTAACTGCGGTTTCAACACCCTGGAACCCGAGTAAAAATATTCCCAGACCGGACCGGAAATAACATAGCCGTCCCCCGGCCGGCCCAAAATATTCACCAAATCGGCAATAAAATCCCGTATCACCGCTACATCGTATATGGTCAGCTCGGGACTTCTGCGCAGACCGTATAAGCCCGATAAATCAGTTGCTCCTATACGCACATTTAAAACAATGTCTTTGTACCGGTCCAGCAGCTGCTTAATGTTTAAAAGATGTTCGGTCCGGAATTCCCGATACATTACTTCGGGGCCCTCCAGTATGGGCATACCGTACAGCGTTTTGTTCAGCCGGATATTTGTTTCCGCCAGGTGGTCAAAATAATCCCGCCCCGCAGCGGCTTTAAATTTAGGAAATACGAACCCGGTTAAGACATCCAGCGCCGGGCCAAATTGCCTGGTAATCCTTCTAAATTGCCCGGCGTCCCTGACCCTGATAAAGATAAAGGGGAGCACGCTCCCCTTTTCCTTTAAAGAATATAGTTTTCCAAGCTGCAGGGCCAGGTTCTTCTCCGCGGCGTCCACATCCCGGTCGTCCACCGCATCCTCAAGGCAGAGCACAGTGGAAATAAGGCCGGGTATCTGATCATTAGCTATACTGTTTATAGCTTTGCGGTGTATGCCGGGCATATACAAGACAGCCCCCAAAGCATAAGCCAATGTTTTTTTATCGGCGTTCAAAGGACCCTCGCAAGGAGGCAGATAAAATATCCTCTGTTTTTGTTCATCACTTAAATAACTAAAATAACTCATACCGTTTTTTTACCACCTTCGCGCAAGTGATGAAGCGCCATAGTACCTAAAAGCACCGAAGCCATAACACCAAACAGCACATAATGCGAAACATGATAGCCAAAGGCCTGCCCCATAAGCTTAGCGCCAATTAAAGCAATCAGAATATAGGCGGCGGATTCCAGGGTCGGGTATTTTTCCAGCCACTTAATGAATATGGTGGCCACACCCCGCATCATCAAGATACCCAACAGGCCGCCCAGGAACAACACCCAGATTTGGTCGCTCATGGCAAAGGCCGCCAGTATACTGTCCACACTAAAGGAAATATCCATTAGCTCAACGGTAACCACCGTACCCCAGAAAGTATCCCAAAAACCGCCCCTGCGTACTTTTGGTTCGTCCCCATCAGCAGATGTCTCCTGCCTTTTAGACATAAAGTACTTGCCGGCCATCCACAGCAGATATCCCGCACCCAGTATCTGCACCCACTGCACTTTGATTAGATAAGTACCTAATCCGATGGCTAAAAAGCGGAAAAAATAAGCGCCCCAAATACCGTAAATCAGCGCTTTCTTCTGCTGATGCTTGGGCAGGCGCCTTACCACCACCGCCAGCACCAGTGCGTTATCGCAGGACAGCAGGCCTTCCAATATAACCAGCCAGAAGATGATGCCCCAGTTCACCGGGTCGGTAACCGTCGCCAGTATGGCATCCCAGGAAAAAAAACTTCCGTAGTTGGCTATTAGCCCGGATAAAAATGTAGTTATTGCATCCACTTGTTGATAGTTCCTTTCTTTGTTAAATACAGATATATTTTTTAATAAAGGGGTGCTGAAAATGAGCACCCCTTGCATACAAACTGCTTGTTTTTATTCTCCGCTGAATACTCCGAACCCCTATATCCATTCAAGGGCTGAATTATTATAATGCAATAAGACTATTTCTCACCTAATACCAGAGAAAACGGTTTTAGCCCGCGCTTAAACCGTAGGTTGCGGCCAGCGCGCCCAGACCGCCTTGGAAGCCGCTGCCCACGGCGCTAAATTTCCACTCGCCGCTATGCCGATAGATTTCGGCTACCACAAGACCGGTTTCAATGGAGTAATCCTCACCCAAATCATAGCGGAGAATTTCTTCACCATTGTCTTCATTTACCACCCGGGCAAAAGCATTGGACACCTGGCCAAAATTTTGGTTGCGGGTATCAGCCTCGTGGATATCAATGCAGATGGCAATTTTATGAACCTCCGCAGGAACACCGGCCAAGTTGATTTTGACTGTTTCGTCATCGCCTTCACCCTCACCGGTACGGTTGTCCCCGGACAGAACAACGGAACCGCTGGGATCTTGCTTATTGTTATAAAATATAAACGCCCCGTCGCCGGTGGCCTTACCTTCCGCGTTAACTAAAAAAGCCACAGCGTCCAAGTCAAACTCGTTGCCGCCGTCATATTTATTAGTGTCCCAACCAAGGCCAACCATAATTTTGGTCAAGCCGGGGTTGGTTTTTGTTAGATCAATCTTTTGACCTTTGGCCAATGATATCATTAAAATTGACCTCCTATTTTTACCCTTATATTATATCCGTATAAATATAAATCGAGCAAACTAACCCATATAACCGAGCATGAGGTTTTATTTTTATATTACATCTACAAGAAACGTCTGGATAGGGTTTCCAAACCGGGATCGGTTGTTGATTCGCCCAGAGCGGCAAATTTCCACTCGCTTTGATGACGATAGACCTCTCCGGTAATTAGTGTCGTTTTATTCTCGTAACCTTCGGAGAGATTAAATTTGCACAATTCCTGGTTATTGGCGTTATTCACCACCCGGATGAAAGCATTGCGAATCATACCGAAGTGCTGTCTGCGCTTTTCGCAGTCATAAATATTAACCACGAATACCAGCCGGTGCACATCGGCCGGCACTCTGGACAGGTCCACCATGATTTGTTCATCATCACCCTCACCCTGCCCGGTGAGATTGTCGCCCGAATGGCGCACGCTGCCACAAGGGCTTGTCTTATTGCCATAGTAAACCAAGTTCTTTTTCTTGGCTAATTTGCCATTGGCATCCAGCAAATAAACCGAAGCATCACAATCAATATTGCCGGTTTTAGCTCCCCCGCCAAACAAACTGCCTAACAACCCTTTCCCGCCGCCGTTATTATCAGCGGGGTCCCAACCCAAACCAACCGTAATTTTAGATAAACCGGGGTTGTTTTTAGTCAAATCAATCTTCTGCCCTTTTTGCAGATTAATCACGTAAATACTCCCTTCTTATTCCAAGCCGTACAGGCGTACCAGTCCGGCCAACCCGTCGTTAAATCCCTGACCCACGGCGGCAAACTTCCACTCGGCACCGTGCCGGTAAAGTTCCGCAAATACCAGGGCGGTTTCAATACTGTAATCTTCACTGAGATCATAACGCAGCAGCTCTGCACCCGAGTTTTCATCCACTATGCGGACAAAAGCATTGGAAACCAAACCAAAATTCTGATTGCGCTCACCGGCCATATGGATAGTCACGGTAATGGCAATTTTATGAACGTGCGCGGGAACCTTGCTTAAATCCACTTTAATTTGCTCGTCGTCACCTTCACCCTCGCCGGTAAGGTTGTCCCCCAAATGTTCAACGGAACCGCTCACGTGCTTTAAATTATTGTAAAATACAAAGTCATCGGTGCTGGCACATTTACCGTTTTCACCAACTAAAAAAACCGAAGCGTCCAAATCAAAATCCGGCCCGTCAAATTTATTGGTATCCCATCCCAAACCGGCTATAACCTTGGTAAGTCCGGGTCTACCTTTAGTTAAGTCCACCTTTTGTCCCTTTTGCAAATTAACAGCCAAGACAATACCCCCTTTTACATTGAACAAGCATATTTGCGCATATTTTGTCTATATGTTAAATTATAATTTTTTATACTTCCCAATGCAAGCGGATAAAAGTATGCAATTACTTAATTAGCACCATAAAGGTTGCGAACATCATCTATTATCTTCTTCAAGTTGCCTATTATTTCTGTTAACCTTGTGCAATAAATAGCCATTCGCCAAGTCCGGAATTTTGAACGAGCACCCATATGGCAAAACCAGGGAGCAGGTTATAATGAGTGCACTCGTTCAGCTAAAAGCTAACAGCGGAGCTTCGGATGGGCATTCCACCCCACCCGAAGTAAAATTAGAGACTTCCGCTTATAAAAGCGGGAGTCTCGGAATTTACTTAACCGGCCGCAACCGCCACCTGGTCGCGGCCATTGGCTTTAGCGCGATATACGGCGGCATCGGCGGCCCGCACAATATCCGCCGCGGTTAAACCGTTATCCGGATAAAGGGCCACCCCCAGTGATATAGTGATCGACCCCAGTGGTTGACCAAGGTAATTTACTTCCATATGTTTAACCATATCGCACAGCCGCCCGGCTAACTGACAGGCTGCATCCAGTGAAGTTTCCGGCAGTATGAGCAGGAATTCCTCACCGCCGTAACGGCACACAAAATCCCCGTCATGTATATTATTGCGCAAGAAAGCACCCAGTCCCCGCAGCAGTGCATCACCCGCATCGTGACCGTGATTATCGTTGAAACGTTTAAAGTGGTCAATATCAAACATAATCAACCCCACCGACGCTGATAAGCGCTCGGCCCGGCGCACCTCGCGATCCAGCGATTCCTCCATATAGCGCCGGTTGAAAAGACCGGTCAACGGGTCGCGAATAGCCTGGCTGTGCAATGTCTCCCGCAGGCTCAAGTTGGCCAGGGCCAGTGCGATTTGATGCGCCACCGTGACGGCCAGTTGATGTTTGCATTCCTTCATACACACCGTATCATCTTCGGAATATTCCGGTTGATCGGTACTTTGCCACTGCAAATGCAGTATACCCAGCGCCTCACCGTGGGCCATCATCGGTACACACAGGTAGCCTTTGGGCAAAGGATCACTTATATGACGGCAATACAGTCCCAATTGACCGTTTTCCACCAAGTACTGCTGCCCGCGCCTCAGGGACCAACAGTCATTGGGGTTGAAAACAGGCTTAAAACGGTCTCCATCCCCCCAATCGGCAACGATTTCCACTAAATCACCCGGTTCGTTCAATAAATATAACGCTCCTTGCTCGGTGGCAAACAATTCCCTGACAAACCGGTTAACCACTGCAATAGCCTCCTCGGTGGTATAGCAGGCCTGCATCATCTCGCTCATTTGACTTACCAATGTCATTTCACGATTGCGCTGCTCCAACTGTCCGATCCAATGAGATAATTTTTCATTAATTTGCCGCAGCTCTTCCTCCACTATTTTCCGCCCGTCTATTTCATCCTGCAGCACTTCATTTAATTTGGCCAGTTCAGCGGTTCGCTTCGCCACGCTCATTTCCAGCTCATCATACGCTTTATGCAGCTTTTCCTCAGCCCACCAGCGATCGGATATATCGTGTCCCACCGACTGGTATTCCGCCAAAACTCCCTGCTCATCAAAAATAGCCCGGTTAGTCCACTGCAGCCAGCGAACCGTACCATCGGGCCGCATAACCCGGTGTTCCACGGTAGCGGATGGCTTCTCTAAATTCAAGGAGGTTATGTGCTGTTGATACCGTTCATATTCATCAACAAAAATATAACGCCAATGTTTGCACCCAATCAATTCATCCTGGGCCATATTAAAATACCGGCAATAGGCGTCATTAACAAAAGTAAGTACGCCATCGGGCAAAAACCGGCAAATCAGTTCAGCTTGATCTTCTACGATGGCCCGGTAACGCGCCTCGCTCATCAGCAATTCTTCATCAGCCAGCTTGCGCTCGGTGATATCGGAAGAAATACCGTCTAAGCGGTAAGGTTCCCCATGATCATCAAAAACCAGCTGTCCCCTAATATGCTGCCAGCGCACCTCCCCATCGGGCCGCAGGAACCGGCAGTCAAATGCAAAGGAATCGGTCTGATCAGACAACATATTAATTTGCGCATCAATAATATATCGGTCCTCGGGGTATATAACACCAAGCCACAGGTCCGGCTCGACAATAAAATCGGTTAGCGCCCGGCCATACACACTTTCCGCGGCGGGACTCAAATAAAATAACTGGGAAAAATCCACCGAAGCGGACCATACCACGTCCTTAAGGGAAGATATAATACTTTTAATTCTTTCCTGGCTTTCCCGCAGCCGCTCATCAACCCGTTTGCGCTCATTTATTTCAAATTGCAGCGCCACGTTAGCCTCCATTAATTCCAAAGTGCGTTCGGAAACGCGCGCTTCCAGATCACTGTGCGCTTGGCGCAGGTCTTCATCCGACCACTTGCGCTGCACGACAATAGCGTATAATGTGGCCAGCCGTTCCGCCAACATCTTGTCTTTTTCCGTATATTCCCGGTTCGCGTTAGCCACCGCTATTTGCCCCACCAATTTTTTATTAAACATGACCGGAACGGATAAAAAACGGTGGATAGGCAAATGCCCTTCCGGAACACCTGTGGACCGCGGGTCCCGGATAGCATCGTTGGTCATAATCGGCTGGCCGTTGTCCAGCACCCAGCTCCACAGACCGCCAAATTCTTTAACCACCGTATCCTTATCCTCAACCTGGCAAACATGCCAGATATTTTTGCTCATAGCAGGCGAAACAAGACAGCCTGTCCGTGGATCTATATAGCCCACACAACTAAAGGCGCTATCCGTAAGCCGGGTGACGTAATCCAATATAAGCTCCGAAATATCTTCAGTCTTCCCCGGCTCAATCAGCGCACCGGCCACCCGGGCGACGGCTTCGTTAATTTTAGATTCCCACATTAGCTCATTGCAGGCTATCTTATACGCATTGATATTAATCATCCAGCCGGTTTTGATGTTCTGCCGGTTGCGATAGGCAAAAAACACCAAAGCAAAACCCAAAATGACCTGTAAAATAAATAGGTCATAAAATAATATTTCAAAATGACGATGTTTGCTAAACCAGTCTCTCAGGCAATTAGGCAAATTAAAAAATAACAAAAATATATAAATAAAAATTCCGAACATAGCAATGACTACCGCGTCCCTGGAGGTTTTGGCGCTCATAAACTTGCTTATTTTACTGACAGTCATAATCCTTTCCTCCGTTCACATGGCTTACATATCTTTATGGTGTTACCGGTAACATACAACATGTTCGCCAACAGGCAATATATACCATTATTTATATGTTAATCATTTGCTACTTGTTACATGAAAATAACCGGCCGCACAACATGAAAACGATTTGTGTTGAAATGCGGATTATTGTCGTATTATGCGATCGAAATATGTACGCATTAAATAGGATTTTTTGCCATGCTGTAGAATAGAAAGATTAATATTACAAGTTCATATGAATTTCAGCTATAGCGTCGAAAATACTATTGCCTTTGTAATTACATCGCAGTTTAACGAGGTGCGCTAATGATACAGACATTGCTTTTTTTTCTGCAGGGTGTTCCCGAAATTGCAGGCATTGTTGCCTGTAGTCTGGCTCTGGCCAGAGTAAGACTGCGCTGGGGAATAATTCTTTCTTTCGCCTGTATTTTAGCGGTGGTAATTTATATTATCAGAAACATGCCGGTCACCTTTGGGCTGCACACCGTAATAAGTATTTTATTATGTGCACTATTTGTTACTAAATTTACCAAGGTGCCGCCTTCAACAAGTTTTACTGTCGTTTTTGCCGGTTATGCCATTCTAGCGTTATTGGAGGTGACCATGCATGAATTGTTTTCTTCCCTTTTACATACCGAAGTCAGCCAGTTAATATCCGATGATTACATATGGAAGCTAATAGGATTTCCCCATGCAATCTTTATGATTGCTATTGCTCTAGCCATTGCAAAGTACAAAAAACCTCTGGAAAGTA
Source organism: Desulfoscipio sp. XC116 (assembly GCF_039851975.1). GTDB lineage: Bacteria > Bacillota > Desulfotomaculia > Desulfotomaculales > Desulfallaceae > Sporotomaculum. Next base: position 3,491,033 of record NZ_CP156660.1, read on the forward strand.
TGTGGAGAGTATGAGTTATTTAACCTTCAGCAAACGCTGGGCCGGTTACCTGAGCCGGAAAAACGGCCTTCCGACGGAACAGGAAACAGTTTTGGCTTATGTGATTGAAGTTTTAATATTAAACTTGTTGAATATTATCTTCACACTTTTACTGGGAGCGCTATTGGGTGTGCTTACCGGAACTGCGGCTTGTTTGCTTACGGCGGTATTATTCAGACATAGCGCGGGGGGAGCCCATTCCAATTCTCCTATACGCTGCGCCGCCGTCACCATCGCTATTTTCCCCCTGCTGGCCCTGCTGGGTGCATATTTTAGCCATCTGGGCCAAGAGTATGTTGATATACTGTCAGTCATAGCCTTTGGAGCGGGAATGACAGCTATGATATTGCTGGCCCCGGTGGATTCACCCGCGGCTCCTATTATATCGTCACTTCGAAGAAAAAAACTGAAAGGCCTATCCATTATTCTTATGATTTTGGTAACCGCTACAGCGTTGTGGCTTAGAGGCAATCAGTGGCAATATGCGGAAACGGTTCGAGCCTGCGTCAATTTGACTTTACTGTGGACCAGTTTTATGCTCACCGGTTGGGGACGCAAATTAATGTCTTTTATTGACAATATATTCATTAAAAACCAAAAGGAGGTGTAATACGATGCAAAAGATAAAGTCCAAGTTGTTTGTATTTGCAGTTACGGCACTGTTGTTTTTAGCTAATGTAACTGCCGCATCCGCTTGCGCAATTTCTCAATACCAGCCGGAAGTACCTGAAACATTGAGAAGATAAAAAAAATAACTTTTTAGTGTTCTTTTGTATTTAACTATTGCATTAAGGGGTGGAGATTTCCACCCCTTACTAATAAAAAACGTTTATAGAGAAGGTGAAGGACATGGCAACAAATAATATGCTCCACAGGGAAAAAGAACTGCAGGAATATTTAGTTACAACCCATATGCTTTGCCTTCTGATCATGATATCTTCACTGGTGCTCAGTAATAAATTTTTTAGAGCGACTCAGATATATCCCATTATAAATGTGCGTTTTTTTATCTTAGCCGGGCTGGTTGCATTGAGCTTTATCATATTTATAAAAACAAGAAATCATTCTATATTAGATAAAACCGACACCCTTTCCTTGACCAAAGCATCTTATTTATCCTTTCCTTTAATACTTACGGCAATTACCATGTTGGTCGTAGATAACAGCATTGACAATATCGAAACCATCCTGCTGCTGCCCGTCCTGGTGGCTGCTTCCATGACCGGAAAAACAGGCGGAGTGACTATGTCCACCCTGTGCACTTTTTGGTTGCTTTTTCACAGCACTTTAGTAGCTAGCGACATAAATATTTACCAGGCCGTAGAAGCACACCTGCTTTTTATCGGCATGATGTACGTAATGGGTTGGCTCATAGGCGGGCTGACCAACCTGGAAGCGAATCATCGCAAACATTTAAGCCAAAGCCTGCACTCTCTGCAAAAAGAAATTACCTCCCGGGAGAAAGCGGAAGAGCAGCTTAGGATACTATCCTGCGCCGTGGAACAAAGCCCGGCGATGGTGATAATAGCAGACACCGGCGGCAGAATACAGTATGTTAACAACAGTTTCACCCGTGTTACCGACTATTCGTCCGAAGATATGAAAGGCAAAGAGATCTTGGAGTTTTTGGGGGATCAAGCCAAGACATTAAAAGAGCTGACGAATATAATAAAAACAGGCGCGGACTGGAAGGGGGAAATAATCAACAAGAAAAAAAATGGGGAGTATTACTGGGAAAGTACTATCCTTTCTTATCTGAGGGACTCCGAGGGACAAATTACACATATTTTAAAATTTGCTGAAGATATAACCGAGAAAAAGCAAATGGAAAAAGAAATGGCCGACTTGGACCGGCTGAACCTGGTGGGTGAGATGGCAGCCGGTATAGGACATGAAATCAGAAATCCCATGACTACGGTACGCGGCTTTTTACAACTATTAGGCGGCAAGGAAGACTGCCAAAAGTATAAAGAATATTATGATTTAATGATCGAGGAATTAGACCGGGCCAATTCAATTATTAAAGAATATCTTTCTCTGGCTAAGGACAAACCTGTTAACTATAAAATGCAGAACCTGGCAGCAATTGTAAAGACTATAGCCCCGCTGATAAATGCCGACGCCATAAACTCGGGAAAAATTATAGAACTGGACCTCCAGAAGGTACCTGATTTATTGCTTGATGAAAAAGAAATCCGGCAGCTTTTGCTGAATCTGGTCCGCAACGGACTGGAGGCCATGCAGCCCAGGGGCAAACTAACCGTAGGAACATTCATAAACAGCAATGCGGAGGTAGTTTTATCCGTTAAAGATCAAGGTTGCGGCATTGGCCCGGAGGTGCTGAATAAAATTGGCACTCCTTTTTTTACTACCAAAGCAGAAGGAACCGGCCTTGGTTTGGCGGTTTGCTTCAGTATTGCCGCACGACACAACGCAGACATAAAACTGAATACCAGCGCCGAGGGTACTACTTTTTCCGTTATTTTCAAGCAATCGTAATTATCACTAATTGAATTACTAAAACAATTACGTTACTATTAATACATAATGTTTTTATAAATAGCTATAATATTCATTTATTAACCAAACTAACCTTTAATAGACACTTTTATGGGCGGGTGAGGGTTATTAAACTACGTGAAGTTCAGCATATATTAGACGCAGAAGTAATATGCGGTGAAGATTTACTGGATAACGAAGTCGGCTCGGGCTTTGGTTGTGATTTAATCAGTGATTCGCTGTGCTTTTCCAGACCAAACTGTTTACTGATAACCGGGCTTACCAATATTCAGATTGTTCGAGTAGCCGATATGATTGAAGCCAGCGCTATATTATTTGTACGCGGCAAAAAACCGGGACAGGATATCATCCAACTGGCTAAAGATAAACAATTACCGCTGCTGGTAACCAGGCGGTTTCTTTTTGAAAGCTGCGGTTTGTTATACCGGCACGGCCTGCACAGTTCATAGACATCCATGCCGCTTGCACAGCGCCGGCAGAAGGGTGATAATTAACTTACCAACCTGAGCTTTTTCACGGCAGGTTAAACCCGGGGAGAGAGTGATATATATTGCAGATGGAGTTCAGTGTTTGTGGTATGGACTTTAACCGGGCCGGTGAAGCGGCGGCCCAAATTAAAAAAGCCCTGCAGCTGGTGGGCATGCACATGGACACCATGCGGCGAGCTGTTATTGTAGCCTATGAAGCCGAATTAAATATTGTTATACACGCCCGGCAAGGTCGCCTGGTAGCGCATATACACCCGGACCGGGTTGAATTGGAGGCCATAGATGAAGGACCGGGTATACCCGACATACCCCGGGCCATGCAGGAGGGCTACTCCACCGCTCCCGCCCACATCAGGAAAATGGGCTTCGGAGCCGGTATGGGACTGCCCAACATAAAAAAGAGCGCCAGTCAAATGCGGCTTACATCAGAGATTAATGTAGGCACGCGGCTTACGGCAACTATCATTAACCAAACAAGTGGTGATTAATATGTCCCGTTATTTTCACTCAGTCATGCTGGACCAGGATAAATGCAAGGGATGCACTAATTGCATTAAACACTGCCCCACGGAAGCCATCCGGGTACGCGAAGGACGAGCCGTCATTATTGAAGAACGCTGTATTGACTGCGGAGAATGTATTCGCATTTGCCCCAACCGGGCCAAGCTCGCCATCACCGACCCGCTGGAAAGACTGGCGGATTATCAATATACTATCGCTCTGCCGGCCCCGTCATTATATGCCCAGTTCGGTCCGGAAGTACTGCCCGGCAGCATCATCGGCGCTCTTTTAAGTATGGGCTTCGATGAAGTATATGAAGTAGCCGTAGGTGCCGTAGCCGTTTCCAATGCCCTACACCGTTATATCGAGAGCCAATCCGGACACCGGCCGGTGATTTCCTCGGCCTGCCCGGCGGTAGTGCGTTTAATGCAGGTTAGGTTTCCCGGCCTTCTGGAACACATAGCTCCCGTGGAAACCCCCATGGAAATATCAGCCCGTCTGGCCCGGGAAAAGGCGCGGCAAGAGCATGACCTTCCCGATAACGCAATCGGCGTATTTTTTATTACCCCCTGCCCAGCCAAGGTAACAGCTATTAAACAGCCTTTCGGGGAACGCTCCTATGTTGACGGGGCTTTTTCCATGTCCGCCATATACGGTGCTGTATTGCGCCATCTGCAAGACGTTGCAGACGCCCCCCCGGACAGTCTGTCACCGGCTCTGGGAGTAGGCTGGGGTAAAACCGGCGGCGAAAATCAAGCTATTAAAAAACACGCACTGCTGGCAGTGGATGGCATACACAATGTAATTAACGTACTGGAGGAGATTGAGCGGGGCGGGCTGACGGACATCCATTATATAGAGGCTCAGGCCTGCACCGGCGGGTGTATCGGCGGCCCGTTAACCCCACAGAATCCATTCGTAGCCCGGGTGCGCATGGAAAGACTGCTTAAGGTATTAGCCGCCGGCGAACGTCCCCTGCCCGCTTTCCCCGATGACCCGGAGTACTACCGCTTAGCCGGTCCGATACCCCCACGTCCCACGCTAAAGCTCAGCAGCGATATTAACCGGGCCATTGGTATGCTGGAGGAAGTGGAGCGCATCACCGCCGAACTGCCCGGCCTGGACTGCGGTTCCTGTGGATCTCCCAACTGCCGGGCGCTGGCGGAAGATATTGTCCGCGGCTACGCCGAAAGCTCTTACTGCGTATTTAAACTTAGAGAAAAGTTGCAGCTTTTAGCCAGGGAAATAGTGGACTTGGCCCATAAGCAGCCCCCGGCTATGGGGAAACCCGAAAAGCATAGTAAAGATTCCGCTATCCAAAACAAAAACGCGGATCAACAAGTCGGAAGAAAGGAAGGCACGGATCTTTGAGGCTCAGGCACAAGCCGTACCCACTTGCACGGGTCATGTTCCCCATGTGCTTGTCATTTAATAAACCGCTGCTTAATTTCCTCTTCACTAATAAAAGCACGGAAGGATCTCGTGACCAGGCTTTCCTGGTCGGGGCGGTTCCAGGCCAGGTATAACTCATAGCTTAGTTTAACCCCGGGCACGACCACCTCGCCTAAAGACCCCCTCTCCAGCAATTCAGCCGCCGCCCAGCGGGACACCACGCTGATGCCCAGCCCCAGGCGCACCGCATTAATCAACGCCTGGGTGCTGCCCAGTTCCAAAAGACTGGCGAACTGATCCAGGGTAACATTATGCTTTAAAAACTGTTCTTCCAGCGCCTGCCTGCTGCCTGAACCGGTTTCCCTGACCACAATAGACTCATTAGTCAGCGCAGCCGGCGGCATTTCTTTTCCCTTGATAGGATGCCAGGGTGGAGTAATCACCACCATGTGATCGGTCACCCACGGTTCACAATCCACCCCCTCGGCCTTGACGGGGTATCCTGTAATACCCATTTCCACTTCCCTATCCTTAAGCCACTGGACCACCTGGGCGCTGTCCCCCACCCTCAGACTGACCGATACCGCCGGGTATTGCTCCCGGAAACCGCCGATAATCATCGGCAGCAGCCATTCTCCGGCCACCGGAGTGGCCCCCAGCATCAGATGCCCGGCTTTGACCTCTCGCAAATCATCTATACCAGCCTTAATTTTGTTATACTGCCTGATCATCTGCGTGGCAATGGGATAAAGCAAACGCCCCGCCTCGGTGAGCACCACCTTTTTATCAGTGCGTTCAAAAAGCGAGATGCCCAGTTCTTCTTCCAAAGACTTGATTTGAAAACTCACTGCGGGTTGACTCATGTCCAGCTGCGCCGCCGCTTTGGTGAAATTTTTCAACCGGGCGATTAGTAAAAACGCTTCCAGCTGTTTAATATGCAATCTGATCACCTTGTTTAATTATAAACTTACTTTTAAACATATTGCCGTCTCATAACATTACAACTTTTCATGAACTTGACAATTTGTTCTATTATATCACCTTGTACGACTCATGCCCAGATTCCGGCCCATACCGAACAAGAATGATCCTGACCCAAATCGCCCGTCCAATCCGGTGCGAACTGCCCACAGGAACGGATGTCCGCGGGTTATTTATCGTTCTACACTACCGGCAATGCATCTTCCCATCTTGCCATATAAGGCCATAAATTTTTGGAGACGGTTTTCTGTAAAAATATACTTTTTTAGTGTCCCCAGTTGGCTTTTATCAGCATAAATTAAAGAAAAAGCAAAAGGGGTAGTTGCTTTGGCTACTTCCGATTTACATGCGCGAGTTTACGAAAAGATCGCCGGCATCACCAATTACCTGATGCATTCCCAGGCTGCGGACGGTTCATGGTGTTATTGTTTTGAAAGTGCAACCTTAACTGATTCATACATGATAATTCTTTTACGACATCTAAATATACAGGATAATACCCTCATTTATGAGCTGGGGCAAAGGATCATTTCCAAACAGGAACCTTCCGGTGCCTGGAAGCTTTTTTATGATGAACCGGAGGGCAATTTATCCGCTACTATCGAATGCTATTATGCTTTGCTTTTAACCGGCTGCAGAAGCAAGGACGACCCGCAAATGAAAAAAGCCCGGAATTTCATTCTTTCCAAGGGAGGACCCCACCAGGCCAGCTCACTAACCAAGGCGATGCTTGCCCTCACCGGCCATTACCCGTGGGAAAATACACCCAACCTCCCGGTAGAAATAATATTGCTGCCCACTTGGCTGCCAGTTAATTTTTATGATTTTGTTGGTTATGCCCGGGTTCACTTTGCGCCATTAATGATTTGCAGGGATAAACAGTTTATTCTTCCCCTGCCGGACGGTCCCGATCTTTCGGATTTATTTCCACCTTCCCCAACATCGCCGGTTGATCTGCCCGAGTTCTTGCCGCAAGCGATAAAATCGGGATTAAAAAACATTCCTCTGCCTTTGAACGAAATCCACTGCCTGGCCTTAAGCAAGATTGAAAGATATATGCTGGCCAGAACGGAGAAAGACGGAACGCTTTATTGTTATTTTACATCTACGTTCTTAATGATTTTTGCCTTACTGGCGCTGGGCTATGAATTAAGACACCCTGTTATAACCAAGGCAGTCGGCGGCTTAAAAACAATGACCTGCTTTACAGGCATTGATTATCACCAGCAGGAAACGACGTCCGCTATTTGGGACACTGCTTTAATTACTTATGCGCTGCAGGAGTCCGGGCTTCCTTGCCATCACCCCGCCATCAATAAAGCCGCCGCTTTTCTGTCAGCCAAACAGCACACCCGGTTCGGCGACTGGCAGATCCACAATCATCGGGGACGCCCCGGAGGCTGGGGGTTCTCCAGGACCAACACTATCAATCCGGACGTGGATGACACCGCTTACACATTACGAGCGCTGTACCGGCCGGCCGCTTACTTTCCTGAAACCCTCGGCGAAGCTTGGAAAGCCGGACTGGACTGGTTGTTGAGTATGCAAAATAGTGATGGCGGATGGCCGGCTTTTGAGAAGGAAACCGCAAAAAAATGGCTGGATTTTCTGCCCATACCCGACGCCAAATCGGCACTGACAGACCCTTCGGCAGCAGATTTAACGGGTAGAGCCCTAGAATTTTTAACTAATTACGCCGGGCTGTATTCCGGCAATCACGTCCGGCGAGGAATAGAATGGCTGCTGCGAAATCAGGAATCAAATGGCGCATGGTTCGGCCGGTGGGGAGTCACTTATATTTACGGCACCTGGGCGGCCATAACCGGACTGGTCGCGGCGGGTGTAAACCCGGGGCACAAAGCTATAAAGAAAGCTGTAAAATGGCTGCTATCCATTCAAAACCCCGATGGGGGTTGGGGCGAATCGTGTTTAAGCGATTTAGAAAAAAAATATATCCCGCTGGGGTTTAGCACCCCATCCCAGACAGCCTGGGCCATAGATGCCTTAATTACAGCCGGACTGCGCGATAACATCGCTATCACCCGGGGAACAGAAGCCCTTTTATTGCTTACGGCCGATAGCGGCGTTACTCCCGCCTATCCTACCGGAGCGGGCTTACCGGGAGGGTTTTACATTCATTACCACAGTTACCGCCACGTCTGGCCCCTGGTGGCTCTTGCCCATTATCTTAAGAGCCCGATTTTCATAAGCAACCCTTAATTTATGGAATAGGGAGCCCCTGTTGGCGGCTCCCTGAAATTTACTTGATTCAATATGTTTTTGAACTACTTACGAACAAATTCAGGGTTAGATTTTATAAGTAATAATGTTTAGAAGTTCCCCGGGAGTTTCAGCTATAAAATTAGGCTTACCGGTCGTTAGCAATTCTATGGAGTCATAACCCCACGCAACAGCAATAATTTTGACATTGTTTTTCCTACAAGCAATAATATCCCTGTATTCATCTCCGATGTAAACGATATCTTTTCCAACAAGATTATGTTTTTTTAAAAAAGCATTGATTGTCCATCCCTTCCCCATATAATGCCTTGACGTATAAATATCAGAAATATTAATATCATTTTCTTGGCAAAATTCACTGATAATATCTATTGAGTTGGAAGAAATAATACTAAGTTTTAATCCTTTTTCTTTTAATGCCCGAATAACTTTGTTGATGCCACTATATAAGCGCAATTGAGGCATAGTTTGTTGATATTTATTTTTCAGCTCGACATAAATCACAGGTATCATATAAACAGGCACGTTAATAGCTTTGCATCTCTCCAAAAGTGATAGCGAACGTAAGTTTTCGAACTCTTCCTCTTTTATTTTTCGGAATCTATATTTATCTGCTAATTGATTTAATAAATTAATAGCTGCATATCTGGAGTCTGCTATTGTTCCATCAAAGTCAAAAATAACATGTTTTATCATTGAATCTCCCTTTCATAAAATTGATTTTATACTTGGCAATAATTACCCTTCGCCGTTTCCCTAATTTATGCAAATAAAAGGTAAAGTGATACTGAAAAGCCGATAACCGTTTTCAGAATTTTTTTACAAGCAGTTTCCATATTATAAGTAACATCAATAGCAATTTAGCCGGTCTATTATAAGTCGCATTAATGAGGCATCGCATATGGCATTAAAAAATTAATTAAACTCTTTATTTTTATGAAAGCACTCCGCCGCTATACAACATATTATGTGCTATAAGCTTGTTAAATAATGGATCTATAGAAATTCGGGGTGTGTTTTCGAGGGGAGGCCTTTATAATAATGGAAAATCACAATGCTGACTTTAAACAGGCTGCTATTCAACAAAAAGAGCAAAACTTATTGGAGGTTATTGATAGCGATAAACTGCCCAGGCATATTGCCATTATCATGGACGGCAACGGCAGGTGGGCTCTTAAGCAGGGATTTCCCCGCTCCCAAGGCCACCGTGCGGGAATGGATGCTCTTAATGACATAGTAGATGTATGCTGTGATTTGAAAATCGAAGTGCTGACAGTCTACGGCTTCTCCACAGAGAACTGGAGAAGGCCCCAGGGTGAAATAGATTATCTGATGAGTTTGACAATTGAATACTTAAATAGGAAACTCGAGGAATTGTGTGCAAAAAAGATAAGAGTCAACCCCATTGGCAATTTAGAAGAGTTTCCGAAGCCGGTCCGGGATATCCTGGCTAAATCTGCCAAGCAAAGCCGGGATAATAAGAAGCTAATCTTTAACTTGGCTCTGAACTACGGAGGACGTATAGAAATAACCGACGCAGTCCGCTCCATCGCCAGGGCTGTTGAGGCGGGTTCTTTGCAAGCCAGTCAGATTGATATCCAAACAGTGTCTGAGCATCTGTATACTGCCGGTCAACCAGAGCCGGATTTATTAATCCGAACCGGCGGTGATTTCAGAATCAGCAATTTCTTGCTATGGCAATTGGCTTACAGCGAAATCTGGGTTACAGACCTAATGTGGCCGGACTTCCGGCGGCAGCATTTATTGAAAGCTTTAGTTGACTACCAGCGACGGGAGCGCCGCTTCGGAGGTTTAGCGGATATATTTTGCCGCAGCATTAACAAGGACACAAGTCCGGACTTATGCATCAGGGAGCCCCGGTAAGAGGGCTCCCTGACGCATACCTCAAGCAATTGTATTTTCCATTGAAGAATGTTTCCCTTTAAAAGCTTTTATACGGAATATTTGACCGCCCCTTTATCCTCAGCCGGTACATTGGAATCAGTTGCCCGGCCATGCCGGTGTTTAGGAAGGATATTGAAATTTTCTACGACGAACAGATAACCAAGCACACCAATGGCTATCAAACCAATGCTGACCAACCACTCGATCACGGAGGGGAAGTAAAAACCGCCCATAAAACCGGACATACCGGTAAATACAACATTCATCCGGTTAATAATGACACCCGCCACCACCAGCACCCCGAAGGTCACCAAGCCACCCTTGCTGGCGCGCAGCTTCGGACTGAAACATATAATGATAGGAATGATTATACCGGCCACCATTTCCAGCAGAAACATGTTACCTTCCAAATTACCCTGGAAAACCAGTCCGGCAGCCCCGCGGTACACCAGGTCGACCACTTTCATTACGAGGTAAACCAGCATCATATAACCGGACACCTTAATCAAAGACTGCAAAACACCAAGGTCGACCTTATGCCCATGCGCCCTGCCTGCCAGCATAGTCTCCACAGTTACCATCGCCGGTCCCACAAAGAAGGACGACATTAAAAAGAACACCGGCAGCAGCATGGACCACCAAAGCGGGTACAGCTTGCCCACCTCAATCACATACAGCGAGCCCAACGAAGACTGGTGCAGCGTGGGCAGCAACACACCAATAATCAGCAGCACGGGCATGATTTTTTTGAAAATTCCATGCCAGCGTTTTTGCACCTTTTCAGTAGCCACCTCGCCGAATTCAAGCAGCTGAATCATTGTATACAGTGATATGCACCAAAACACTTCAAACAAAACACTATGATAACCCCAGGAAACAAACGGGCGCCAGAAGTTGAACCAACGGCCGATATCCATAAATAACCCGGCCATCACCAATAAATAACCGATTAACGAAGTTAACATAGCACTGCGGGCAATGGGACTAAATTTTTTTATGCCCATGATGTGCACTAAAAGCGCCGTGCTGTAACCACCGCCGGCCAACGCCACGCCGGTAAGCACATCAAAACCGATCCACAGACCCCAGGGCCATTCATTGTTTAGATTGGTAGCACTGCCCAGCCCGAACACCAGCCTGTACACCATCAGCAGCATACCCAGCGCACCCAGCACCAGCAACACATACCTGGTGGGGGTCATAGGAAAACGCCATTTATCACTAGTGGCCATCACAAAGCCTCCCTGTCGATTAGTTTAACCGTTATCTTTACCGGACTTATTTTCCCGAGCAATTTCGTTGCGCCGACGGTTGTACACGTACATGCCGGTTAGCAGTGCTCCCCAGCCCAGTCCCACGGCCGGCGTCAAGCTCAGTATACTTTCGGTATACTGGGGCAGCGGCCTGGTAGTGATGTTGGTGCGGAAGCCCAATGCTTCAAAAGGCACATCCGATATATACAGCCAGGCCGTGCCCCCGGCCTCTTTTTCACCATAGATATGCTTTATGTAGCTGCTGTCGCTGTTTATTTTTTCGCGGGCCTGGCTTAGCAGATTATGGCGATCGCCATAAGTAAGCGCGCCCGCCGGACATACACCTACACAGGCCGGGCTTTCACCCGCATGCAAGCGATCCGAGCACATCTGGCATTTGCGTACCTGGGGAAAAGTCTTATCCCACTCATATTTGGGAATATTAAACGGACAGGCCAGCATGCAATACCGGCAGCCCACACATAAATTTGCATCGTACACCACCGGGCCATCCTTGGTCTTTTTAATAGCCTTGGAAAAACAAGCCGAAGCACAGGCCGGCTCCTCGCAGTGCAGACACTGGTTTTTAACAAACCGCCACACTGATTCATTACCCTTCTTAGTTTCCACTTTATTAACTACAGTCCAGTTCTCCGCATCAAGGCTTGCTTCACCGCCTTTATCCGAAGCGGTCCGAGTATATTGCAATTTGTTCCACATTTTACAGGCCACCATACAACTGCCACAGCCCACGCACTTGGTGAGGTCAACTAATACTCCCTTTGACAAACCATTCACCCGCCTTGTCAGAAATTCTTTTAACATATTAATAATTGCAATTAATCAGTCGGTAAAAATATTAAACCCTGTAAACTACTTTAATTGCCAACTAATCACTATCCGGCCGGAAATTGATAAGTTATTTCGCAAACGGAGTTAACCGGTAATATATAAGGGATAGCAACTATAAAACCAGCAATTAATAGGTAGATTTAATTTCCGTCAGGCTGTGAGCTGTTTAGCTTTTTTGCCCCGGTCGGTATAGCTGGTATGCAGCAGTTCCTCGGCCAGTTCACTCATCGGATGCTCCAGGAAGTTCTGATACAAGGCAAGCACCTCGGAGTTTTCATGGCTCTCACGCCACTGCATGCGAGCATCCGCTTGATACAGGCTGTTAATCCTCTGCATGCGCACCTCGTCGGAGGGCGGCACTGCGGACCGGGGCTGCCCGCCTCCGCTAATGCACCCGCCGGGACAGCACATGAATTCCACAAAATGCCAGGGCGCGTTACCCTTACGCACTGCTTCCAACACCTGCCGGCCATTACTCATACCGTGACAGACCGCCACCTTCACCGTACCCACGCCGGGCACATCTACCGCCGCCTCTTTAACCCCTTCCAAGCCGCGCACCGGAGTAAGGGTCAAAAGATTGGCCGGAGGCTGCTGCTGAGTAATGAAGTAATACGCGGAACGCACCGCCGCCTCCATCACGCCACCCGTAGCGCCGAAAATAATTGCGCCGCCGGTGCTTTTACCCAACAGGGGGTCATAGTTTTGTTCCGGCAATTTGTTCAAATCAATGCCTTGCTGCTTGATTAGCCGGGCCAGTTCGCGGGTAGTTAATACTGCATCCATATCCCGCATATTCTGTTTATTCCAATAGTGAGCGCTGCTGTTCATTTCCGGGCGCTGAACCTCAAATTTTTTGGCGGTGCAGGGCATAATGGATACCGAAACGATGTTTTCCGGGTTAATGTTTTTCATCTTAGCATAGTACGTTTTGACCAGCGCACCCAGCATCTGCTGAGGTGATTTACAGCTGGACATGTGGGGCAGCAAGTCCGGGTAGAAATATTCACAAAACTTTACCCAGCCCGGGCTGCAGGAGGTGAACTGGGGCAGCGGCTTATTTATATCTCCCTTGATCCGCTTAATCAGTTCCGTAGCCTCTTCCATAATAGTTAAATCAGCTGAAAAATTGGTATCAAACACCGCGTCGAAGCCCAAACGTTTTAAAGCCGCTACTTGCTGGCCCATCACCCAGGTGCCCGGAGCCAGCCCGAACTCCTCGCCCAGCGCCACTCTGGTGGCCGGAGCAGTTTGTACTACTACATGTTTGTCGGGGTCCTGCAGAGCCTGCAGTACTTTTTGAGTATCATCCCGCTCGGTAATAGCTGCGGTGGGACACCACAGCGCACACTGTCCGCAGTTAACGCATACCATTTCATCCGCAAGCGGCAGGCCATAATGACCAAAAACCGATTGGATGTTTTTGCATACCTCCAGGCACTGCCCGCATAAAATGCATTTTTCATCGTCCCGAACAATGGATGGATTATCCGGAGTAATGGGCACCCGCCCCCGCACCTGGGCCGGCCAGGCTCCCCGCCCTTGGTATTGCTGGGGCAGCCAGCCGTCCCCACCGGCTTGTCCCGCTACAGTTGAGGCACCGCACCCGGCCAGGCTCACCGTAATGCCGGCCAGTCCCAACCCTCCCATCATTCTTAGAAAAGACCGCCTGGTTACTTGCTTTTCCAGCCGCAGCTCATCATCTTTGACACGGTCGTCCATAATATACCTCCTTAAGGTCATACTTAAACCTTATAGCTATCCTTAAAAAGCTATTCCCAAAAAATTCAAATCACCATCTACGCTGTGCTTTGCAGTTGCCATTTTAATGTGCCTGTTAACGTGCCTGCGATTGTCATTGCAAGCGCAAGCAAAGCAATCTCAGACCCCGAAGCAGGTCTCCAAAGAAATGCGGGCTGCAAAACAGAGATTGCTTCGCCGCCTCACTCCTCGCAATGGCAGCGCCGCAGGCTGTATTCACAGCAATAACAGACCAAGGTACTGCGTTTGCCGGCACAGCCGTCTATCTAATATATTATTTAGCCGTCAGTCCCCTGCGCATGACCTTGCGCAGCAAGCGTTTAAAAAATGCCTTCAAATTAAATGTTTTTCCAGCCTGTTTGCGATACTTCATCCATTCTACCAGGCGGACTATAGTAGCGCTGATTTCGTATAAAAGATACATGGGGGCCGCAAAAAGCAATACTGTAAATATGTCGGGAGAGGCCACCAGGGCAGCGGCAATCACAACCGCGGCCACGATAGCTATTTTTCGTCCCTTAACCATCATCCGGTAGTTGATAATGCCCAGCCTGGCCAGAAAATAACCGGCCAAAGGCAATTCAAAGACTAACCCGAAAGGCAGCAAAAAGTTTAAAGTAAAGGAAACGTATTTGCCGATAGTCAGCATGGGCACAAGTTCAGCGCCCCCGTAGCGCAGTAAAAAGGTAACACACATACGGAAAACGACAAGAAAGCCGAAGGCCACGCCGCCAATAAAAAGCAAAAAGGAAACCAATATAAAAAAGGTGAAATAAATGCGCTCCAGCTTACGCAAAGCAGGAATGATAAACCCCCAAAACTGCCAGAGAGTTACCGGCAAAGATGCTAAAAATCCCAGGAAAAAGGCCAGTTTTATTTTAGTCATTATTGCTTCGGTGACACCGATGTAGATTATCTTATTACCGGTGCCGGTTACCGGTTCCAGCAATATCCTGAGTACGGGATCGCTTAAAAACCAGCACACCACCGCCATGGCAAAAGTGGATATTATCGAGACGATAATTACCCGGCGCAGTTCCTCCAGGTGCTGCATTACCGACATCTCTTCATATTGGGCTGTTTGCTGGTTTTTTATTTGCACCGCCCCCTTTGCTTATAATGGTAGGCCCGGAAAACTGCGTCCCGCCTTAAACCGGGCTGTTATTGTGCATTGGTGCCGGTGCTTTGCGGAGCATTTTGTACAGAGGCGGCTACATTACCGGCTCCGTCCTTTGTCAGCACATCTAATTCTTTTTTGTTTGGTTTACTCTCTTTGCTTTCCTCATCTTCAGCAGCAAAAGAGTTCCTCATGTCCCGCATTGCCTTGCCCATAGCTTTGGCGGCATCAGGCAATTTGCCGGGCCCAAAAACAATGAGTACTACCACGAGAATGAGAATCAGATGAGTAGGTTGAAAGAGTCCGTTAAACATCCTTACCCCTCCTTTGAAATGTTATATTGGTACCGGAAAAATTTACTTATAAAATAGGTTTAATAAATAAAATTTATTGTTAAACTAACGTTACGATAAGTATAGTTAATCGTTATTGATTTATTATACTTATTATAATATTGCTTTTTGCCGGAAAAATCAACAATTAATTAACTGAGAATTAACGTCAAAGTTACAGCCCGCCAAACTTTTTATAAACCTTAGGTGGTGACAATAGCCCACAACAGTTCACAACAGTCCACAGAAAGCAAAATACCGCCACCAAGGCAGTATTAAGTATTTGATGCCTCTTTCACCTACGACAATATTGCTTGCCAGTTAAGTAACCGGTATATATAATAACTTTAACTGAATTAAAAACATAATAATATCTAACCGATGGCAGGGTTGACAACCTGCCCGGAAGGATTAATCTGAACCTTTTATGACTTCACCCTGAGGCAAACAGGTACCGGCGATACTGCGGTCAAGGGGGCAAGGTTTTATATGCTTGCCTTTTTAAACAGCCTGTTTATCTTATATTAGGAGAAAACAGGCTGTTTATTTTTTAATAGAAGCCCGCCTCTAACGGTTAAATCATTAAAAATAAAGACATCATGGACATACCGTTATAGGTGAATATCATACAGCTGCGCAAAAGAAAGAAATGTTTTACCGGCTGCGGGCTTATAGCCCTCAGCTTCGATAACATGCAAAGGAGGTGTGGTTTATGGTCATGGAAAGGCGGATCGGTGTTATTGGTATTGTGGTTGAAAACCGGGAGCAGGCTCCTAAAATTAATGCCATATTAAGCAGCTATGGTGAAGTAATCGTAGGGCGCATGGGTATTCCCTACCGTGAAAGGGATCTGTCCGTTATTTCACTCATAGTGGACGGCAGCACTGACGAAATAGGCGCTTTAACCGGCAAATTAGGGAATATAAGCGGTGTACGGGTGAAAAGCGCACTGGTAACCCGCTAAAAATCCCGTCATATACAGCCAAAGACTGGAGTTGACCCGGCTATGAATTCTTTTCAAGACTCCCTGCAAAGCTTATCAACCGGCTCGCCACCGAATGAGGAACAAATTACAGCCCTGCTGTCCGCCAATGCCGAGCAAATGCCGGCGCTTCTGTCCGCGGCAGATAAGGCGCGCAGGCGGGGAGTGGGCGATGCGGTGCACCTTAGGGCCATCATTGAGTTTTCCAACTACTGTCGTAAAAATTGCCTGTACTGCGGCTTACGTCGGGATAATCGCTCCCTGACCCGTTACCGCCTAACCGAACAGCAAATACTGGATGCCGCCGGTGAGGCGGCCGCCCTGGGGTTCCGCACGGTAGTGCTGCAATCGGGCGAAGATTTATATTACACCCCGACAGTTATTGCCCGAATAATTGAACGAGTCAAAAACAAATACGATCTGGCCGTCACTTTGTCGCTGGGTGAGCACAGCCGGCAAACTTATAAAACCTGGCGCGAGGCCGGGGCCGACCGTTACCTGATCAAGCAGGAAACCGCGGACGAACAGCTTTTTAAACGTCTAAAGCCTGATACCAGCCTGTCCCGCCGGGTGCAATGTTTGTGCTGGCTCGGAGAACTGGGCTACCAGACCGGATCGGGGAATATGGTGGGACTGCCGGGACAAAGCCTGCATACTCTGGCCCGGGATATACTGCTCATGCGAAAGCTTGACGTGGACATGGCAGGTATCGGCCCCTTTTTACCCCACCCGGCCACACCGCTTAAGAACGCCGCACCGGGCAATCTGGAGCTCACTTTAAAGACACTGGCCATAACCAGGCTTTACCTGCCACAGACTCACCTGCCCGCAACCACGGCATTGTGCACATTGGCCAAGGACGGACGCAGACTGGCTCTGAGCGGCGGAGCCAACGTAATTATGCCTAATTTGACTCCCCCGGCTGTGCGGGATAAATATTTAATTTACCCTCAAAAAGCCGATATCGGTGAAAAGCCCGCCCGGGCGCTGGCCGACATAACCGCTTTACTGGCCGATCTGGGCAGGCCGCTGGCCGGAGACCGGGGACATGCCGTGAAAAACAAACCAATGGCTTACCCGGAGCTGGCTTAATTGGGAGTATGCTCCCGGAATACTAAATGAGTACGGAATTTAGCTCCGTATACAATCTAACTATTATCAACGCAGTATAACTAAGTAATACCGGTCAGTCAGCGCAGGATTAGACTGAACATATTTATCTGTTATGAGCATATGCGACATATGCTTTATCCAGCAAAGGAGTTTATTAAGGGAGGTTATTAAATGCCCACTATGCAAGCTGACTTCATTAACGAACAGCGGATCAACACTTTTTTAACTGAGGCCCGGCAGGCGGACAAAGCCTGCGCAAAACGCATTATTGAAAAGGCACGTCAGGCCCGGGGGCTGACGCCCTATGAGTGCGCCGTACTGTTACACATTGAAGACCTCGAATTATTGGAGGAAATGTACCGGGTGGCCCGCCTGATCAAAGAAGGGATTTACGGACGGCGGCTGGTGCTTTTTGCACCCCTGTATATCAGCAACTTCTGCATTAATAACTGCGCATACTGCGGCTACCGGCGCGACAACCGATTCACCAGGCGGCGTCTGACTATGGAGGAACTGCGGAAAGAGGTCAAAGTGCTGGAAGCATTGGGGCACAAGCGGCTGGCCCTGGAAGCCGGGGAAGATCCCCAAAACTGTCCCATAGAGTATGTACTCGAATCTATTAAAAACATATATGCGGTAAAAGAAGCCAACGGCAGCATTCGGCGGGTCAACGTCAACATCGCCGCTACGACGGTGGAAAACTACCGGCTGCTAAAGGAAGCCGGCATCGGCACCTATATTTTGTTCCAGGAAACCTATCACCGAAAAACCTACGCCAATACGCACCCCAGCGGCCCCAAGCACGACTACGACTACCATACCACGGCTATGGACCGGGCCATGCAGGGCGGCATTGATGATGTAGGCGTGGGAGTACTGTTCGGCCTGTACGACTACAAATATGAGGTACTGGCCTTGTTGCTGCACGCCCTGCACCTGGAGGAAGCCTTCGGCGTTGGCCCGCACACCATATCGGTGCCCCGCCTGCGACCGGCACAGGGCGTTAATTACGACAATTTCCCTTATTTAGTAGATGATGCGGCTTTTAAAAAGATCATTGCTGTTCTGCGTCTGGCCGTGCCCTATACCGGCATGATTTTGTCCACCCGGGAACGGGCCGAGTTCCGGGATGAGCTGCTTACCGTGGGCATATCTCAAATCAGTGCCGGCTCCTGCACCGGGGTGGGCGGCTACCAGCAAGAGCACATACGCCAATCCACCGGCACCTGCACATATGACGGCAATGCAAGCGGCAATAGTGATACCGATAACAGTATAGGCAAGATTTGCAGTGATAACAGCGGCGGCGGCAGTGACAGCGGCAACGGCGGCGCAAGCAGTAATACCAGCGATGAAGCGCCGCAGTTCCAAATTGAAGACCACCGCAGCCCGGATGAAATGCTGCGCAGCGTCTGTCTCTCAGGCTATATCCCCAGCTTCTGCACCGCCTGTTACCGCAGCGGACGTACCGGCGACAGATTTATGCCTCTGGCTAAAAGCGGGCAAATTCAAAATGTCTGCCAGCCCAATGCTATTTTAACTTTCAAGGAATTCTTGGTGGATTACGCGTCCCCCGAGACCCGGGCAGTGGGTGAGAAAACCATCCATAAGCACCTGACTGAAATCACCAACCCTAAAATCCGCCGGCTGACTGAAGAACGTCTAAAACTAATTGAGCAAGGTCAAAGAGATTTTTATTTTTAGCAGCCGCTACCGCCATCGCCAGTAGCAACTGCCGGCTGGCGCCCGGTGTTGAAAAAAGATTAAATAATCTTTCAACACCGGGCATCAAAGCAGGAATTGGCAACATTAAGTATAATTATATTAATTAGTTACTGTTACTACCGGCCCCATAGCCGGGATGAATCTATACCCACTACGGCCATTGATTTCTTTATTATCAGACCGGCCGACCGGTTATTTTAATGTTTTTAAACTAACGGGAGATAAGAAAGATATGGATTTAAAGATTGAAACACTGGTAAGATCGCTTTTTATGGAAATGCTGTCGTCCTCATTATCCGGCGAAAACCAAACTGACAGCGCCCTCACCACGGATCTGAATTTTTCCGATGTTTTATTAACAGCCCTTTTACGTCAGGGAATAAACCCGTCGCCGCCTGCCCCGCTTAATCTATTGACAGCCGGCAATGCTTGGCAGCTAATCGCTCAGAGCCATACAACAAACGGCTATCAGGCAAGTAAAGGTTATTCAGCCGGCACTAACGATCCTATCCCCGGTGCCTATCAAAGAGCTGCCGGTGCCCATACAGTCACCGGAGCCACTAAGTCGGGACTGGAAGAAATGATAGAACAGGTGGCTTTGAAATACGGCGTAGATCAAGCACTGGTCAAGTCAGTGGTACAGACAGAATCCGGCTTTAACCCCCGAGCGGTTTCCAGAGCGGGAGCTATGGGACTGATGCAGCTTATGCCCGAAACGGCCGCCTCGCTTGGCGTCACTAATCCTCTGGACCCGGCACAAAATTTAGACGGCGGGGTACGTTATTTGAAACAAATGTTAAACCGCTACGACGGCAACGTCTCCCTGGCACTGGCCGCTTATAACGCCGGTCCCGGAACCGTGGACAAGGCCGGCGGTGTCCCCAATTACCGGGAAACGCACAATTACATACAAAAGGTAGCTAAAAACAGAGTTAACTTTGTAGTGTAAGAAATATAATACCGAGGTTTGAAGGGGGGAAAACATGCAACTACAACCTATCGGCTGCATCCATACCCCGTATAAAAAATCAGGCGAGGCACCAAAACAGGGACGGTATTCCCGGGAAAACTGCATCATAGAGATACTTCCGCCGTATATCCCCGGGTTAAAAGATATAACTGAAGCCTCTCACCTTATCGTATTGTATTGGTGCGACCGGGCCGACCGGGAAAAACTGCAGACCAAAACACCCTATAGTGATGCAATCAGAGGAGTGTTCGCCTGCCGGTCACCATCCCGGCCCAACCCCATCGCCTTCTGCATCGTCGAGCTACTGGCCGTTGACGGAAATAAGCTCAGCGTGCGGGGACTGGATGCCCTGGACGGCAGCCCGCTTTTGGATATTAAACCATACTCGCCAAATATTGACGCATTGCCCAACGCCAAACTAAAATGGCTGCAAGACTCCCTGCCGGCCGGGGGCAACCAATAAGCCCCCGGTAACGAGATGTATTGAACCGGCAATTTTTGTTTGAACATACCAGGCTATAACCAGCCCCGGGAGTAATCTTCAAAGCAGTCAAGACACACAAATTCGTTATCACGTATTCTGGCCCGGGGCTCCATTACGTATTCCCCGCAGCGGGAGCACTGAACAGAAGGGAAAATCCGCGCTTTGGACGGAAATTGAAAATCAATTTGCTCCACCTTGCAGAACTCTTCTTCGGGCATGTGCAGGATTTGTTCTACACGCCGGCCTCGAGCCAGCTGATATTTAGCCTTTTCATTTTCGGTGGCCGTACCTCCAAACACTTTGCTGCTCAATTGGGCTGCATCGGGGTCGGGCCGATGCAAGACAGCACCGTTAACCGATATACGCAAAGCCCGGTTGGCATTGCGGCTGCCAAAAGTGTACACTTGTTTGCCCCGGTCACGATAAATTAGATTGCCCTTACCCAAGGTGCAACCCGTCAGTACCATGACAGCGTCTACGCCGCAGGCGTCATTTTCCACAATAGCCAGCAGTTCCTCATCAGGCGAACGCAGTTCCTGCAAATGTTTTAGAGCTATCTCCGATACTCTGTAGCCAATAGCCAATCCAGGACAAACATGCCCGTGAAACTCAATGGCTTTTTCCCAGGGGGACTTTTCCATACACATGTTTTAGCACCTCGTTTATAAATTTATTCACGCCTAATGCTTTAAAAAAACTATTCTTTGTCAAGCTTTGGTGGGAAAACAAACAGCCACCAAGACGCCTCTTCTTGAGACAGACCTTCGTGGCCACGTTTTAACTTTTATACTTACTCAATATAAATAACCGAACATATTTTTTGCTTGCAATAAAATCAATCAGCTTCCAGCCGATTATTTACGTTTTTATGCTAACCGGTTTTTGGCTATTTGTCAACCACTTACCCGACAATCGCTATATATCGGAACCTCGCATGAGTCTCACGACTTTCAATATCCCCATACCCGGCGCCGATCTACTTATCGGAACCGCTCTACATCCGGCTTATCATCTCACTGATGTCCCGCACCGTAACATCAGCCGGCAATTCAAAAATATCAGCCGGCAAGGCTCCCACTTCCAAGTTTTTATACTCCATAACAGACTTAGTGCCGTTAGCATCCGTTTCTTCCACACGCACGGGCAGCCCGCAGTCTTCCCGCACCCACATCTTGGCTTCATCTTGCGAGTCCTTTTCTCTAGCCAAAAGGACTCTGCATTTAACACCTTCATGGTTCACAGTTTCCAGTTCGGTAATTACATCCTCGCCGTCTACATCCTCCGTATAGTCAAGGGGCGTATCAATTTCATCGCTATCCCCCTGCATATCCTCATCAGTATATTTGATAGCCGTATTTTCAGCCGGGTTGTAACTGTAAAAAGTATTACCATCAGAAAGCATAATTATTTTTTGTCCCTCGGCTGTGGTTTCATTTTTCACATTGTCACCGTGCGCCCACATCTTACCCCGTACGATAATATCTTCCACCGTTAAAACATAATCACAAGTCATACCCTCATTTTTTTGTCCTTTAGCCAATAAATCCCGCGCGGATTCCCGATCGGTGCTTTGCGCCGCCTCTTGTCCCGTATCGGCGGTTTGGCTGCCGCCGCTGCTTTCCTGCTTATCGCCACCGCACCCGGCCAGGCCAAAGGAACCAAAAATGATAAAAAGCACGATGGTCAAAAATATCTTAAACTTATTCAACACGTCACTCCCCCCCTTTAATTTTCACATATAATTCGGCATACGGGGAAAGTTACCCTTTATCTTCAAAGCATAATTTTACCGACATTTTGCTGCCTATTAACCTTGAATCTACCCGGCAAAGCTTTTAGCTCATCCGGCAACCCAGCCATAGACTCAACTAAAGCCAACAATTCCTCCAGCGCCGCGGTTTGATTTCCCGCTAAAACCATTGCGTTTCACGCTCCCAACGCCTCCCGTAGCGCGAATGTTCACTCCCGCTGTCCGGCAATGTATATTTTTTATTATTTTCCGCACTCTAATAACAACAAACTACTTACCAAAGGAGCGCGATATAATAATGAGCACTAAAAAGTTGACCACATTACTGCTGGCACTGTTCGTCACCTCACTGATTATCTTCAGCGGCTGTTCCGCGGCCAAAAAACCCGGACCCACGCAACCCGCCCCCAACCAGAATCAAACCAATAACAACGCTGCCAACCAGACTGATAATGAAGCTCAAAAGCAAAGCCGGGACATCGCCCGGGAAGCTGACCAGGTGGACGGGGTTAAAAGTTCCACCGTGGTAGTGGCCGGAAATACCGCCTATATCGGACTGGATATCAAGGCTGACGTTGAAAAAAAGCAAACCAAAGATATAGAGGAAGCAGTTATTAGTCGCGTTAAAGGCATTGAATCCAACATTAAAACCGTTTTTGTAAGCTCGGATGCAGATACGGTTACCCGCCTTAAAAATATAGAGCGGGGCATAGCCGAAGGCATGCCAATGACAAGCTTCGACAACGAACTGAGTGAAATAGCACGTCGCTTAACGCCAAGAACCATGTAGTAAAATAAGTAAGGGGCTGTTGCACAACAAGCTAAATAGTTCGTAATGCAACAGCCTTTTATAAAGATACCGGATTATTATCGGAATAATTCGCGTGTCCCGGCATATTAACTCTTCACACGACCTTCGGACAAATACACAGGGCATTAAGAAAACTTAAAACGCACTAAAAAAGTGGTGCCGGCCGAGCTACAATCCACAGCTATACTGGCATTGTGTCTGGCAGCGATACTATAACAAACCGCCAGTCCCAAGCCGGTACCGTTATCTTTGGTAGTAAAAAAGGGGGTACCCAGCTTATCCAGTACCGCGGGCTCAATGCCGCAGCCATTGTCTTGCACCGCTAGAATCACCTCGCCACCGGCCACGGCAGTACTAATAGCCACCCGGCCTTCGGCGGGCATGGCCTCCAACCCGTTGCGCACCAGGTTCAAGATGAGCTGACGCATCTCTTTGGCATCCAATAATAAATCAGGCACCTCGCCCAGTTTCAGATCAATATGCTTACCATCCTTTATACTATCCGCCTGAATTAAGGGGAACAAATTTTTCACCAACGTGTTTATGTTTTGCATTATCTTTTCAACCGGTTTATTTTTAGCCAAAGCCAGAAAATCAGTAATAATGGCATTGGCCCGATCAAGTTCATCAATCATTAGGTCAAAATATTCTTTATATTGCAAGCAGCCTGTTTTACCGGACAATATCTGCAAAAACCCCCGCACCGAAGTCATGGGATTGCGCACCTCATGCCCGATGGTTGCCGCCATTTCCCCTACTATACGCAAGCGCTCCAGCCGGGCCATTTCCTGCTCTACCCGCTTATGCTCCGATATATCCTCAGCTAATACCATACCCCCGGCAATCCGTCCATCCTTGACAACCGGCGCCACGTTTAGCCTCGCATAACGAATGCTGCCATTTTTATGTAATAATTCTATCTCGTAATTACCGGCTACACCGTGCTGCAGCCTTTTGGGAACTTCCTCCCTGACCCTTTCCTTACATCTATCCGACACTAGTTCGTATATATTTTTGCCAATCATTTCTTCATTCCGATATCCTAAAACATCCCGGCATTTGCGGTTGGCAAATACAACACTGGCACTGGTATCATATGTATAAAAAAGTTCATTCATGCTCTCCATCAGAGTACTCAGATAATCAAGCTGTTCTTTAAGCTTTTTTTCACTTTCCCGCAGCGTTTTTTCCATACATCTGCGCACATTGATTTCCCTTTGCAGCCTATCGTTGACGCAAGCCAGTTCACGGGTCCGTTCCCGCACTAAATCTTCCAACCGGTAGCGATGCTGTCTCAGATCATCTTCCAATCTTTTACTTGCGGTAATATCCCGAATACAATCAACACCCCCGGTCAGACAACCGGCACCGTCATAAAACGGTGCGTCAGTTATCCATAGATAGCCTCCCCGGCCCTGATATACTTGTTGGCATAAAAATTTCAGCATATAGTATATTTCCCTTCCTTTTTATATACTTATACTGTTGACCGATCTCTAACTCATCCACTCCGAATAAATCCGCCGCTACCGGCCCGGGCTGACCGTAAAATAACACTAAAGTAGGCATAACCACCCTTGCCCAAATTCTTAAGGATACAATCTTGCAAGGTATATTTTGGACATCCGCGGCAAGTTTTCCTGCACCTCTGTATCGAAATATCACAATAAAACAAATAAATTACAGTGGACGGTGTGAAAACAAAGCATGTTCCCTAAAAACGCAAACGGTAAACTGGCTCCGGACAGTTTTAAAAAGAAGGGTTTTACGAAGCGCTGCAGAATGCAAAAGCATAAAGGTTATGCATAAATACATAACCCCGACCGTATACATCGAGAATATTTGTACAATATACCGGGCGTCTCACATTAAAAAACACGGCGTATGCAAATAAGGCAACAATAGCTGCGTTTTAAACCAAACTGATATGCTTTTACACACACAAATAATATGCGTAATAATAATGCTCAACTAAATCTAAATACTCGAAGAGATAAGCATTTAGAAAGTCCCGCGCTAACCTGGAGGAGGTTAAAATGTTAGTTAAAGATATTATGACGCCGATCGGCATCAGTCTTCGTCCCGACCAGCCGGCGCAAGAGGCCTGGCGATTAATCAAGCAGCACAAGGTTGCCGGTCTGCCGGTGCTAAATTCGGAAGAGAAGATTATCGGCTTAATCACCAGGAACGATATCATTGAATGGGGCCCCAAGGTGTTTATGGAAACCACCGCTGCGGCCGATATAATGCAAAGCCCCGTGCATACCATTGGTGAAGATGATTCCCCAACGGACGTCTGGACTTTACACGGACAAGTTTTTCCAGTGGTCAATCAAGACTGCCGTTTCAGCGGCTTACTGGAAAAAGACAAAGTCGGCAGCGAGCTTCTAAACAAGGCCAGCTGGATACTGCTGCAGGTGGATACCATTTTGGATTCGGTGAACAATGGCATCATCGCTATCAACAATGACGGTGAAATTCGCCTGTATAACCAAGCAGCCCAGAAAATAACCAGGCGGTCCAAAAATTATGCCATGGGACGCCATCTTTCCGAGGTTATTATCCCGCAAGGATTGCTGGATATATTAAAGGACGGCAAAAGCCGCAAAGACTATAAACTATCCATAACTTACACCAAAGGAAACCGCATCTACCTGACCAACCGCAGTCCGATCTATGAAAACGGGCAAATTGTTGGCGCTGTAGCTATTTTCCAGGATATTTCGGAAGTTGAGCTTATATCTCAAGAACTTAATTCAGTTAAACAATTAAATAAAAAATTAGAACTTATTATTGAGTCATCCTATGATGGTATTATCATTACCAATGCCCAGGGTCTTATCATTAAAGCCAACCAGGCCCACGAACGCATTACCGGCATACCTTCGTCCCAGATTCATGACCGGAACATGAACTACCTGATAGAAAAAAAAGTTTATGCCCATTCCATCGTCAAAGCTGTGCTGCAAGCCGGCGAACCCGTTACCGTGGTAGAAAAAGACCACTTTTTGATAACCGGCAGCCCCGTACGGAACCACGACGGAGAAATTGAGCGTATTGTTGTTAATATACGTGACCTTACCGAGCTTAATGAATTGCGTGAGCAGCTCGAGCAGACTAAGGAACTAAGCGAGCGTTACCAGGATGAGTTAAACCAACTACGCGGACGTCTTTTAAACCAGCAGGGGCTGATCTTCAACTCCCCCAAAATGCGGGAGCTGCTGCAAGCAGCGATACGGCTGGCTATAGTGGATACCACGGTGTTGATTCTGGGAGAATCGGGAGTAGGCAAGGAAGTCTTTGCCCGAACCATCCACAATAACAGTAAACGCAAAAACGGACCTTTCATTACCGTCAACTGCGGGGCTATACCCGAAAATTTATTGGAATCGGAGATGTTCGGCTATGAACGAGGCGCTTTCACCGGCGCCAACCGGGAGGGCAAAGCGGGCATGTTTGAGCTGGCCAATAACGGCACCCTGTTTTTGGACGAAATTGGTGATTTGCCGACGGGCTTTCAGGTTAAACTGCTCCGGGCCATCCAGGAGAGAGAAGTACTCCGGGTGGGCGGCAGCAAACCCAAGCCTGTTAATGTGCGGATATTGGCAGCCACCAACCGCGATTTGGAAACGATGGTCAGGGAGGGGCAGTTCAGGGAAGATTTATACTTCCGCATCAATGTGGTACCACTGAACATTTGCTCCCTGCGAGAGCGCAAAGAGGATATCATACCTCTGGCCTATGCTTTTAAACATAAGTATGAAGAACAGTATGGCATTCGCAAAAAAATAAACCCCCGGGTTTTTGACGCCTTTTTACACTACCACTGGCCCGGTAACGTGCGAGAATTGGATAATATGATAGAAAGGCTGATGGTTACCATAACTGATGATGAAATTACTGTGAGCCATTTACCGGCTCACGTTTTTGAAAACCTGGAGCATCAGCAGCCTGAAGTTTATGTAAAGGGCATTATGCCGCTAAAGAGTGCCGTTATGGAGGTAGAGCGACAGTTAATCAGTGCGGCTATTAAGGAATGCGGCAGCGCCAACAGAGCAGCTCGCGCCTTAAAGGTAGATCAGTCCACCATTGTACGCAAAATCAGCCGATTAAAATCATGTGGCCTGGCTATATCGGAAAGTTAAGCCAGGCCTCAAAGCACTTATTCCACTACTTCATAGCCGGCTTCCTTAATAGCTTGGGCTATTTGCGCCCTTTGGGCGGAGCCGGTTACTGCCACTTCTTTTTTAGTCAAGTTCACCTGTACATTTTCAACACCGGCAATGCCTTTAACCGCTTTTTCTACGGCCATCTGACAGTGCTGACAGCTCATACCCTCCACTTTAAACGTCTGACTCATTTCCAAACTCACCCCCTTGGCGTACTTATGTCGAGCTTTATTTAGTTAAAGTTCAAGCACTTACGTTATTGTTTTCCTTTAAGAATATATTATGCCATTGTTAAAAAATCCTATCAACAACCATCTCATTAATCATCCATTTTGCTTTACCAGGAGCTATATGCCCATACAAACAATACGGATGTGAAAGATATGCTCAGCAAGCTGCTGCAAGAGGAAAAAATGCACTTGGTGGAGCTAAGAGAACAATACGAAGAATTGCATAATAGCGCGACAAAATACTAGCCCCTTTATTATGCAAGCCTGGTAATGGCTGACAGACAACCAGTGGTTAAAAAAAGCAATTTTGTTAATTGACATTGTTTCAATATAGTTTTAAACTAATGTTAATTAACTATTTAATAAGGGGGAGAAAAAGTGAGTGCAATCATAGCAGACAAGTTAGACCCCAACTTTCTAAGTGAGGTTATATCTAAAGCTCGTACAACTAGTGATGCTAATGATTTCTACAATTGCCTGGCTTGCGGTATGTGCAGCGCGGGATGCCCCTATAATGGCGTGCATGATAATGCCGACCCCAGGAAGTTCATTCGTATGCTGGTGCTGGGCATGCGCGAAGAGGTTTTCAACTCGGACTTTATTTGGGCCTGTACCCAGTGCGGACGCTGCACAATGGACTGTCCTATGGGAGTAGAAATATTAACTCTGGTGCGTACAGTTAGGGGAAATTTTGGTTTGAAGGCTCCCGGCTTCCTGCAGGACGTGGTAGATGCGCAAATTAACACCGGTAACCAGATGGAAGTTTCCACGGAAGATTACCTGGACACCCTGGAGTGGATGGAAGAGGAGCTGCAGGAGGAAGTCGGCGACCCCAACGCCAAAATCCCCATTGATAAAGAAGGCGCAGACTTTTTGTTCCTCTGGGACCCGCGGGAAATTAAATATTATCCCAATGACGTGCAAAGCATCGCCAAGATAATGTGGTATGTGGGCGCCAACTGGACATGCAGCAGCAAATGGTGGGATGCCACCCACTACGCTCTGTTTAGCGGCAATGACGAAGAGGCGGCCATTATCACCCAGCGCTACGCCGATGAGGTTAAGCGCCTTAAAGTAAAGGAACTTGTGGTCACTGAGTGCGGACATGCCACCCACGCCAATAAATGGGGTCCCAAAGTTTGGCTCACCAAGGACAATACATACCCCGTGAAAAGCATCGTGGAAAAATATGTGGAATGGTTTGAAGCCGGCCTGCTTAAAGTTGATCCCACCATTAATAGCGAGCCCATCACTCTGCACGATCCCTGTAATTCAGTGCGCAAGCAAGGTCTGGGAGACGCCATGCGCTATGTATTAAAGAAAACCGTTATGAATTTCGAAGAAATGAACCCGCACGGAATTTATAATTACTGCTGCGGCGGTGGCGGCGGGCTGCTGGCCATGGGCAAAGATATCTACCCCTACAGAATGGCTAAAGGTAAACTCAAAGCAGACCAGATTAATGCCACGGGCTGCAAGCTGATAGCCTGTCCGTGCCACAACTGTTTCGACCAGTTAACCGACATCATCAAATACTACGAGCTGGAAGGTGCCCGGGTCATTCACCTGCACCATTTGATCAGCCACGCTTTATTATTAGATGAAAAGCCAAACAAACAGTAAATATATAAATATAAGCAAATAGTTCCGTTGCCTATTGCGGAACTATTTGCTCTGTAAATGCCATAACAATAGCATCATCCACCCGCTTCATAACATCGGGCTTGGCCATAAAGCCGTTAAGCGTGCGGGTCATCGTAAGCGCGCAGCAAAATTTCGGCCAGTTCTTCAATTAAAGGCATGCGCGGGTTGGCGGTAGTGGATTGATCGAGAAATGCTTTTTCGGCCAGCTCGGGCACCTTTTGCTTAAACAGCGCGACGTCAATATCGCACTGGGCAAAGGTATCCGGTATACCCACGTCAGCCCGCAGTTTTGCTACCCCGGCTATAAGGCTGTCTACCCCCTCTTCCACGCTGCCTGCCGGCATACCTAAAAAAGCGGCTATTTGCCGGTACTTTTCCGGGGCCTGGAAATACTCGTACTGCGGAAAAGAAGCGAACTTGCTGGGCAGTCCCGCATTATACCGGATCACATGGGGCAGCAAAATAGCGTTGGCCCGGCCGTGGGTAATGTGAAACTCGCCGCCCAACTTATGAGCCAAGCTATGACAAATGCCTAAAAAGGCGTTGGTGAAAGCCATACCCGCTATGCAAGAGGCATTATGCATTTTACTCCGGGCGGTAAAGTTATCCTTCTCCCCGTAGCTGGCGAGCAAATAATTAAACACCAGCTCGGTAGCTTTCATAGCCATGGCATCGGTATAGTCCGAAGCCATCACCGATACATAAGCCTCCAGGGCATGGGTCAGCACATCAAGACCGGTGTCCGCGATAACCGCCGGGGGCAGCGTACCAACAAAATCCGGGTCTATAATTGCCACATCTGGAGTCAGCTCATAATCCGCCAGGGGATACTTAATATCCTGGCCCTTGTGAGTAATCACGGCAAAGGCACTGACCTCCGAACCGGTGCCGCTGGTGGTGGGTATGGCCACCATCCGGGCCTGCCGCCCCAGCTTGGGGTATTTATAAGTGCGTTTGCGGATATCCAAGAACTTCAGTTTTAGAAAGTCAAACTCCACCTCGGGATGTTCATAAAACAGCCACATGGCCTTGGCGGCGTCGATGGGCGAACCGCCACCCAGCGCAATGATAGTATCCGGGCGAAATTGTTTCATTACCTCGACGCCCTTTTGCACCGTTTCCACCGACGGGTCGGGCTCCACATCGGAAAAAATCTCTACACTGACCTGATTATTGCGCTTGTTTAAGTGATATACCACCTTGTCCACAAAACCCAGCTTGACTATACCCGGATCGGTAACTATGATAGCCCTGGCCACACCCTGCATTTTTTGCAGATACTGCACCGAACCCGAAGTGAAATAGATGCGTTCGGGTACTTTGAACCACAGCAGTTTATCCCGCCGACCGGTAACCCGCTTGATATTAATAAGGTTGTCCACGCTTACGTTGGAGGTAGTGGCGTTATGTCCCATCGAGCCGCAACCCAGAGTCAGCGAAGGCATATTGACATTGTATAAATCCCCAATAGCCCCGTGGGTTGCCGGGGAGTTGATGATAATTCGCCCGGTACGCATACGCCGGGAAAATTCAGCCACCACATCCTTATCTTCGGTGTGCAGCACCGCCGAGTGCCCCAGGCCGCCAAAGCCCACTATTTCCTCACAGCGACTGATACCCTCCCGGTAACCGTCAACTTGATAGCAAGCCAGTATGGGACTTAGTTTTTCCATAGATAGGGGATGTCCCGGACCCACTCCTTGCTGGAGCGCCACCAGCACTTTAGTTTCCCGGGGCACTTCAAAACCCGCCATTTGCGCGATATCGCAGGCAGATTGTCCTACAATGGCCTGATTTAAAGCACAGTCTTCCCCTTTTACCGCCATAGCCTCAAGCTTGCTTGTCTCCTGCTCGTCTAAGAAATAACAGCCGTAGGTCTTCATTAAATCAGTAACTTCCTGAAAAATCTCCCGGTCTATAACCACCGACTGTTCGGAAGCGCAGATCAAGCCATTATCGAAAGTTTTACTTAAAATCAAATCGGTTACCGCCCGCTTAATGTGCGCTGTTTTTTCAATATAGCAGGGTACATTACCCGGACCCACCCCCAGAGCCGGCTTGCCCGTGCTGTAAGCGGCCTGCACCAGACCGGCCCCACCGGTAGCCAGAATTAATTGCACTCCGGGGTGATTCATTAAGTACCGGGTAGCCTCCAATGAGGACTCTTCAATCCAGCCGATACAGTTTTCCGGCGCCCCGGCGGCCACCGCCGCATCAAGCATTACCCGGGCCGCCGCCGCACTGCATTTTTGTCCCCCGGGATGAAAACTAAAAATCACCGGGTTGGCTGTTTTAATACATATCAGTGCTTTAAACATAGTTGTGGAGGTAGGATTGGTCACGGGAATTATAGCGGCAATCACTCCCACGGGCTCAGCCACTTCCATTAGATCCTCTTCCTCATTAATACTGATTACCCCTATGGTCTTTTTGTACTTAATACTGTGATAGACCGATTCCGTGGCAAATATATTTTTAATCGATTTATCTTCGTAAACCCCCCTTTTGGTTTCCCGCACCGCCAGCCGGGCCAGTTCCATATGCCGGTCCAGCCCGGCCAAGGCCATATTCCGAACAATATCGTCAATCTGCCGCTGAGACAGTCGCATTAAAGCCTGCCGGGCCTGCTCCGCTTTTTCCACCAGCTTATCTACCATTAAATGCTGCTCATCGCCAATATATTTAATATTCTGCTCACTCACTGCCTGTCCACCATCCTTTATCATTCCTGTATAATACAACCCCGACATCTCCCGGGCGACATCCGTTGTCTATCACCAATGCCGGCAAAAAAGCTCTTATAACGTTTCCACAGTCATATCTTCCGCCAAGACTTTGTTAGATATGATATAATGCGAATTACTGCTTATTATAGCCGGGTAACTGCTGGTGTATGAATTAAAACGCATCATCTTAAATAATCTATAGGATGGGAATTATATCGCTATGTCGGTAAATATAATGTCTTAATATAATCAGGCGCATGTAAGGTAAGAAAACACGAGTTGATAAGGAGGGCTAAAAAGCAGAGCATACCAGATTGGTATGCTCTGCCTGGAAAGACTATCGGCATCATAATGAAAGTGAACTTTTTAATATTTATCCACCAAACGTATTATCGCATCGGCCAGCGTGGCAGCACCGAAACCATTATCAATATTTACCACACCCACACCGGAAGCGCAGCTGTTCAACATGCCAAGCAGCGCCGCCAATCCCTGAAAACTGGCCCCGTAACCCACGCTGGTGGGCACAGCGATAACCGGCTGTTCCACCAGCCCGCCCACCACACTGGCCAGAGCTCCTTCCATACCCGCCACCACAATGACTACCTGTGCCCACGTAAACATTTCCAGTTTATCCAGCAGACGATGAATACCGGCTACGCCTACATCATAGCACCTGCGCACCTGATTGCCCATCACTTCGGCAGTGACCGCCGCCTCCTCCGCCACCGGCAGATCAGCAGTGCCGGCTGTGACCACCAGCACATTACCTCTGGGCACGGGGCGTTCACCGCGACATATCACGATAGTTCGGGCTAGTTCCGAGTAAACCGCATCACCCAAGACAGCCCGCACCGCCTCAAAAACTTCCCAATCGGCCCGGGTAGCCAAGACAGTGTGGTTATTACGACTTAATCTTTCCATTATCTCTACAATCTGCCGGATAGTCTTACCCTGACAGAAAACCACCTCGGGAAAACCTTTACGCAACGCCCGGTGATGATCAAGCTTGGCAAAACCGATATCCTCATAAGGTAAAGCTTTTAGTTTATCTAAAGCGTCATCCACATCCAGACGGCCTTCATTTACATCCAATAATAATTGGCGCAGTTCAGCACTGGTCATAGCACATTCTCCCTACCGTATCGTATATTAAAACGCATATTCCTGTATCTATTATATCGTATTAATACACTTCATGCCTTTAAATCAGCTGTTGTAATGTAAAGAATAATCCACGCCTGCCAAATCATTATCAAAAACGTCATACCTTGCCTTAACTTACCCCTGCGTGCCAAACTTTCTAATCCTTTGGAACATCTGTCAATTTAGCATATATTTGACCAATGCTTTACTTGTCCAGTTATTTTATAATCTTTATGTGATTAAAAATACTATGTAAGGAGGCTATCATGATATCACCGTGTAAAAAGCATCTTTCTATCATCCTTACCGCTTTTTTATTGTTTTTCGTAATTAGTGTGCCCGCATCCCAAGCAGCATTGCCGCTAAAACAAGGGTACCGGGGAGCGGACGTGCTGACCCTGCAGCAGCAGCTGCAAACACTGGGTTACTTTCAGACCAACCCCACCGGCTATTTTGGCCCCATTACAACCAATTCGATATTAAAACTACAGGCAGATTATCAATTAGGAGCCGACGGTATTGTAGGAACGCAGACCAACCAATTAATCAACAATTTACTGGGCTATACCGCACCGCCGTCAAACAATCCCCCAGCCAAGTCCGAAAAGGAAGTGCTTGGTTTTTATGTTTGCAACGAATATCCAATCCCATCTTCCTACGCCACCCTGGAGAAGCAAGAAGAGACCATAACCTCCATTTCCCCATTCTGGTACAGGCTCGACAGAAATAACCCGGGGAAACTGGAACAATACGGCAATGACACGCCACAGGAAATGAACCAGGTTCTTAAATTCACTAAAGCCAACAATATTAAAAACTATGCCCTGGTACATAACTTGCTGTACGGAAATTCCTCCGTGGGACGGGATGTGCTTCACGCAGCGCTGGTCAACCCGGACACTCGCTGGGCATTGGTAATGAATATATATGAATTACTAAAAAGCAGCGGTTTTAACGGCGTGTGTATTGATATTGAAGATATGCATGCCTGGGATCGCGAACTTTATATCCAGTTTTTGGCTGAACTATCCGCCCAGCTAAAGCCCGCGGGTTATGAAATCATAGCCTGCGTACCCTCCAGGACCACCGACAAGGTTACCGGCGGCTGGGGTGACAACTTCGATTTTGCCAAGGTGGGCCGGTATGCCGATATGGTAGCCGTCATGGCTTACGATGAGCATACCGCAGGCAGCAAAGCCGGCCCCATAGCCTCTTCGGCTTATATTGAACGGGTAATTAAATATGCCCTGTCCAAGCTGCCGCCTGAAAAAATACTGCTGGGCGTAGCCGGGTATGGTTTTGATTGGAATTACGGGCTGGGCAACTCCCGTTACCTTTCATACCAGCTGGCTGTGGAGACAGCTAAAAAATATAAAGTAAGTGTGCAATGGGATAACAGTAGTCAGGCACCCTATTTTAACTACACCGACCAAAACGGTCACTGG
The DNA here is from genome assembly GCF_039851975.1 of Desulfoscipio sp. XC116. GTDB lineage: Bacteria > Bacillota > Desulfotomaculia > Desulfotomaculales > Desulfallaceae > Sporotomaculum. The sequence continues at coordinate 3,525,610 of NZ_CP156660.1, forward strand.
CACAGCGTTTATTTTGAAAACTCCAGCAGCTTGGCCTTCAAATTGGATGCGGTAAATAAGTACAACCTGAAAGGCATCGCCCTGTGGCGCCTGGGCATGGAAGACCCGGACAGCTGGCGGGTTATTAAAGATAAATTAAGGTAATGCAATCTAATATTTTTGGATTAGATTCTTGTCAAGTAAAGTTTTCAGCCCTTGTTCCCTCACAACGGAAACAAGGGCTGAAAACTTTATTATGGCACACCATACAAATTATCCAGCCACTCGGCCACATATCCGGCAGTACTCTCCCAGCCCGGCTCGCCGATTACCCAGTGCGTGTGGTCAAGCTCCCTGTAAGTGGCTAAGGGCTTATATTTTTCCGCCACCTTTCTGGCTGCCAATGCCGGGGTAACTTTATCCTCTTTACCGGCAATAACCAATACCGGACATGTAATCTTTCGGGAGTTCACCCGGGAGGCCCGGCCCGGATCCAAAAACCAAAAACCAATTTCAAAAGCCGCACGGCCCGATTCATATACAAATTGGCTATATATTCACCACAGAAAACATGTTTTAAAAAGCGGATTACATACTATTGCCGTTATCAGGCAAAATAATTATAACTTCGCATTAAAGGAGATGATATACTCATGAGTACGCAATTTTACCAGCAGCGGCAACCGGGACAAATTATGCCTGAACCCCCCAGTGTAAATAGCACCAAGGATCATCTTTACCTAAAAGACGCCCTTGCCTGGGAGCTCACGGCCATGAAAATGATCTACCACGGTGCCAGGAACTGTACAGATCCGGAAATCCGGGATTACCTGGACCGGGCCGGACAAATGCATCAAGTGCACTACCAAATACTATTAAACCATCTTAACCCCGCCAATACAGCCAGTCACTAAGAAATCTATTTAGGGAGGTTTGAATTATGTTTAATCAACAGCAAAACATGAGCGGCTGGCCCGGCCTGCCGGGCGGCCAATACATACCGGGCCAGCCGGGCATGCCAGGCCGGCAAGGTATGCAAAGCCAGCAAAGCATGATGGGTCTGCAGCAGAACCAGAACACAATTAAAAATCCCCAGTCCAATCTGGTACCAGAGATAAAAAGCGCCCGCATCAACGACCGGGACACCTTGAATTTCGCCTTGGCCCAGGAAAAATATATTACAGACAATTTAAATGTATTTGCCCGCGAAGCCAGCCACAGGCAGCTGCATAACGATGTGATGCGCATTTTTAACGAAACCCACGCCATGGCCAGAGAACTTTTTGACCTTATGTTTAGAAAAGGCTGGTACACCCTGGAGCCCGAACAGCCGCCTAAAATGGCGCAAACATACCAGCAATTCGGCCAGTACAGCACCCAGTTTCCCTACCCCATGAGCCAATAGGGAATTAAACTTAACCTTCAATACGCAACGGTTTAGCCGAGGCATGCACAGACCATAAGTTAGAAGGAGGCTGTTGCAAAACAGCCTCCTTCTAAAGTAAAGCTTTTATGCCGCCAATACTGATTTAACTGACGCCATTCCGCCCCGCAAAACCGTATATAAAAAGCTCTACCAACTGACTGACGGCCTCATCTAAAGTAAATCCATTATCCAGAACAAATTCAGGATTGATTACCGCACGGATAGAAGCTAAAAAGGCAGCCATAAAAATTTGCGGGTGGATATTCCGGGCATGACTTTTTTTTACCATGATTAGCTTGATAAAACGCTGAATCCTTTGCGCTCTGAACTCTTCGATTTTTTTCCAAAAATGAGGATAATGCACCCGCAAATCTCCCAATACAAGCGGGTTGATAAGTTTCCCGGCGCTTTGCGTAAAATGTTTAACCAGCTCTTCAAACATATCCGTCGGTTCTTTCCCTTCATTAGCAATAATAATTTGTTCAATGCCGCCGGCCACGGAGGCCATAAACTCATCAAGCACAGCCTCAATTATTTCTTCTTTGCCGGAGAAATAGCGGTAAACCGTCCTTTTGCTCATGCCCGCCTGAGCGGCCAGTTCATCCATGGTAACATTATAGAACCCCCGCGTATGAGATAATTCCGTTAAAGCTGCTATGATTCGTTTTCTCATTAGTACCTGGCACTCCCTTAGTTAATAGACTTTGCCGAACTTTAATTCCCTTATCCGTTAATATTTTCATTACCATGCCATAATAATATCATAGTTGGTTACGGCACTTTCAACATCAATCCGCTAAGCGATCCTTTTCTTAAACTTTAATATACTGAGCGTCAAAAGCACCACGGAAAATACCAGCAGGGAAAAAACCTGCCCCACCAGATAGGGAAATCCGATGCCCTTTAATACTATGCCCCTGATAATATCCAGATAATAAGTCAGCGGAATCAAACTGCTAAGATAATAGATGAATTTGGGCATGGCATCTCTGGGAAACATGAAACCCGACAGCAATATGCTGGGCAGCATCACAAAGAAGGACATCTGGAACGCCTGCATCTGGGATTTGGCAATGTTGGAAATCAATATGCCCAGGCCCAGTGACGCAGTAATAAAGAAAAGGGTCAACAGGTAAAGCTCCAGTAGATTACCCCTGATAGGCACGTGAAATACAATCACCCCCACCAATAAGGCAACAGTGATTTGCAGATAGCCCAGTACAATGTAGGGTATTATTTTACCGATCATCAACTCGTATGACTTAATGGGCGTTACAATCAGCTGTTCCAGAGTGCCCCGTTCCCGCTCCCGTACAATGCCCATGGAAGTCATGATTACCATGGTCATGGTCACAATGATCCCCAGAATGGCCGGCACCATGTAATAAGCGGTGATACCGTCCGGATTATACCAGGGCCGTACCCTGATATCATAGGGGGGACCTTTAAACTGTTTGCTTCGCGCCAATATTTCCTGTGATTTGATAAGGCCAATGGAATTGGCCACGGCCATAGCCTGGTTGGCCACCATGTTATCGCTGGCATCCACGATCACCTGCACCGGTCCGGATTCGCCCCGTTTGATACTGCGGGCAAAGTCGGGCGGGAAAATTATACCCACCTTGACCTCGCCGCTGTCAATCATTTGATTAACTTCAGCATAGCTGTTTACCGAGCCGGTAAGGTCAAAATAGCCCGAAGCGCCAAAAGCCTCCAGCAAATCCCGGCTCTCCACCGAAAGAGACTGATCAAAGACCACGGTGGGTATGTGCTTAACCTCGGTCTGAATAGCATAGCCGAACAACAACAGCTGCACCAGCGGCAGCATAAACACCAAACCCAGCGTCATTCGATCCCGGCGCATCTGCAATACTTCTTTATGTAAAACAGCAATAATCCTGCTCATCGGAGCACCCCCTTCAGGTGATTAGATCATCATTTAATGCCGGAAAATATAGCTTAGCTTGTCATTGCGCGAAGCGAAGCGACGCGACGCGGCAATCTCATGTTGGGCTGTTTACACAGTTTGGGATTGCTTCGCTTGCGCTCGCAATGACAGTTGCAAAACATACCAGGAAAAAGTAATCTGAGTTTTTTCAACAACATGCCTAAAAGCCCCATTCCAAGTGCCTTGTTAATCCATGAAGCCGAGCGCCTGTTGGTTTTTACCAGCCAGAGCAATAAAGACGTCCTCCAGTGATGGAGTGATGGGTTTGGGTAAGGCTCCCGCGAATTCCGCCAAAGCCGTCAGACTGGCCTTACTTTCCAGCAATACGTGCAGCAGCGGACCATGCACAGAACATTCCTTTACGTAAGGCAGTCGTTCGATGCCGTCCAGGCGGTCCATGGCGTCGGGCAAATCCAATTCCACCAGGCAGCCTTCCAAAACGTTGCGTTTCAGGTTGTCCGGAGTATCCACGGCCATCAGCCGGCCGGACGAAATAAAGGCAATTTTATCACAATACTCGGCTTCGTCCATAAAATGTGTGGTGACCATTACCGTAGTGCCTTCACCGGCCAAACGCCTGATGATATTAAAAAAACGACGCCTGCTGGTGGGGCTCACCCCGCTGGTGGGCTCATCAAGAAATACTATGGCGGGCCGGGCGATAATAGCACAGCCCAACGCCAGCCTTTGCTTCCAGCCGCCGCTTAAATTAGCCGCCAGCTCATCTTCCCGGCCGGTCAAGCCGGCCATGTCCATCATTTCCCGCACCCGGTTTTTCCTTTCCCGACGGGATATATTATACAACCCGGCATAAAAATGCAGGTTTTCACCGGCGGTTAAATCATCATACAAACTAAATTTTTGGGACATATAGCCGATACGACGCTTTATTTCTTCGGTTTCCCGCACCAGGTCGCGGCCTAAAACAGCAGCCGTGCCCGATGTTGGTTCCAGTATGCCGCAGAGCATCCGTATAACAGTGGATTTACCCGCTCCGTTGGGTCCCAGAAAACCATAAATATCCCCCGGTTCAATCTGCATGGTTAATTTATCCACAGCCGTAAAACTGCCGAAAACCTTGGTCAATTGGTCGGTAGTTACCGTGTATTTCACTAAACCACCTCTTTTTCCGCCAACGCAATAAACACATCTTCCATGGTGGGACTGACCTCCGCCCAGCGCAATCCATCGCCCAAACCCTTTTCCGACAGGAGCCGCTCCATGGCCTGCCGGGCTGCCGGCACGTCTTCCACTACCACGCGATATTTATCGCCGTAATACGATACGTCCACCACTTGGGGCAAACCATTAAACAGCTCGGGACGGCGGACATCAATCCGCACCTCCAACACCCGATAGGGGAAATCACTTTTCAGCCTGGCCGGGGAATCAGCCGCCACCACCCGGCCCCGGTCTATGAAGGCTACTTTTGTGCACAGCTCCGCTTCGTCCATATAGGGCGTGGATACCATAATGGTCATACCCTGCCTGTTCAGCCGATACAATATACGCCAAAATTCCTTACGGGATTCCGGATCCACCCCATAAGTGGGCTCATCCAGCACCAACAGGCCGGGCCGGTTGACCAGAGCGCAGGTCAGGGCTAATTTTTGCTTCATACCGCCCGACAGATTATCGGCCAAGCGGTCCTTAAAGCGTAAAAGCCCGGTCATTTCCAATATTTTTTCCGCCCGCTCCTTAATAGTTGACCGGTTTAGTTCATACAGAGCGCCAAAAAAATTGATATTCTCCATCACCGTCAGATCACCGTAAAGACTGAACCGCTGGGGCATATAACCAAGTGTAACCCTGCCTTCGGCATGTTTATCGCGGGACATACCGGTCTGTTTCCGCCCGGCGCTGCCCTCCCCTAAAAGCACCCGCCCGCGATCGGGCGCCATCAGCCCGCAAATCATGCGCATTAAGGTGGTTTTACCCGCTCCATCCGGGCCTACCAGGCCGAAGATATCCCCCGCCGGAATACGCATGGTGACTGCACCGACGGCAATGATATTGCCGAAATCCTTGCCCAGTTTTTCTATTTTAATCATGGGCCGCCCTCGGACCAAAAGTTACATCGGCGGGCATGCCGGGTTTCAATGCGCCCCCGGCGTCATTTATCTTTATTTCTACGGCAAATACCACATTGGCGCGTTCTTGCTGAGTTTGAATAGTTTTAGGTGTAAATTCACCCTTGGCGGCAATTTCCTCCACCTCCCCCTTAAACACTTTGTCCGTACCACTAACGGTGAATTGCACCTGCTGGCCCAATTTAATAAAGGGCAGATCAACGGTGGGTATATATACTTTAATCCAAAGGTCGTTTAAATCGGCCACGGAGGCCAAAGAAGAGCCCATCTGCACGTACTCCCCAACCTCGTAATTTCTGGACAGTACAACACCTGAAATGGGACAATAAATCTTCAAATCCTCCAGCATGGCATCACTGGCTTTGAGCACGGCCTTACTGCGCTCAACCTCTGCCCGGGCCGAGTTAATTTGTTGAGGGCGGCTGCCCGACTCCAGCAGTTTGAGCCTGGCCTCGGCTGCCGCCAGCTGATTTTTAGACAAATCAGCGTTCGTCCGCGCTTTATCATAATCCGCTTCCGGAACAGCATCGCTATGGTAAAGTGCCTCCACCCTGGCCAAATCCGTATCGGCCTTTGCCAAGTTAACCTTGGCGATATTCACCCCGGCTACAGCCTCGCTTTTTTCCTGTTCCCGGGCCCCGGATTGCAAATCCGCCAACTGAGCTTCGGCCTTGAGCACACCCAAGGCATCCCGCTCCCGCTGTGCCGTCAGGTCGCTACGGACCAGTTCGGCCGCCAATTGACCGCCGGTTACGGTATCACCGGTATCCACGGCCAGTTTGTTAACAGTTCCGGACATTTTAACATTCAGCTCCACCGTAGTGGCTTCGATGGTGCCGGCGGCCTGAATAAGCGCAACTTCGCGCTTGTAATAGTGTTCATGGGCCCAGTAAGATCCTGTCACCAACAATAGTAGAATCAACACCGCCACCACCCGCTTTTTGTTGTCCATAAACCACCGCTCCCTTCACCTGCCGGATAACTAATTGATTTGTATAGTGCCGCAAAATAGACATAAACAAAACACCAGGTAAACTATATATACCCAATTAGTTTACCTGGTAACATAATAGCACCGCCTCCGGCAAATGGCAATATATTTTATAAACTTTTATATAACCTCTATGACATTCGATGGATGTTGCTAATCCTCCCAATTATGCTGGAAAACCTCCACTAAACCTTGTCACGGGTTTCTTGGAGGTTTTTATCATATACTGATTCGTATTTACTTTGTTATAATTCCACCACGGTGCCGGCATTGTTAAAGAAGAATTTATCGCCAAATTCCCGTGCCAGCACCGCTGCCGGTGCCAGCCCGGTACAGTGGGATACGCCTATTCTCTCCACGCCCAACTTGCGCAGCGCGGCCATAGACCGGTCCAACTGCTCCCGCTGCGCCCGGAAAAGATGTGTGCCGCCCACCACCGCGTAAATTTTCTCTATACCGGTTATTTTTTGCGCGTGCATCAGCGTATTCACCATGCCCCTATGGGCGCAGCCCAGCACTACAACCAATCCCCTGTCCGTTTTGACAACCAGCGCCTGGTCGTCGGGCAGGGTATCGGGCACAAAACCTTCCTCCGCCCGTATAAACATATTGTCATCTACCTTTTCAAAGGAAGTAACCAGGGGCACCTCGCCCGTGGCTACCATGTATTCATTTAGCCACACCGGCTCACTTGACTCCATAAACACCGCCCCCAGCCCTTCCAGCTCCTCACGACAATAGGGCATCCCAATATGCCGGTACATTTTTTCCCCACTGCCGGGCAGGGGCAGGCAGGTATACTTTTTATCCCATATTTCCGGGTGCGCATAAATCTCCACCCTTCTTCTTAAACGCTGCAGCAAAAAGCGCAGACCGCCCGTATGATCGGCATGCCCATGGCTAATAAGTATTTTATTTACTTTACTTAAATCAACATTTAAAGCCATAGCATTGCGCAGCATGGAATCACTAAGCCCGGTATCCAAAAGCACCGTCTTATCCCCGGCCTCCACCAGTATGCTTAACCCCCACTCCCCGATACAACCCAGTCCAGCCACCGTGTTTTCACAAAGCGTAGTTAAACGAACCTGCATTTTGTACCCCCGTTTCCTTTACCGTAGAACTTTCCTCAATCCCATACCGGGATAAAGCAATCCCCACAGATTAATTTTTCCTATGTTCATAATCTTACCACAAAGGTCGGCGGTTAGGTAGTATATTACCGGCTGACCTTTTGTAAATCGCTTTAATACAACCGCAGGCTTTGATGCAATATTAAATATTTTATTAATTATCTAATTTTTCAGATGACAGGTTGTCGAATGTTTGCTATAATTCATATGAGGTGACTCGGTTGTCATATCAACATAATGAGTTTTATCCGCTTAACAAAGCTAAAACTCCCAAAGGAGAAATTACCCAGCAAAAGCTACTGGAGGCGGCCGAGGAGATCTTTGGCAGAAAAGGTTATTACAATACCTCGGTGGTGGAAATCACTCAAAAAGCAGGGGTGTCTCAGGGCACCTTTTATGTTTACTTCAGCGGTAAACAGGAAATTTTTCGTCAACTGGTTATTATGCTTAATCACACTATACGACAGGAAATTCAAATAGCCATCACCGGCATTGAAGATCGCAGAAGCAGAGAACGCATCGGCTACAAAACTTTTTTCTCCTTTGTCAGGCGTCACCGAAACCTCTACAAAATAGTTTTGGAAGCTCAGTGGGTGGATGACGAGATCTGCCAATGGTATTTTAAAACTTTTGCCCAAGGTTACATAAAAGGCCTCCAAGGGGCTATGAATAAAGGGGAGTTGCGCAGATTAGACCCGGAAACCCTGGCATATTGCTTAATGGGCATAACCATTGAAGTAAGCAAAAGATGGGTATTATGGGAAGACCGGGAGATACCCGAACATGTCTTTGAAAATATGCTGGAGTTTATTTTTCACGGTATGCTTAACGACACCGAAGAATGATATTTTTTTACGCAAAAAACTGAGAGCTGAATCAAGTTTTAAAAAATATTAAGCTTTTTAAAACCTGACAATTTTATAAATTCAAAGATGCGCACCATGCCAAGATACTATGAATATAACCTACGGCGCTTGAAGCCCGTCATTGCGGGGAGCGAAGCGACGCGTCAATCTCCGTCCTACAGCCCGCATTTCTTTGGGGACCTGCTTCGGAGTCTGAGATTACTTCGCTGCGCTCACAATGACAGTTGCAAAACATACCAGAAAAAATCATGCGCGAATCATTATCAGGAGCATTTTAAACCTTTCCACCGCCCGCAGCGCATGGGGTTCATTTGCAGGCATAATAACCATTTCGTCCTTTTTCAACCGCAGTGGCTTCCCTGATATAACTACTTCCGCCTCACCATCCATCAACTGCACCATAGCATCAAAGGGTGCGGTATGCTCGCTTAATCCCTGCCCCTTACCAAAGGCAAACAAAGTTACCGTACCGGTCTTTTTATCAACCAGCGTCCTGCTTACCACCGATCCTTGCTGGTAATCAATAAACTCTGCCGGGCTGATGACCTCGGCCAGCGGTGCCGAGGTATTGCCATTAAAATCGTTCATTTGCTTCAAACCTCCGTAAGAACTAATAAATTATTCAATCCCCATTGAAATTTTTCCGCCGAGGATTGCAAATCACTAATTTATTGTTTCTTACTGCGGGAAAAATATCCTCACACCAGCGGCGTTTGGTATGCCAACCGATTTACCCGGTAAATGGACGAAAAATAAATATATTTCTCAATTATCTTCCCGGTAACCGTCCCTCAAGACTCTTTTTAGCACCTTGCCGGAAGCATTTCTAGGCAACGCTTTAATAAATTTGTAAATCCGCGGTATCTTATAATCCGCCAAATAACCGGCACAAAAAGCTTTGAGCTCCTCGCCGGTAACAATAATCCCCGCCTTAGAACAAACCATGGCCGTAACGGTTTCCCCCCATACCGGATGCCGCACTCCGATTACCGCGGCTTCCAGTACCCCGGGGTGTTGATACAAAGCGTGCTCCACCTCGGTGGAATAAACGTTTTCACCACCGGTGATAATCATATCTTTTTTGCGATCGACCAGAGTGATATAGCCCTCATCATCAATAGTAGCCAGATCACCGGTATACAGCCAGCCGTCTTTAAGTGTCTCAGCAGTTGCTTCAGGGTTTTTATAATATTCTTTCATGATTGTCTCGCCCTGAATGATAAATTCGCCCACCCGGCCAGGCGTCACATCACTCCCGACATCGTCCACTACCCGGGCCTCGGAGTTGATAATAGCCTTTCCTCCTGCTCCGGGTTTGCGCAATTGATCCTCGGGCTCAAGCAAAACTCCGCCCGGTCCGCCTTCGGTCAACCCACAAAGATTATAGATGCGGTCGGTGGGGAATTTGGCCAGCGCCTGCCGAACCAGTTCCATGGGCATAGGGGCCGCGCCGTAACCAAAACGAGTTACCGAACCAATATCATAATCGCTGAAGTTGGGCACCTGCAGCATGAAATTATACATGGTGGGCACCCCGAAGAAAAGAGTCACGCGCTCCCTTTGGATAGTATCAAGCACTGCCCGGGGCTCAAAGGCCCGCATAACAACGTGGGTGGCCCCCACGTACATACCCGATACCAAGAATAGATTCAGCTGAGCCGAATGGAACAGCGGTGCCACATGCAGCAAGCGATCCCGCGGGTTAACTCCCATATGCACCACCATCACTATACCTACGTGTATAACACGGTGATGGTCAAAAAGCGCCCCCTTGGGGCGACCGGTGGTACCGGAGGTGTACAGTATTTCGCAATCATCCCACCCTTCCACCATTACCCCCGGTTCTTCAGGCGAAACCCCGTCTACCAGGGCATTCCATTGCAAAGTACCGGCTGCCCCCTCCCCCGACCCGGCGCAAATCATGTTACACACCCCAAACAGTTTAGCCCGCAGTGAATTTACAATATTCACATACTCGGGATCATAAATTAATGTGCCACTGTCCGAATGATTAACTATATATTCAACCTCCGGCACCGCCAAGCGAAAATTAATGGGCACTACTACCGCTCCCAATCTTAAAGCGGCCATAAAAGCAATTACATACCGATCCGAATTTTGCATCATCAAGGCCACCTTATCACCCTTCCGCACCCCCAAACCAGCCAGGGCATTGGCCAGGCAGTTGACCGATTCATTTAACTGCCTGTAACTGTATCGCTTTTCCTCATAAATTAAGGCTTCTTTGTCCGGGTGTCGCCGGGCGTTCCTGGCCAGCATACCACTAATGTTCATAATCATCCCTCCTCTTTAATGGTCACCGTAAACGCAAAAACTATGCCGCTGGGTTAATCCGCTGAAATCAGCGGTCTGAATATTTTGAATTGACTCCCAATTGTACCGATTTCAGCACAACCGTCTTGCTATCAACACAGACAATCACGCCGCTAGCTTCGAATAACCCATCTAAATAAGGGTTTCGTGCTTCTCACGTCCTGGCACATATTTTGCGGTAATAATTATACGTAAAATAATTTGCGGTTTTTGTAATAGCTTATTCGGGAACGGCCGTATAATCTATCCTTAGCCAACATCTACAGTACGTCAATAGTGCATTAATGCATCAACCAAATGAATAAATTTATTTTTCAATAGTATTATTCACAAGCATAAATATCCAATAACAACCCATTAAAACTAATCATATAAGGAGGTATTAGCATTATGGTGGGTATAACCGCCTACGGCGCCTATATTCCATTTAACCGCCTGGAACGTAAGCGCCTGGCCGAAGCCTTCGGGGAACCGGCTCCCCCGGGGGAAAAAGCGGTGGCCAATTATGATGAGGACAGTGTAACCATGGCGGTGGAAGCAGCCCGGGACTGCCTAACCAGCATCCATCCCCGGGAACTGGAGGGCATTTATTTCGCCACCACCACACCGCCTTACGCCGAAAAACAATCCGCCACCACCATAGCCGGCGCGCTGGATACCACGGATCTGGTGCGCACCGCCGATTTCACTTCCACCCTGCGGGCCGGCTCCACCGCTGTGCTGGCTGCCGCCGATGCGGTTAAATCAGGAGCCCGCAGCGTACTGGTAGCAACGGCTGATTGCCGCCTGGGGAGCGCCAAGGGACAGTTTGAACAGATCTGCGGCGACAGTGCGGCCGCTTTAGTTATTGGCCGACAAAACGTACTGGCTGAAATAGAGGGCAGCTGCACAGTGGCCGGCGATGTGCTTACCCAGTGGCGTGACAATACAGACCGGTACGTGCGTGCCTGGGAGGATCGCTTTGTTATTACCCGCGGTTATGGCCCACTGGTAACAAAAGCTTTAGCCACTCTAGCCGGTAAATTAAAAATAACGCCTAAAGAGATTACCAAGTTGGTGCTCTATGCACCTTCCCCCCGCTACCAAGCGGGTACTGCTTTATCTCTTGGCTTTGACATGTCCCAAATAGAGGACGGTTTATTTAATACGGTGGGGCTTACCGGTGCGGCTCACGCCCCGTTAATGCTGGCCGCGGCGCTGGAAAAAGCCCGGCCGGGGGACCGCATATTAATGGTCACCTTTGGCGAAGGGGCAGATGCCATATTGCTGCGCGCTACGGATAACCTCAAAAATTACGCTCCCCGGCGGGGCGTATCGAGAATGCTAAATTCCAAAAAAACTTCCCTAAGCTACCAGACCTATTTGCGTTGGAAAGGCATGCTGGATTTTGAGCCGCCCAGACGCCCGGACCCCAACCGCCCCTCGGCCCCGGCCATATGGCGCAACGCCAAAAAAATTCTAGCTTTCTACGGCAGCCGCTGCACCAAATGCGGCACCCCGCAAATCCCGGCCCAGAGGATATGCGTACACTGTCAGGCTAAAGACAGCATGGAGCCATATTGTTTTGCGGATATAAGCGCCCGCATTGCCACCTATACGATTGACTATTTAACATTTTCCCAGGACCCGCCCACTGTCTTTTCGGTAATTGATTTTGAGGGCGGCGGCCGATTGCTCTGCGAGATGACCGACTGCGAACCCAATAAAATAGACATCGGCATGGAGGTGGAAACTACCTTCCGCAAGCTCTACCGGGCCGGGGGCATCCACAATTACTACTGGAAGGCCAGACCTAAAAGGTGACTTACCCTAAATACGTATTTCATTCCTCTGACGGTATCTTTCAAAACAGCAGCGGCTCCGGCCAAAACTAAATTTACATTCCTTTATTGTGCCCTGCGGACGGCTTGGGGAGAATCACTATAAGTTAACTTCTAATAGTCATGCATAGAACCGCATCAATAGCATGGAGGGTTAACCGGGAATTAAGCTTTTCATCATCCGATGGCGCCGCGTTAGCGGCAGGGATGCCTATTAAGGAGGTTTTTATAAATGAGTATCAGGGATAAAGTAGCCATAGTGGGCATGGGCTGCACCCGTTTCGGGGAGCACTGGGACAAAAGCGCCGACGATATGCTGGTGGATGCCGCCTATCAGGCGCTGGAAGACGCTGGGCTGGCCCCCGGGGATATCCAGGCCTACTGGCTGGGCAGCTGTGCTTCGGGCTGGGCGGGCATCAGCCTGTCCGAGCCTTTAAAAATACAGTACAAACCGGTGACCAGAATCGAAAATTTTTGCGCCACCGGCACGGACGCCTTTAGAAACGCCTGTTATGCCGTGGCTTCGGGGGCTTACGATATTGCCATGGCCATCGGTGTAGAAAAGTTAAAAGACTCGGGCTACAGCGGTCTGGTAATTACCCCGCCTCCAGGTGACGGCACAGCCCCCAATTATTCCGCCCCGGCCGCCTTTTCACTATTAGCCCCGGCATATTTTAACAAGTATGGCCTGAACCTGGAAACCGGCAAGCAGGTGCTGGCCCGCATCGCTTACAAAAATCACAAAAACGGAGCGTTAAACCCCAAGGCTCAATTCCGCAAGGAAGTCCCTATGGAAAAAATTCTAAAATCCCCTATTGTGGCAGCACCTCTTGGCGTTATGGACTGCTCCGGGGTGGCCGACGGATCGGCTGCCGCCATTATCGTACGAGCTGAGGACGCCAAAAAGTACAGAAAAGATCCCATATTCGTAAAAGCCCTGTCCGTGGTCTGCGGGCCGGGGCACGGCGCTATGCATCAAGACTTTGACTTTACTTCTATCCGGGAGACTTATTACGCCGGGCTGGATGCTTACCGCCAAGCGGGTATCACCAATCCGCGCAAACAAATCAGCATGGCTGAAGTGCACGACTGTTTCACTCCCACGGAGCTGGTTATTTACGAAGACCTGGGCTTTTCGGAAAGGGGCCGGGCTTGGCAGGACGTACTAAACGGTGTTTTCGACCTGGATGGTGAGCTGCCGGTCAATCCGGACGGGGGGCTCAAATCTTTCGGTCACCCCATTGGAGCCAGCGGCCTGCGCATGTTGTACGAAATGTACCTACAGTTAAGAGGACTGGCCGACTCCAGGCAGCTGGACAATCCCCAAATAGGGCTCACTCACAACCTGGGCGGCTTCCCCTGGGAGGCAGTGTGCTCGGTATGCATTGTAGGCAAAGAAAGGCAGTGTTAAACGTTATTAAAATAAATTTAATTTGCCGTTATATACCGACTGCATCCATTTGCTCATTAAACGACTATGCAAAGGAAAACCTATGCAAACCCTAATATGCAGTAAATATTTATGCCCGGTAATCGGGCGGGAAGTGCAAGTGGAAGAGTTGTACCACCTGGAGAGTACCTGTACCTGCCAGATAGACACCCGGTTAATTTCCTGGCACTGCCTGTACAGCAACAGCTGCCCTAATCCGACAGCCTGCCCCCTGTACCGGGAATACTCAACTACCGGGGAAGAGTCTTTACCGGACCAATAGCAGTCTATAACCCCGGCATGCGACAAAACAAGATTCTTTTTTCAACACCCGCTAACAGAATAAACACCAGGGCAGAATACCAAAGTAAACCACTAAAGGAGATATTTATGAGTAACCACAGCAACCTGGTCGGCGCCGAACTATCCCGCTTTTCCTTTACCGTGGAAAGGGGGAAAATACAGGAAATGGCCCTGGCCATAGGGGACGACAACCTGCTTTATACCGACCCTGAATACGCCCAAACCCTGGGCTACCAGGATATCATCGCCCCACCCACCTTCGGTACCTGCATGGATTTCTGGGGAGGCCAGGACTTTATGAACCTGTGTCTTAACCTGCAGATAAACCCATTAAAGGTGTTGCACGGCGGGCAAGAATACCGTTATTACGGCGAAATCAACCCCGGAGATCGAATTGAAGCCTGCTGTATGCTTAAACGATTTACAGATAAGGATAAAATGCGTATCTTCGACCTGGAAACCAGTTACCAAAACCAAAACGGCGTAACCGTTTTAGTATCACACAGCACGGTCATCGAAAGAAAGTAACCCCGCTGCTGAACCAACAAAAACACAATTATGTTATCGGGAGGTATCCATGTGAGCCAAGCGTGTCAAGACAGCAAGGCAAGCCGAACTCAAACTGTCTGCTTAGAAGATTTAACCGTGGCAGAACCCCTGCCCCCGCTTGTCAAACCGGCTATAGACAAAACCCAGCTGGTTAAATACGCCGGGGCCTCCGGTGACTTTAATCCGCTGCATTACATGGACGAGGTGGGGCAAAAGGCCGGCACCGGCGGAGTAATCGCCCACGGTATGCTGATCATGGGTTTTGTGGGCCAGGCGGTTACCCGTTGGATTCCCAACCGCAATTTAAAAAGCCTCACAGTACGCTTTGTGGACATTACCAAGCCGGGAGATAAAATTACAGTTACCGGTTCAATCACGGATAAAAGGGTGGACCATAGCACCGGGCTTGCTTCAGGACAGGTTATCGCCACCGATCAAAATGGTGGTATAAAAGTCAAGGGCACCTTTGAGGCAGTTCTGCCGCTAAAGCAAACCTAATTGAGCAGGCTCAATACGCCGGGAGTGCCCGGGTTGCATAACTTTCAACCTTTCAATACCCGGCACCGAAGTCCGAAGTTATCGGCGAAGTGTCAACGCATCAAAGTTTATCAAAGTCAGTTAACAAAGGAGGGCTTATTAATGGAGCTAATGTTAAAAAATAGAACTTGCCTTATCACCGGGGCCGGCCGGGGTATCGGGCGAGCCGCAGCGCTGCTCTTCGCCAAAGAAGGCGGTCGTGTGGTGGTTAGTGATTTAGACGAGGGCCCCTCGGCGGAAGTGGTAGCGGAAATCAAGGCCGACGGAGGGGATGCTGTAGCTTGCGTAGGCGATATAACCGACCCGGAATTTGCGGCCAAGCTAATTAACACTGCCCTGGAAGCATTCGGGCCCAGCATTGATGTTATCGTCAATAATGCAGGCTACACTTGGGACGGAGTCATCCACAAAATGAGCGATGAGCAGTGGGATGCCATGCTCAAAATACACCTGTCCGCCCCGTTCCGTATTATCCGGGCAGCCGCTCCGTATATCCGGGAAGCGGCCAAAGAAGAAAAAGAAGCGGGCCGACGGGTTACCCGCAAGATTATTAACATTTCTTCCATCGCCGGTCTGGACGGCAACGCCGGCCAAGCTAACTATTCCAGTGCCAAGGCAGCTCTGGTGGGCCTCACCAAGACCCTGGCCAAGGAATGGGGGCCACTGAATGTATGCGTTAATACCGTGGCTTTCGGGTTTATAGACACTCGCCTCACTCAGGCCAAGGAAAAGGGCGAAGCCATCGAGCGAGACGGTAAAGATGTAGTCATTGGCATTCCTGAAAGCATGCGGCAGATGTTTAAGGCCATGATACCTCTTAGAAGGGCCGGCACTCCCGAAGAAGCCGCCAACGCCATACTGCTTATGGCCTCTCCGCTGGCGGATTATATCAGCGGTGAAGTTCTGCGCGTCACCGGGGGGATGTAATATGGCGATTGAAGTCATCGCAAATACACTCTCTACCCATCAGGCTATATATTTAAACCGAGTAGTTCCAGGAACGTATAGATGCGCCCACCGTACCGTGCTTATTTGTCCGCTAAATTAGATTTATAGAATGTCGCCCCTGAGAACCCGCCCCCTTGTGGGGCAGGTTTGCAGGGGCGAAGTCCGATAGGGCGATAAGTATTAGGTCCCTGAATGCCAATTAACAGTTCAGTTTTTTAAGCTTGACATATAACCGGGAACGACTGATGCCCAGCATGCGGGCGGCCCGTGTCTTGTTGCCTTCGGCCGCCTTTAAAGCGGAAATAATAATCTCCCGCTCCGCATCACCCAGACGTTCGCGGTAGTTGCCGGCACTTGCCTGGCGGCCGCTCTCAAAGTTTCTCCGGCGCAAATAGGCCGGCAAGTCTTTTTCTTTGACAATACTACCTGTGGCAAAATTAACAGCTCTTTCAATTACATTTTCCAACTCCCGCACATTGCCAGGCCATTGGTATTGTTTTAAAACTTCCAACGCTTCCGCATGCAGATCGGTTACCCGGATGCCGAAGATACCATTATACTTGCGTAAGAAACAATGCACCAGGGGAGCGATATCCTCGGGCCGCTCCCGGAGTGGAGGAATGGTCAGGACAATCACATTCAGGCGGTAAAACAAGTCTTCACGGAACGCACCTCCGGCCACCATATCCTCCAGGTCGCGGTTGGTAGCCGCTACTACCCGCACGTCCACCTGTATCGGGTGCGTACCCCCCACACGGTCAAATGCCCGGTCCTGCAGCACTCGCAGCAATTTGGCCTGCAAACTCGAGCTCATATCTCCTATTTCATCCAAAAATATAGTGCCTCCATGGGCCAGCTCAAAACGTCCGGGCTTGCCGCCCCGCCTGGCACCGGTGAAAGCACCCGGGTCATAGCCAAAGAACTCGGACTCCAACAGATGTTCGGGAATAGACGCGCAGTTCACTTTAACAAAGGGGCCCTCACGGCGGGGACTGGCTGCGTGAATAGCCTGAGCAAAAAGCTCCTTGCCGGTGCCGCTGCCACCTCGGATAAGCACCGTGGATATACCCCTGGCCGCCTGCATGGCTTCCCTCTTCAACTGCATCATGGCCGGGCTTACCGTTATAATACTGTCCAAGGTATAACTGGTGCCGCCTTTTTTTTGCAATTCCTCTCTGTAAAAGCTCAGCTGATTTTCCAAATTATCCATACGCCGGGCTAGCTCCCTAATTTCCTCCAAGTTGCGAAACATCATTTTACCTACCGCGCCCACCACCCGACCGTTTTCCACAATAGGCAATCGGGATACCACGTAATAGCTGCCTCCCACCTGCTGCAGCTGAGAAGTTTCGGGCACTCCGGTGCGGGCTACAATATGCAAACGACTGTTGTCCAACACGCCGGTCACATGACGACCTATCGCATCTCGGGGCTCCAGCCCGAAAAATTCCGCCAGTGACTGGTTAAAAAAGGTGATATATCCCTCTTTATCAACCACCACTATACCGTCATAAGCTATATCCAGAACGGTACGCAGAGTGTGCTGCAAAGTGCGCACGCTTTCCAGCTCCGCCGCCACCTGTTCCAAATCTGTAAGGTCCTGAAAGATAGCTATAGCCCCCACTGTGTTTCCCCCATCCAGTACCGGCGTGCAATTAACCAAAAGCGCCCGGCCGGCCGTCTCGTATTTTTTACTTACCTCGACCCGGCCGGTTTCCATAATTTCCATCATGTTTAAACCAGGCAGCACACTTTCTACAAAATTATCAAGCACTTTCTCCTCCCGTACACCAAGCAGTTTTTCAGCGGCAGGATTAAGCATGGTGATACGTCCCGCATCATTAACCGACACCAAACCGTTATGCATCGCCTGGTACACGGCCTGAAGCCGGGCGTTTAACACGTCCGACTCCCTAAATAGAGCCATGATCATATCAACCTTGGTGAGAGCCCCCCGCACCCGGTTGTTTTCGTCCACTACCACCCCCATGCCCACCGGACTTTTCTTCACCTCTTGTGCCACGGTTCGATACGGCGTATCGAGGCCCACCGTCACAACCTTGCGGGTATACAGACCTTCTACCGGGTCATCCAAGCTGTGCCCTTCAAGCAGCGCATCAAACAGATTAATACGAGTCAGCAACCCCACCAAGCACCCCCGATCATCCACAGCCGGGATACCATCCAAACGGGTACGGCGGAAAAGCTCGACAGCTCGGCGCAAAGTTTCCCCGGGTTTTAAGGTGGATGCTTGGGGAGTCATAAAATCTTTCATGCGCACGAAGAACACCGTTCCTTTCTCTGGGGAAAAATGTTATTATCATACATGGACAGCGGCCATCGAATACCTCTCGCCAAGGTACTTAGTCAGTGGGAGAATGCCGCCGCCCACAAAATTGCGTTATTATTTTTCAAATTCTTCTTTTTGTTGCTATTCCCTTCTCCTATAGCCAAATAGCCTATTTGTTATGTAACAGCACGCCTTCCCGGCCGGTAGGCCGACTTATCATTGGTTGTTTTACTTGTTTGCCATATTAATCGGCGCCAGCAGGGTGTATCCGGGCTTGCATTACCCCAGTGCTATACCGGCCGGTTATGTTGTCGGAGGAGCGTGGCTGACTATATGCGTAATTATCAAACAAATACTTAACTAGAACGGTTTTAGGTAAACTTGCAAACATTAACGCTAAAATTTAAATTTCTAAAGGAATTAACAATTGCATGTAGAAAGAATTATTAAACATACGTCCATTATTAAAGGAGTGATTGATTATGCCAAAGCTGGCCGGTGACGTAAAAGATCTATTTATTAAAACCGCTATTTACCCTGTAGCTACCGCATCTAAAGATGGCATCCCCAATGTCGTACCCATTCATTTTGTAAAAGTGTATGATGAGGATACCATATTACTGGTCGATAACTTTATGGATAAGAGCCTGAAAAATCTACGGGAAAACCCGCAGCTATCCATATGTGTTTGGGATATGGACAAAAAACAAGCTTATCAAATAAAGGGCAAGGCTACTATTGTTTCATCCGGAAAGCCATTTGATGAAGCGGTAAACTGGGTTAAAAAAGGAGCGCCGCAATTAGCCCCTAAATCGGCCATTCTTATGCAAGTAACCAGTATCTATAACTGCCAGCCCGGTCCCGATTTAGGTAAAGAATTGTAATTAACGAAAAAACGTCCTGTCATCAACTCGAGACAGGACGTTTTTATACAAAATCTTGCTAAAATATTTTTAGTATTATATGCTGCTTATTAATGTATGACATTATTTCAATTAATTTTTACATACTAAAGATACCCGGTCCGTCGCGAGAGATATAACTACCATGTAAAGCAGCTATAAAAATGGCAAAGAAACCGAATTAACCCGGTAGCGTAAAACACCGCCCGGTGTTTTTATGGCTACCTCCTCACCGACCTTTTTAAGCAACAAAGACATGCCAATAGGTGACAGACATGAAGCATCATCACCGCCAAGATTCTCGAAAGGCAACACTATTCTTAGCTTTGTTGCTTCTTGTTCATCCAAGTCCTGTAAATCAACTTCGCTGCCGATTAATACAAAAGGAAGATCATTATTAGCCTTTTCAACTACTTTTATATTCTTAGCAAGTTGATTGACATGCAAAATATATTCTTCCAGTATTTGTACAACTTCGTTCCTTTCCTTAATTTCCTTGGGGAAAAATTCATTAAGCAAATTATCTTTTTCTTCTTCAATCCGGACAAGCCCCTTTATTAATTTTTCATAGGCATCCTTTGTCAATTCAACTTTACCCTGCACACTATTACCTCCCCTTTATAACATTAAATGGTAATTCCCTAAAAATATAGCAAGGCACCTCGTCTCAAAGACGAGATGCCTCAAATAGAGCTTACCATTAATGACAATGATTGTCAACGGTGTATTATGATGCCATTAAAATACAGCCTTTATATTTAATGACAGAGGAGTTGGGGCGTCTTCATAAGAATTTGATAAGCGCTTAACCGTTTGCTAAAAATAATAACCGACTTGCACATGCGGCAGGCTATTCGGCGGCCTGTTGAATGGCCCTTATTCTGGCCGGAGCCGGCGGGTGGCTGTAGCTGAACCATTCAATAAAAGCCGGCGGGGCCACATCGGATAAGTTTTTGGCAGCCAGACGCACCTGCAGCCGTTCCGCGGCCGGAGCATCTCCTGTCAGCCGCACCGCCACCCGGTCGGCCTCGAATTCCATGTTCCGGGAGAAATGGTTCATCAGCGGATTAGCGGTAAAGGAAATCAGCGTTAGAAATAATACAATGACCGCCCAGGTATAGGGTGGATACTGCCCGTAACGCGGTATGGCGGATATAGTAGGTATAGTAGTCTTCAGCGTCATAAACAACAAACCCCAGATGATAAAATTACCCAATACGCCCATGCCCAATCCTTTAGCAATATGTCCCTGACGCCAGTGGGCCATTTCGTGGGCCACCACCGCCCTAACTTCATCGGCAGGGTAATCGGCGAGCAGGTTGTCATACAACACAATACGCCTGGTGCCGCCCAGACCGGTAAAATAAGCGTTGGCCTTAGTAGTACGCTGGCTGGCGTCCATCACCAGCACCCGGTCCACCGGCAGCTGCGCTTTTTGGGAAAGCTCATCCACCATAGCCAGAACCGCCGGGTCTTTAGTTGGCTCGAAGCGGTTAAACAATGGGGAGACAAGTACCGGCCAGAGATAGCTTTGCACCACCAGCCACAATGATAAAAAGATCGCGCCCACCAGCCACCAGGCATTGGACCAGCGCCCCATAATCCAAAACAGCAGGGCCACCCCCACAGCGGATAACACCACTTCCAAACCGGCCGACTTGAAATAGTCCAGCCACCAGTTTCCCAACGGCTGAGTGGAAAATCGCCAGTGATGCTGCCAATAGTAGCTGCCAAACAGGTCAAAGGGCAGGTTAATCAATCGCAGCAGCAGCCACAGCACTAAAAAAAACAATACATAGCTCACCAGCCCGCCTCCGGTGAACTGCTGAATCCACCGGGAAAGGGCTACAGCCCGACCGCCGAACACCAGCCACAGTAAAAAAACTGTTTGAGTGATAAACCCGCCAATGAACACTAACCGCATTCCCTGCACGTAGTCACGTCCCTGGCTTATCTGCCGGGCACTGAAATATTGACCGATTTCCGGGTTGACCCGGCCCGGAAACAGTGTAAACCACAGAAAAAGCAAGCTGAATACGCCGGTCAACATAATCAGCATCAACCAGATGCCGTTTAATTTTAGCTGCAAATGGCATTACCTCCCACACTATATATTAAGACCAAGCTGTATATCAGGTTATGTGTAAATACATTACATTATGCCCTATTAGTGAAAGCCGCTAAGCAACAGCAAAAAATAACGGCGGCGCAAACAGGAAGCACCGGTATGATTTGCATTCTTCACCGGCACTTCCATCTGAAGCCTCGATGTTCAGCTTTAGCTGAACGAGTTCACTGAAGCACTATAGCGGCTCTTAACGCCCCCACCTTGGCTGCAATATCATCCGCCCCGACGATTTCCGTTACCAGAGCGATGCAGCGGGCACCGCGCTTGGCCACCTCATGTATATTATGTTCCTTAATCCCACCAATGGCGACAAAAGGGATATTGATGTTTCCCACCACATAATCGAGGTAGCTAAACCCCACCGGAGCGCACACATCCTTTTTGGTCTGCGTGTGAAAGATCGGGCCTACACCAATATAATCCGCACCACAGTTTACGGCAGCCCGGGCCTGTTCGGGCGAGTGGGTGGATAAGCCAATAATCATTTTATTCTCTACCAAAGCACGAACTTGTTTCGGCGGGAGATCATCCTGGCCAATGTGTACCCCGTCCGCGCCCACCATCAGAGCCAAATCAACATGATCATTAACTATCAGGGCAACGCCGGCCTTTCGGGTTATAGCCCTTATCTGCAGGCATTCGTTGTATTTTTCCCGTAAGGTTTTATCCTTCTCACGATATTGAATAACCTTAATCCCGGCAGCAATCATCTGCCGCACAACTTCCATATTTGTTCTGCCCAGGGAATATTCCGACGCTGTAATGCCATAAATGCCGGCTTTCAGCAGCCCGTTTAACCCGGGTTTATCAGTCATCATGCACATCAGCCCCCAAAACATAGCTTAGTGCCACATCGGCCTGCTTGGCAGCCGCTATATTAACTCCCGGTGCCAGTGGGGGCAAATCAGGGGTCGCCTCCGACACCATATCACCAACCATGAAAAAATTTGGCCTAATCCTGCGCGTAACAATGCCATCGCCCCGCCCCCACCCCGCCAGGCCGGACGCGGCAACTATCAGCCCGGCGGAGTCCCAATATGCCTCAACTACCATTCTTTTAATTTCAGGCCGGTCCAAAGCCTCTACAAGGATACGGCAATCATTAAACAGCTGATTAACGTTTGTTTGATCAATCCGCAAGGGTAGCTTTTCTGTTTTCAAATCGGGGTTAATTTGCGCCAAATTTTGATCGAGAGCATCTACCTTGAGCTGCCCCACCTGGTGTAAAAAGTAAAACTGACGGTTTAAATTACTGTATTCCACCCGGTCAAAATCAACGATTTTAAGCTGTTTGAACCCACAGCAAACTAAAAACCTCGCACAGTTGGACCCCAACCCGCCCGCACCGGCCAGACCGATTTTACAGCGTTGGATTTTGTTCAGGTTATCCTGACCCAGGATGGTTAACAACGTTTGCTCAAATTCGTTCATAGTGGCAGCCCCCGTTATATTGTTTGCCAGTCTTTAAAAACGGGCTGGTACCCATGGCTATAGATCACTCCGGTCATCGCAGCCACATCCCGCTCGTCGGAGATATCGAACTGCCCTGTTGATTCAGCCGGCTCAGTACGCCCCCCCACCGCCGTACAAGACCCGGCCGACATTTTTGTCACCCCCAACTTAATTAAATCCTCTCTTAATTGCGGGTTCTCCCGCGTGGAAACTGTAATTCCCCCCCTGGGCATAAACAATCTAAAGGCCAAAATATACTGCACCAGGTTTTTATCACTCACGGCCACCGGAGGGGTAAACCCGCCCAGGTGAGGGCGCATACGCGGCGGTGAAATACTTACTTCCACATCAGGATAATTATTTTGCAGGTAATCAGCGTGCAACCCCGTAAAAAAGGCCTCGGTACGCCAGTCATGCAGACCCAATAAAGCACCCAGATTAACCGAGCGTATTCCCGCCCTGCAGGCCCGTTCCGGCGCATCCAGCCGAAATTGATAATCGCGCTTTGGACCCGCCGGGTGCATAGCCAGGTAAACCTGTTCATTGTACGCTTCCTGATACATAGTCAGGCTATCCACCCCGATCCGGACCAGATCTGCATATTCCTGCTCACTTAGGGGGTATACCTCAATAGCAATGGAGGTAAAATATTTTTTCAAAACGCTGGTACAGTCCTTTATATAAGTGACAGGAGAATGTTTGCGTGATTCCCCGGTGAGTATTAAAATATGTTTCAGCCCCGTGCCGGCAATTATTTGAGCCTCGGCATTCACTTCATCCGGGGATAATTTTTTTCTGACCAATTTATTATGGACTTGAAAACCACAATAAACGCAGCTATTGACACAATAATTGGATAGGTACAGGGGAGTAAAAAGCTGTATGGTCCGGCCAAAATGCTGCAGCGTTAAGCGATGGGCTTTTTGAGCCATCTCTTCCAGATACTTTTCAGCCCGGGGAGATAACAGAGCCAGGTAATCAAGGTTAGATAGACGGCTCTTACTAAGAACGCATCTGATATCTTTATCTTCCAACTCATTAAAAAACGATAAAAAACCGTCACTACTGAACTTTTTGTATTCCTCGTAAAAACTCATTGTGTTAATCCCCTTCCCATAGCTTTGTAAACATTACTGTCATACATGGCAGACACCCGCACCGCTATTTTTCACCTCTGAACAACTATCTCTACTCGTTCCTTAAAAAACCGGTAAGTGGCGATGATGCCCTGGCATATTCAAATACTTCGCCGGGATTGGCTAAAAATGCGGTACGGCCTGCTTCCACGGCTTGACCGAATGCCCGGGCCATGGCCAGCGGGTCTTTAGCTGTGGCAATGGCGGTATTCACCAGCACAGCGGCGGCCCCCATTTCCATAGCCTCGGCCGCCTGGGACGGCCGCCCGATTCCAGCGTCGACAATAACCGGCAGGGAAATTTCTTCAATCAGTATCTTAATTAATTCCTTTGTTTTTAATCCACGGTTGGTGCCGATGGGAGCGCCGAGAGGCATCACCGCGGCGGCGCCCACCTCTTCCAATTTCCTGGCCGCCATTAAATCCGGGCTTATATAAGGCAGCACTACAAAGCCGTCGGCGGCCAGTTCTTCAGTAGCTTTTATAGTCTCATAGTTATCCGGCAGCAGGTACCTGTTGTCGGCAATAACCTCTATTTTAACCCAATTACCGCAACCCGCGGCCCGGCCCAGTTTGGCAATGCGCACGGCTTCCCGGGCATTACGCGCGCCGGAAGTGTTGGGCATTTGTATACAGCCTGCCGGAATGTAATTGGCTACGTTTTCTTCCGGATAATCCGGATCCACCCGCCGTATGGCTACGGTAACAACCCGGGCTCCCGAAACATTAACCAGTTCGGGGATCATACTGTTGGAAGCAAATTTCCCGGTTCCTAAAAAAAGACGGCTGGCAACCTCTTGTCCACCAATCACTAACGTGTCGTACATTTATTAACATCAACCTCCCCCTACAAATTGCAAAATTTCCACTTGGTCATCATTTTTTAGTTTTCTTACCGGCCAATCCGCCGCTTTTACTAATTCATGGTTTATTTCAACCATAACAGCGCCGGGATTTAACTTTTTCCGCATTATAAGGTCGGCAATACTTAAACCCTGATCAATTTCAATTGCTTTACCGTTTAAAACAATCTTCATAGCATCACTCCTCATTATCCATTTTCATCTGGCGAGCAAAACACATACCGGTTGTGGCAGCCGGGACAATTAAAAAAAGCGCACCACGTAAGTCAGGTGCACTTTTTCCACAATACCTTTCCTACGCGGGCATTACCCCGATCAGGTTCATGGGTCAGGTACTCAAAAGCCCTTTCTCAGCCCATAACATGAGCTCCCCAAATTTTTTATTAAATTTCAAGTCCACTTCTATAAGCGGGAGTTTCTATTTTTACTTCAGGTGTGGTAGAGTCCCCATCTAAAGCCCCGATGTTCAGCTTTAGCTGAACAAGTTCACTTAAATTATAATTATTATATTCTCCTTAGTCAACTATTCAACAATCACCGGGTATTTTAACATTTTTCCCCAAACGGCAAACTTAAAACAGTTCCACAAGCTTATCGGGGTTAAGTATTAAATTGGGATCCAATACTTTTTTTATTGAAGCTATTATTTTAAGCTCAACCGGGTTCATAAATTTAGCCATGGCTTTTTTCCTCTTGGCACCAATGCCGTGCTCACCGGACAATTTACCCTCATAGGCATAAGTAACGGAATACATTTCTTCAAGCACTTTTTCCTTAACTTCATGCCAGGTCGCGTCATCCAGGTCTTCTTTCAATATGGTTGCGTGCACGTTACCGTCGCCCGCGTGACCGAAACAGGGAACTTTAATGGCATATTTTTTAGAAATTTGTTCTATTGCCGCCAGCAATCTGGGGATATTGCTTATCGGGACAACAATATCCTCCATACAATATACCGGGCTGGTAACGCGCAGCGCCTCCGCTAGAATTCTCCTGGGTTTCCAAATCTTATCCTGGCTGGCCTTATCATTACCCATAAATACTTCAAGACCGCCATTTTCGTAGCAAATACCGCCAATATTTTCACAATCGGATTCCAGTTGCGCATCGCTGTAGGCTTCAACCTCTATAATTATATAAGCTCCCGCGTCGTTGTAAGGAAGCTTTCGCTCAAGGAATGATTCAGCCGACTTGATACACAGATTATCCATAAATTCAATGGAGGTTGGGATTACTCCCAGATTGGTCATTATCTTGGGCACGACATTAATAGCAGTTTGCATGTCCGCGAAAGGAACCAGCAAAACCGAGTTATACCTGGGTTTAGGCAAGAGTTTAAGATAAATCTTAGTAACCACGCCCAGTGTACCTTCAGACCCTACCATTAGATGAACTAAATCATAGCCGGTTACGTCTTTGACACACTTACCGCCCAGAGTAATTATTTCCCCTGTAGCCAGGACAACATCAAGACCATATATATGCTTGGTCGTTGTTCCGTATTTTATCGCTTTATTCCCCCCGGCATTGGTAGCCACGTTTCCCCCAATGAAGGAACTGTCGGCACTACAGGGATCACCCGCATACAGATAACCTTCCTCCTGGGCCCTCCTTTGCACATCCCCCGTGGTAACCCCGGGTTCAACAACCATAAACAGGTTTCCGTGGTCGATCTCCAGTATGCGATTCATTTTTTCGAGGGACAGCACAATCCCGCCGATCATGGGAACAGCCCCGCCGGCAAGGCCCGTACCTGCTCCCCGGGGTGTTACGGGAATGAGTTCACGGTTGGCAAGTTTAAGCACTTCCGAAACTTGCCGGACATTCTCAGGCTTAACAACCACTTCAGGCAGGTGTTTCCACTCGACTTCGGGGACTTCATCCCCGGCATAGGTTTCTAATTTTTCTTGATCTGCAATTACATTACGTGAACCAACAATATTTTGCAAATTTGCTATCATATCTTCTGTTACTTTATTATAATTCACCGTTTTTCCCCCTTGCACCATAACTTATTTGGAGGTCAGAGTTAAGAATGGCATGCTGGTCAGACCTATAACCTAATTTCCAATGCCTTTACTTTTGTTCACCAAACATATATTCCTCAACCCCGGTTAAGTGTTGCAGCATGGCTTTACGTGCAGCAGCGGCATCGGCATTGCTAATGGCCGTGTAAATAATGTTGTGTTCATGCAACAAACGGGGAGGGTTAAGCGGATCCAGGTACAACCGTTGCCGGGCCACAGCCAGCAATTTGCTCATGGTATCGGCAATAGTGTTCATGAGTTTATAAAGCAATGAATTGCCGGCACCCTGTGCTATGGCAAAATGAAAAGCCATATCGGCCATTTCGCCCAGATTGCCCTCTTTAAGATCCTGTTCCATCTGCTGCAAAGCATAAAACATTGCCTTAAGATGTTCTCCACTTCGCCGTTCCGCCGCCAGCGCGGCAGCTTCAACTTCAAGGACTTTACGCAGCTCCATTAACTCACGAGCGGTTTCATCATCCATTGCCAAAGTGGAAAAGGAACGAATTAAAGCATCAGGGGTGGTATCATTAATGAAAGTACCCTCACCGGGCTTGACTTTAATTATACCCATCGCCTCCAAGGCCCGTAAAGCTTCCCGCACGGCGGAACGGCCTACCTGCATTTTTTCGGCCATTTCCCTTTCCGTCATTAACCTGTCACCGGGAGCCAGGACACCATCGTTAATCATTTTCTTAACTTGTTCAATAATCTCTTCGTATATTTTTCTTGTTTTAAT
The DNA here is from genome assembly GCF_039851975.1 of Desulfoscipio sp. XC116. Classification (GTDB taxonomy): domain Bacteria; phylum Bacillota; class Desulfotomaculia; order Desulfotomaculales; family Desulfallaceae; genus Sporotomaculum. Next base: position 3,553,499 of record NZ_CP156660.1, read on the forward strand.
TGGCTTGAAATACACAATAGTCCTCCCGTTTAACCTTTTAACAAGCTTATCATTAAATGTATATAATATTATATAACGTTAGGACTATCTATACAAACTCAATACATTAGGAACAAAGTCGTTCATTAGGACACGCCGTTTTAAGGTAAAAGCTGTTCGGCAAGTATCTCGGCTGTATGTTTAACAGGTATTTTTTTGTCGCGGCTGTCCAATCCCCCGTGCAATTGCAATAGACATCCGGGACAGTCCAAAGCAAGCAACTCCGCACCGGAATCAACAATAGATGCCAGTTTCTTTTCCAATATATGCTGAGAAAGCTCGGGGTACTTAATTGAATAAGACCCCCCAAAACCACAACACCTGTCCGAACCTTCCATTTCGACCAACTCCAAGCCGGCGGACCTGAGCAATTGCCTAGGCTCGTCCGTAATGTCAAAAACTCCTTTCATATGACAGGAATCATGATAAGTTACTTTCCCGCCGGTTTGTGCCAACCTCAGATTTTGTCCGCCATTTGATTCTTCCGCCAACAAGGCGGCAAAGGTATATACCTTACGGCTAAAACTCTTGGCCCGTTCACTCCATTGGGGATCACCGGCAAGAGCTTCCACAAAGTGATGCTTTAAAGCATGAGCACATGTAGGGCATGCCGTGGTAATATAATCCACGCCGGCCCTTTCAAAAGCCGCGATGTTCTGACGCGCCAGTTCCGCGGCTGTTTTTCTGGAGCCCATGTATATTGCAGGTATGCCGCAACAGGTTTGATCAAGAGGAAATACCATTTGCATATCCATGTGCCTGAGCACCTTATACACAGCTTCTCCCAGACGCGGGTATATAAAATCTGTAAGGCAGCCGGCAAAAAACCCCACCCTTGATTGCCGTTGTTCTCCCTGCGAACGGTTAAAAACTTCTCCTGGTTTTAGCGCCGCCTTTTTATCGTCAAAAGCAGCCACAAGCTCCCTAAACGGCTTATCGGCAATAGCCGGAAGGCTGCGCCCCTCCGTCAAGCCCGCCAGAAACAGGGGCAAGTGACGAACCAGCCCGCCTGTTTGAAAGGGCTTTTGAGCCGCATGGGCAACTTTCAGCAAGCGGTGAAACAGCTTGCGGTCCGGAAGAACTCTTTGCATAACAAATTTAGACATACCGGGCAAGCCCTTTTTATCGACAACACGGCTGCGCAATTCCCTTATTAAACCCGGTATATCAATTTTCCCCGGACAAAACCGTTTGCAGCGTTCACAACCAATACACAGGTTTTGTATGTCGCTGGCATTTTCAAAACCATTAAAAAACGCAGTAAGAATAGTGCCTATGCCGCCGGTATATACATGTCCGTAAACATGCCCGCCCACAATTTGAAATACGGGACAAACGTTCAGACAGGAAGCGCATCGTATACACTGCAGGGCTTCTTTAAAAACAGGATCGGCCTGCATTTGGCTGCGGCCATTGTCAAGCAACACTATATGCAGTTCTTTCCGCTTAACATGACCGTCAGCGTCAACCATAGGGGTCGGTCCTGTAATCATCGTTACATAACTGGTAATCTTTTGGCCCGTGGCGCTGCGTGGCAGTGCCTCTAAAATAGGTTCAACATCTGCAAATTTTTCCACGAGTTTTTCCAGCCCCACAATGGCTACATGTATCGGAGGCAAGGTCGTGGTTAGCCTGCCATTGCCTTCGTTAGTAGTTATAACCAGGGTTCCCGTTTCAGCCACGGCAATATTGGCGCCGGATATACCCATATCGGCTTCCAAAAATTTCCGGCGTAATTGTTCCCTGGCTACCCTGACCAGAATAGGTATATCCGAAGAAAGCTGCCGGTTCATTTCTTCGGAAAATACATCCGCAACCTCTCCCCTGGTCATATGAATAGCGGGCATAACCATATGCGACGGTTTTTGCCCGGATAACTGCAATATCCACTCGCCCAAGTCTGTCTCTACAGATTCCAGTCCCTTTTCGTTTAAATACTCATTCAGATGAATCTCTTCGCTGGCCATGGACTTGGATTTAACAATTTTTTTTACACCTCTGGCCATGGCAAGATTTAATATATAATCCCTGGCTTCCTGAGCATTGCCTGCCCTGTATACCGTCGCGCCGCGTGAAAGCATATTTTGCGTAAACCGGTCGGCCAGCTCTTCCATACGACCGGCGGCCGACCGTTTAATAGAAGATATTTTCTCCCGCAGTTCTTCAAAATTTATACCCGCATAAGCTTTTTCCCTTGATACCAGGTAATCATTACCGAAACGTCCCAGAGCTCCACGCAAATTGGGGTTGGCCAGAGCCCCTTTGATATTGTTCTTCATGTCCTGTCTATTAGTCACCAGATCCATCTCCCGCTTCATCAACAAAAATAATGTGCAATTGTTCCGGACCGTGCACTCCGATGGTTAAAACGCGTTCAATATCGGCCGTGCGGCTTGGCCCGGATATAAATGAAATATATCCGGGCAGGTTGGCCCGCCGCGAATTTAACATGTCCATGGCATCACTAAAATGTTGCACAAGCCGTTCGGTACGCACCAGTGCAGCATGCACAGGAGGCAACGTTGAAACCAGCCGCTGGTTTATGTCGGTACTGTCCTGCGCCAGGGTACCGGTCCCGGCAATAGCCAGGTCCACCTCCGACAGACCCAGACCGGCGTCTTCACAATGCTTCCTTAGATCACCGGTGCAAACTTCTATGCCGCCGGCAGCAATTAAATCAAGGCATTTATCAACTAATTCAGATCTGGCGGCAGCAATTTTGCCGGCCCCCACTTGCTTAATAATTGCCGCCAGCCGAACTCCCGCACCTGCAGGGTCACAAACCCGGTATACCCGGGCGGAGATCGCTTCCGCCTGTTCCATAAACTGTCGGTACAATTTATCCATTTCTTTTTTATCCGGCACAGTAATTTTCCTCCCCCGCGCCTGCCTGCATAAATTAGCCGGTTGACAAGTCAATTAATGTAATTTTTTCAAAATAAAATCAATTCCGCAACTAAATTAATACTCACCCCCGTGTAATAACATCCTGTATCCCGAACACCTGCTGGTATGACCAGTATACAGTGATTATATCGAATTTTCAATAATTTTTTGTAAAAAAGTTTTTAAAACTTATTTGCATAGAAGACCGGGAACTGCACGACCAGCAGTATCAACAATCCGAACAACCCCTCGTTTTAACCCCCGCGTGAAATTATAACTGTTTTTTGCCAGGTCGAAATAACCGCTTCCCTACGGGGGATAGACGGCCAGGTATCCAGTATGGTATGGGGGGCCTAACAAAGATCTGGCTTTATCTCCCATACATAATTTATCAATAATAAATAAAAACTACCTTTAAAGTTTATTAAAGTTACTTTTCCGAGGAAGTGCTATGCTTGAAAATAAAAGATCGGGTGGTATTAGGAGTTATATCAGGTCTTACAGGAAATTTCGTAAAAACTTTAATTGATGAAGCTTCTCTTAGAAAGAAGATTGTTCCTGCCGCCCTGTAATGCCCGAAAGCTGATGGTGTTGCCTGTCCAGAAGTTGCCATATATAATGACCATATCATGAAGAAAGGAAAGACGCCCCTTTTTTTGGTGTACTGCTGCAGCAACAGCAATACCAGGGGCGCCACCACGTATGGTCATTTTAACAGAATATGAGCTAATTGAAAACCTTGAAAAAAGTGTTTTTTGTAAAGAGCGCGGAGCAGATTCCCTGTCCCTGTTGTAACGGGCCACTGGATGTCATCGGCAGCCGGCAACGCAAGTACATAAATGGCCTTGGCGATCAGATCGTGCTCATCATTCGCCGGCTCCGTTGTGAACACTGCCGTCGGATCCATCACGAACTTCCGGATATACTCGTCCCGTACAAACGCCACAGCAGAAAAAGCATTGAGGCGGTCATAGCCGGAGACACCGCACTGACCGTCACCGCTGACGAATCCACATTAGGCCGTTGGCGCAGTTGGTTTAGTGAAATGTATTATCACTTCCTGGGTTGCCTGGCCTCCATCGCTACCTTACTCGGTAACCAATCTGTGAAAGAATCGTCCTGTCTTTCCCAGTCTGCGCTCACAAGGATTTGGGACTATGTTGGCAACGCCACCGGCTGGCTGGCCAGAGTTGTCCGATCAGTGGCAAACACAAATTGTTGGGTACATACCCGTTCTGCATTCCCGTCCTGACGGTCAGGATATAAACTCATGCTAAGCCTAAAAATTAGGGGGTTTTAGCATGAAAGACCAACAAAAGGCCGAAGAGATTGCCGCTCAGCGGATGCAACTACTATCCCCGCTGCTAGCGGACGGGCTTGATGCGGCCAAAATCAGGGAAATTAAGAAAGATATCTGCCAGCAGACCGGACTATCCGAGCGTACGCTGCGCAGATACCTGGCCCAGTACCGGGCAGTCGGCTTTAGGGGACTAAAACCTAAAGGCAAAGGCCGGCAAACCGAAGAAGCTATACCATCAAATATCCTAACTCAGGCCATCCTGTTGCGTCGTGAGGTGCCCGGTCGCAGCATCGCTCAGATCATTCAGATTATGGAATGGGAAGGGCTGATCCAGGAAGGGCGGATTAAACGCAGCACCCTGCAGGAGAAGTTGGCCGAGAAAGGCTACAGCACAAGACAGATGCGCATGTACTCCGACAGCGGCGTGGCGGCTCGGCGATTCCAAAAGAAGCACCGCAACCAGCTCGTACATTCCGACATCAAATACGGCCCCTACCTGCCAATCGGCAAGGATGGCGCTAAAAAGCAGGTCTACCTGGTCACCTTCATCGACGATGCCACCCGCTTTGTGCTGCACGGCGAGTTCTACCCGACGCTGGATCAGGTCATTGTAGAAGATTGCTTCCGTAAAGCGATTCACAAATACGGAGTTCCCGAAGCGGTATATTTCGACAACGGTAGCCAGTATCGCACTAAATGGATGCATCGCACCTGCAGCAAATTAGGCACCCGGCTAGTATTTGCAAAACCGTACTCTCCGGAGGCAACCGGTAAAGTAGAAAGGTTTAACCGGGTGGTGGACGCCTTCTTAGGCGAGGCCAAACTGGAAAAACCACAATCGCTGGACAAGTTAAATGAGCTGTTTTGGGTCTGGCTGGAGGAGTGCTACCACAACAAGCCGCATTCCGGGCTAGATGGTAGCGCCAGCCCGCATGCTGCCTACCGCAGTGACAACAAGGCACTAAGGTATTTGGATCCACAAACCATCGCTAACGCCTTTTTGCACTGTGAAAAACGGAAAGTGGACAAGGCTGGCTGCATCAGCTTTAACGGCAATAAGTACGAAGTCGGGCTGCCGTTTATCGGGTGTAAAGTGCAAGTCATCTACGACCCCGCTAACATCACTGAACTGACTATTGAATATGAAGGGCACGCACCCTGGACAGCTAGGCAGTTAGTAATCGGCCAGCGAGCCGGGAAACGCCCCCCGCTGCCGGAACACCTGCAGCCCAAGCCCGCCGAATCGTCGCGACTCCTGGCTGCAGCCGCCCTGAAAAACCAGCAGCGTAAAGAGCAGCAGGCTCCAGCCATTTCTTTTAGAGCCGTGAACAAGGAGGATAACAGTCATGTTTGAATCCTTCTACGGCCTGTCTAAAACACCGTTCTCCCGGGACATCCCAACGGATCAGTTGTACCAATCGCTGATGCTAGATGAGACACTGGGCCGATTGGAATATGCCGCCCGTAGGCAACTTTTCGCCGTGGTTACCGGTGACTGCGGTACCGGTAAAACAACCACCATCCGCCTGTTCAAGGCCTCTTTAAATCCGGCCATGTTCATGGTGATGTATCTGGCGGACTCCAAACTTACCCCCCGGCATTTCTACAAGGGCCTATTGGAACAGCTAGGCTGTGAAGCCAAGTTTTATCGCGGCGACGCCAAGCGCCAGTTGCACCGGGAAGTCGAACTCATGCGCGGTATTCAGCAACTGCAGCCGGTTGTTATCGTAGACGAAGCGCATCTTTTGGACAAAGAAATGCTGGAAGAGGTACGATTCTTGTTGAACTTTAAAATGGATGCCCAAAGTCCTATGGCCCTGATCTTGGTGGGTCAGAGCGAACTGTGGGATAAGTTCCAGCTTCAAGCGTACGCCGCCATCCGCCAACGGATCGACCTGCAGTGTAAACTGCCGCACCTGGACCGTTCCCAAGTCGGGGAATATATTAATCGGCACCTGGCTTATGCCGGCGCCGAACACGATATCTTTTCAGATAATGCGGTTGATCAGGTGTTCCGGTATTCCAGCGGTGCAGTCAGGCTTGTTAACAAAGTCTGCACCCATTGCTTGCTCTATGGAGCTCAAAACGGTCGTCGGATTATTGATGATCACATGGTGAAGTTGGTTATCCAGGGAGAATTGTTATAATTCTCCCTTCCCCGGGCCGGTGGGCACTAAGTCCGTCAATTCACGGACAACTAACACCGTCTATTGCTGGACGTTACAGATCGTCAGTAACAAGAAGATTTCTAAAAGATCATTTCGTTCAACAGCCGCCGGTGTTTGGGTAAACAAAAAAAGTGAAGCAATAAATTATAAAGGGCAAATACTTGGCGGAATATTTGATTTTGGTATGGCCACTTTAGGTGCCATAGGAATTGTACATTTGTTCTCAAAAACAGGCAGAGACCACGTTTTAACAAAAGGAGTCCTATCCGGTATTACAATAGGCTCAACTATATCCGCACTTCTCAGTGCCTTTCCGCAAAATAAAGTTAAACCTAAAGATGCTATGAGCAATTTGTCATATATGGCAGCCCATGCTGCTTATGGTATCGTTGCATCAATTATAGTAACAAAACTTGGTGATTCTTCGTTGTTTGATAGCGAACCTATAAACAACCACATTCCCCCAACCGAACCAACGACAGGGGTAAGGAAAATTAAATACGATTAATAGTGAAAACTGAGTAACAGGTTGCTGGCGGGTTGTGGATGCGGTATAAATCTTATTGATTTCTTCTCCTCATGTCGGTTGTTGCCCCCTAAAGCGACCGGTCAATTTATAATAACCCCAAGTAGCTGTTGGAAACCATATTAAAAAAGGTATTATTGAGTCTATTATTCCATGAGCAAGATATAAAACACCGAGTTTCGTAATCATCTGGCAAAAAGCAATGCTATAAAGAATCGCTACAGTTACGTATATATAAACATGGGGTTTTCTCTTAGGCAAGAAATAAAAATACATAATAAAGAACATTGCCCATGAGATAGGTGCTAAAAAATGTATTCCCATGAGACCAAATGGCTCGTAATTTATATACCCGAATTCTCCAAACATATTTGCAATCGTAACAAGCACTATATCGAACACTGCCCCAAAAATAATCCCATAAATTGATAAGAGGCGAATTTTATTTCTGGGAACAGTAGCTATTAAAATTAATGCGAATATCGCTGTGTATATAAAAGGAATAAATTTAACCGCCATTGTTTGCCGCCCTTATTCTTGATTTACTATAATTAATACCCTTAGAATTACAACTCTATACCATTCCACTCAACAATACCATTTATTTTTAATTAATCAAATTGCGTATAATTTTAAGCTATTGCAACTTGCGATTGCAGCTTACAGCACCATCGGCATCCCCCCCCTAAAAAGAAAAATCCCCGTATATTTACGGAGTTAAAAAGTCCAATTGTGTTACAGTTTGGTTGTACTGTTTTATTAAAACACCGTTTTACCGAAGAAGCTTTGCAAGATCATCATAAGTGTTCAAAACCTGCGCTTAGCAAGTGATTATGATGACTTTTATATCGTGAGCACCGGTGCCAAAACCGGCCCGGCCGCATAACCTGGAACAGTGTGAATATATCAACCGACTCTTTAAAGGAGCTGATTTTATGTCGGCTAACCAAGGTATCGTGGCAACAATTATCGATCAAAAAATAGAAAACAATTGTATTAACATAACCTACCCCCAGGTTACAGGTTTGGACAATTTAGAAGTCCAAGAACATATTAACCTGCTAATCAGGAAACAAGTTGAGTTCCTCATCCCCCGGGAAAGCTGTAATATCTACGCGGAAATCTTTGGCAAATACGAGGTTGCGGTTAATAAAAATGATATCCTCAGCCTGAATCTCCAGTTTTACACCATCAGGAAACAAGCCGCCAACGGTCTGAACCAGCAAAAATCAATCACTGTGGACCTAACCACGGGCAAATCATATTTGCTTTATGAACTTTTCAGAAAAAACAGCAACTACAGGATGGTTCTGGACAGAATGATCAGACAACAAATTGAGGAACAAGGCTTGCATTTAATCAAAGAGTTCAACGGTATAACCGACGACCAGGAATACTACCTGACCGAAAACAGCCTGGTAATTTACTTTCGGGAACTGGAATACACCATCCACGCTGAAGGGATTCCCAAGTTCCCTATCCCCTACTTCCGGATCAGAAACCTTATTGATGTGGACGGCCCCATCGGCAAGCTAACCCAAAGGAGCATCGCCCGCATTCACTTCCATGAATAAAGGCAACCTGTTGAAAAGCAAATTACTATTGCTTGACTAAGGCATTGGTCTACGGGTTTACCCGCCTGATCTATACACCAAAAGTTGACTTATAAGCCTTTATCTACGCGCATCAAGTTCATTCTGCAAATCCGGCAGCAACGTCAACCGCTCCGGCGGCCCTATTAAATAACCCTTTTCCCTTAGACCCTGCATAGACAGACGATACATATCCGACCAACCGCAGCACCGGGATATGGCTTGTCTTAACAAGCGTTCAGGCACGGGCTTGCCTGTCTGAGAATAAATCAGATAATGCACCGCCAAAATGGAAATTTCGTACTTGATCAGCCGTGCCGGGCAGCACTGTTTTATCCAATCAGCCGTAGTCAACCAGTTCGCACCGACGAATATAAAAACTTTTTCGTATTGTTTCAGCTCCATTTCCAGCGCCCGAGCCTCCATTTTTATATCCGCCCGGCTGGACGGCTTTCTAAATAATTTTTCCTTTATCAAGCTGAGACCGCTTTTTTTCCGGGGCACTTCCCTGCCCAGCAGCATTGCCAGCAGCCGGGTCACCCCTTCTTTATCCAGCCTCTCATTGGCCTGTAAACACTGTGGAATAATAATGCAGCTGGGACAACCCTCAAGACACTTACAACCCGTCACCAGTTCATAACACCGTTCCAATACCGTTTTGATATCTTCAAATACCGATTCGGCCAATCCCACCCCGCCCGCGTAGTTGTCATAAATAAATATCTGCGCCTGATCACCATGCACCTGCAGGCTAGCCCCCAGGTCGCGGCGCTCGCACATCACTACCAGAGGGATGATGATATGCAGCAGATGTTTTAAGGCATGGGCCGCACCGTACTTAACCTGCTGTTCAAGACCCTGCAAGTCAATATCCAGCCAAATGCCCACCGTGGGAAAGTCGATTGGCTTCAACGCTTGCCCCGGCTCGATAGTCCTCTGGTTTTCTTTTTGTTTGTCACCCACGTTAATAAGTTTATAACCGGCGAGGCTTTTATGAATATTGAGCACCCCGCTATAAACGCCCATATTGCCTTCCCGGTGGCTACGCTCAACCTTTTCCACGGTAATCCCGGAATCAATATTGGGCCGGGTAATATAATCCTTTAATTCATCGGGCAAATCCCGTAACTGTATAGATTTGGTGCCATAATCTATGTTCTCCACCAAGTATACTTTGTTATAAACAGGCAGTATGGCACCCGGGTAGGCATCTCTGATCACATCATCATAATTATATTCCTCCAGCATATAGCCCTGAGGGCTAATGGTACGGTAATTATCACTATCACCCCTTAAGCTGAAAAACTCCGTCTGTACTGCCGTACCGTAAGTCCTGGGCCGATCGGTCAGCGGTTTAAGACGCCCGTGTCTTAAAAGCAGCTTCACCGCTTCATAATAAATATCGCGGTTCCAATAAGCAGCATCTTCCTTGCTGAGCGGCAGCTCTTTAGCAGCCAGAGGCAAGTGATCCACTAAAAACTGTATTTTTTCGCTAACCACCGCTTTTTCAAAAGACTGTCCGAAAAAATACTGTGGGTTGCGCACAATATATAAATCCAGCGGGTCTTCATTGGCCATCAGTACAATTAACGACTTCTGCCCCTTTCGCCCGACCCGGCCCGCCTGCTGCCAGGTGGAGGAAATACTGCCGGCAAAGCCGGCCAATATACAAGTGTCCAGTTCCCCCACATTAATGCCCAACTCCAGGGCATTGGTGGAAATAACACCCTTTAAGCTGCCGTTAAACAGTTTTCTTTCAATGTCCCGGCGCATTTCCGGCACATAGGTGCCCTTATACGGGGTAATCGCTCCGGCAACACCGGGGTAATTTTCTCGAATAACCCGGTAAGCCGATTCCACTACCCGCCGGGAACGGCCAAACATAATAGTACGCCTGCCGGATTCTACATAACGCCCCACGGCCCGGGCCGCCTCGAAATGGGTCAGCCTGCGCTTAGTCCGGCCATCATTAGTTTTATAGGTAGGCGGCTCATAAAAAACCACCGTTTTTTCGCCGGCCGCTGAAGTTTCCTCGGTCACCACCGCAAAATCCAGGCCCACCAGATTGGCGGCAAATTCACCGGGGTTGGCAATGGTAGCCGTACAGAGAATAAACACGGGCTCAGCCCCGTAATAATCACAAATTCGCCTGAGCCGGCGGAATACCTGCAGGCAATGACAGCCCATAACTCCCTTCAGCATGTGAGCCTCGTCAATAACTATGTATTTCAAACCACCCCAGAAACCGGGCCAATCCAGATGTCTGGGCATCAGGCAGGCGTGTATAAAATCCGGGGTGGTAATCAGTACACCGGCACCGTTAATGACACTCCGCCGCTGATTAAAGGGAGTATCGCCATCGCACGCGGCTATGGCCGGCTTTTCCCGGGGCCAGTCCATTGCCGCGGCAATATCCCGCATTGTTTTCAACTGATTCTGCCCTAACGCTTTGGTGGGAGTAATATATAGAGCTCTGGACCGAGGGTGGCCAATTAATTCACTGAATATCGGGACGGTATAAACCAATGATTTACCGCTGGATGTACCGGTAGTAATAATGACGTTGCGGCCTTCCATAATATGGCCGACAGCCCGGGCCTGATGCTCATACAACCGGTTAATACCCTGCCCGGCCAACGAGCGCGCCACGGTCCCGGCAACACCCGGCGGAAAGGGCGCGTACTTTGCTTCCCTGGGTGGTATTACATGCACCGAATTAATCCCCCGCTGATCCAATAGCCTATGCATAACCCCGCCCTCCCAAATCCAATAAACGCAACTATTTCTTCCAGCCACCTCATTATATACTGTCCCCAAAGTTACGGACAAGCCGGGAAAGACACGGGAACAGCCTCTTAGACAGCCGGGGAAGTACACTTCAAACCTATAATACCTACTAAAATTAATGTCACAAAAAAAAGACGGGCACCGTCCCGGGGCTCGTTTAACAGCAACATACCCACAATTACCGCACCCACCGCGCCAATTCCCGTCCATACCGCGTATGCTGTGCCAATGGGGAGCACCTTTGTGGCCCGGGATAAAAAGTAAAAGCTGATTATCATACCCATTACCGTTATTAAAGATGGGTACAGGCGGGTAAAACCATGTGCATATTTAAGACTAATCGCCCAAACCACCTCAAAAATACCGGCAACCAAAAGATACAGCCAAGCCATAAAAATCCTCCCCAACAAGCGTAATATTTTGTTCCCATTAGCCGCCCTTAATTTGAAAAACCCTCCATTAGATAGACTAACCAAAGATTACACATACCTGTCAGCGGCCCGCCTTAAAATGGATTTTAGTCCTCTATTAACCGGATATCGCTTTGTTTGCGCCGTCTAAACCAGTTGGTCAGCGTTTGGACATCTATTGAAGAAACATCGTCCAGTCCAAAAATAGCCTGCGAAGCCAGGTCCATTTTAAAACTCATCAGACCGGCCCGGTGCTGCCAAGGTGTGCATTCGGCGGAAAAGGACTGTGCACTGCGGTTGGGTAGCACGAAAGTAGTCCTGACCACACTGCGGGAGCGCACCGCCAGCATATTGCCCCGCACTCCCCAACCGGCGCTTTTATATTTCCAAAAGCCCCATAGCCCGCCCAACACCGGCAAAAGCAATGCCAAGGCCGGCTCTCCCCATGGCAGCCAGATAAAAATCGGCAACGCCAGCAGAGCTGCAGGGATAAAACCGCGCAGCATATAGCGCCGCCCGGCTGCGGGGGGCAAAGGCTGCAATGGAATTTCCGCGGCAAACTCCGGCAGGAACTTATTAAGCAGAAATACCAATTCGTTTTTCCGCACCAGCGGCCAAAAAAGCGTTTTTTCGTGACTCCGCGGCCCGTAACCGGCACTTTCCAGATGCACGGTAAAGTAACCCAGTGGTTGGCGCAGCACCCCCTCCACCAGGCGGACAGCCCGAATACGCCCAACCGGTATGGACACCTGACGCCGCTGCAGCAGCCCGTAGACCATTTGAATTCGGTCACCCGAGCGGGTCAGCGTGAAATCACCGTATTTCAAGATCATTCCCAGCACAGCCAGCAGCCAAAGTACCAAAATAATAAACGCGGCCAAATACACCGGATTTACATAGTCCCAAACCCACATTAAATACCGCTGCAAATCCAGCTCCAATCCAATATCGTCAAGCAAAGTCCAAGCCCCGGAGAACAAATAGAGCACCAGTCCAAGAGCACCGCCGGAAGTAGCTCCAAAGAGGAACAGCTCCTTTAAAGAAAGCCTTTTTAAGGCAACCGCATCACCGGCATAATTTCGGTCCTCCTCTACGCCGGATACCAGCAGCCTCCGCCGCAGCAATTGGGCATCCGACATGGAAAGGGCATACAAAACAGCCTCCGGCTTGTCCCCACCGGCTGTTTCCACTTGCACAGATACAATATTAAATAAACGGTGCAGTACACCTTGATTTAAATCAATAGCTTGAATACGCTCGCGGGGAATTACACTCCTTTTATGTATCAGCACTCCTTGCTCAACCACCAGTACCTCATTCTCTACCCGAAAGGTAAAACGAAACCAGCTAATCAGACCCCAGGCCAGCAAGACCAGAATAATTACTGTTCCGGTAAACATTAGCCAGGACAGAGAATATCCTCTTTTCAATATCTGGGTAACGAAAAGAAGAACCAAAGGCAGTAGGAAGTCCTTTAGCAGCTTGATTGCCCTCAATAAGATGCCCAGCAAATGCAAGCGACGAGGCTTAGACAACATCATCAGACACCCTGGCCAGGCTCGCGATCCGGTCCCGGAGTTCGTCGGCCGCCTCTTCGGATAAAGCCGGTATTTGATGAGTGCCCGCCGCTGTGGAAACGTTAACGGCAGCCAAACCATAACGGCGCATCAATATACCCTGCGCAGTATCCACATGCTGAATACGGGTCATGGGAATTAAAGTACGCTTGATAAACCAAACACCCCTCTGCAAATAAATCTCTTCCGTACTAATCCGGTAGCGCCAGCGCTCCCAGCGCAGCCTGGGCAGCACCGCCACCTCCAGCCCTCCGTATAACAACGCGGCCGCCACCGGTAAAACAGGTACCCACTGAGGCCAATTAAACTTTTTAAACAGCAATGCCACTATGACGAAACCTACCGTTCCCAGTATCACAGCCTCTAAAAAGCCACTGATCTTCCACACCCGCATAATCCGCAGATCAATCCGTTCACCAGGCTCGAAGCGCAATTTCCAAATCCTCTCCTATTCCGTAACAAGAATTAGCATAACGTCGCTTCACTCTTCGCAATAACAAACTAACTATATTACCCATCCTTTAATGATAACCGCACAAACGGCATGGGTGTCCAAGAAGATAAGTGAAACGCCCCACGTCTCCCAAGTCAACAGTCTACTACCGTCCCCCGGGTAATAGCCTCTAATTTTTTAAAGGTAATGGGCAGTGCGGAATGGGCGGTGCCCGCCGCCGGGTAAATTACATCGAATCGCTGCATGGAAGCATCCAAATAAATGGGCACCTCGCCGGCCAAAGCAAAGGGGCAAACCCCGCCGACCCGGTAACCCGTAATTTCCTCCACCTCTTGGGGGGTAGCCATCCTGGGCTTACCGCCTAAAAGCGCCTTGACTTTTTTTGTACTTACCCGCACATCTCCCGCCACGACAAAAAGACCGTAATGATCTCCCGCTCGGAACAATAATGTCTTGGCAATCATGCCCGGCTCCACGCCTAACGCACGGGCCGCCTCCTCCACCGTGCTGGTAGCCTCTGTAAATACCAGCGGCTCCAGACCGGCGTCAAATTGTTTAACGTACCGGCGCACGCGCTCCACTGCCATGTTTTCGCATCTCCCCTGCTCCCAGCCGGCGCCCGCCAGCCAGAGGCACAGTTCATCCAGGGTGCCGTACCAGTCCACCCGCTCCTGATAATGCACACGATCAGGGTTAATCAGATAGTCGGTAACCAGGCAAGTACGCATACCGGCAGCTGCGGCGGCCATATCTTCAGCCGCATCGTTGCCTATCATTATACAATCCTCGGGCGGCAGCTCCAACAGGTAAGCAATTTCCCGGTAATACTCGGGATAAGGCTTGCAATAGTGCATTTCTTCATAGCTGGTCACCAGTTCCCAGGGTAAATCGGCAACTCCGGCCCAGGCCAGGCGATCATAAATGGCTGAGCGTGGAAACACCGGGTTGGTAGCCACCGCAATGCGCAAATTGTGGTCCAGGGCCGCCTGAACCGCCCGCCGGGCCAAAGGGGAAGCACCGGTCACCCGGACCAGTTCCTTGTATTTATTGGCGTAAAAATCATCCAGCAGCGGCTCCAGGGCCTCATGACAATCGGCCGTACGCGAGCGAAAATCGTTCCAAAAGACCTCGGCGTTGGTTAAGACCGGGTCACGATTGACCAGCATTACGCCGGTGCTGTCTAACAGCGCCCGGGTGAACCGCTGCGGATCAACCACCGGTGCCGCGGCTCGGGCTATCTCCTTTAAATATTCATTCATAAAATTATCGGTATGTACCTGCAGGAGAGTCCCATCCAGGTCAAACAATACTGCCTGCAACATTTTATACACATCCTTTGCGATATATCTATTCCGAAAAAATCCATGTGACTGCCTTCCGGCATCTTTGGCGACCGCCATCGCGAGCGCAAGCGAAGCAATCCCAGACCCCAAAGCAGGTCCCCAAAGAAATGCGGGCTGTAGATCAGGAATTACCTCGTCGCTCCGCTCCTCGCAGTAACGGACTTCAAGCGTTACAGGTTGTATTCTTCATAGCAACGACGTACTTCAAGCACCGCAGGTTATATTTATAGCAATGACGGACCAGGCTGATTTTCATTCTCTGACGGCAGCGTGCAAGCGGCATGAATATCTTTTAAGACCACTTCGAGAATAAGTAAGCAATTCCTTTAATTATAGGTAAGCCAGTAAAAGTTTAAAGCCGTATCCCAATTATGTCGTGGTATATCGTTATAATATATAATATCAGCGTATAGCCTGTTAATAATTCTTTACCTAACAGAGCACGGCCTCGAACATATCATTACTGTTCACAGGTGACAAACGCGACGTGTTTTCTGTGAGTGCAGCGAAGCGAAAGTCACAGAAAACCGGAGAATTGCAGCGTCAAAACGCTGTTTTTACGTTTTGTGTGCATCGCAAAGCGTGTTATTGCTCACAGAGCCGCTACTTTTTGCAGGGGTGTGAACAGTAACAACATATCGTTAAAAGATATTTTCGACAATCTGACCCAATATCTTTGGCCGGCTTGGTTTAATGCCCAAACCGTGACGGTAATCTCACTCAGGCAAGCTTATTTACTCCATTGCTCCAATAATATCCACTCCGGCGCTGGCCCCGATCCGACCGGCCCCCGCTTTAATCATGGCCAGGACCTGACCGGCTGTTTTTATACCCCCGGAAGCTTTAACACCCATCTCCGGCCCGACGATGGCCCGCATCAACGCCACATCCTCCACCGTAGCGCCTCCCGGGCCAAAACCGGTACTGGTTTTGACAAAATGCGCCCCGGCTTGGGCGGCCAACCGGCAAGCCAATATTTTTTGTTCCCTGTTTAAGTAACAGGTTTCTATAATTACCTTGGTGATAGCGGCAGGGTGCTGTGCATGAACCGCTTTCACCACCGCCCGTATATCGTCGAGCACAACATCCGCACGCTGCTCTTTGACGGCGCCGATATTTAAAACCATATCCACTTCCAGGGCGCCACATTGAACAGCCCGGACGGCCTCGCCGGCCTTGGCGACAGTGGAGGTGGCCCCCAGAGGAAATCCTACCACGGTACACACCGCCACCCCCGAACCCGCCAGCTGTTCCGCAGCAAACGGCACCCAATAAGGATTGACACACACAGCTGCAAATTTATACTCCCGAGCCTCGGCACATAGCGTAATAATATCCTCATGGACAGCCACAGGTTTTAGCAAAGTGTGGTCAATCATACCCGCCAGTTTAGATTTGGTTATTTTCATATTGCCCCCCCGGTTGACCCGTTCCTCTCTAAAAAACGGCATTATTAACGGTTTGCATAGTTTTCGGAAAAAAATCTTCATACTTGCAAAAGAGGCCCAATGCCTGCTGCTTTGCAACAGTTGAGCCTTTTTTGTACAAAGTTTCAATTGTTATCAAATTCCAAGACTCCCACTTCTATAAATGGGAGTCCCCATTTATACTTCAGGTGGGGTAAAACCCCCATCTACAGCACCGTTGTTCAGTTTTAACCGAACGAGTTCACTTTTATAAACCCGCCCCGTGACAACTTGATTTATTGCCCGGCAGGCGCATTGACACGAGCGTTAGACCACTACTTGAGATAACCGGAAGCATTGGTTAATAATGCAGCCAATGCCCCGGCAACGATAATAAAATCAAGTTATCCGGCTTATTTGGATTCCATATTAGCCCTGATTTTTTGATAAACCGATTGCCCCGTTTGGTAATCCCCCAGGGCTATTAAGGCCTGGGCCGATGCCATATCGTTGGGCAGCCGCTCCGAGCCGTGACTAAACGAACCATCCGCCAGACGGTATTGCAAAAGCCCGGTTACCGCGTTACCCCCGTCCTTGCTCCATTCGTCAGCCGTCGGATCAATACCCAAAATAGTCAAAGCTTGCACCACCTGGGCACAGGATTCCGCTGTTGAAGTACCCCAGGCGCCGAAGGTGCCGTCTTCATTTTGTTGTTCCTTTAGATAAGCCAGCGCTTTTTGCACCGGCAAAAAGCCGCTGTCCTTGTCCAGGCAGGCCATAGCTATAATGGCCATGGCCGTCATATCCACATCCGATTCGTCCAGCCGAATATCGACGCTGAAGCCGCCGTCGGCGTTCTGATGCGCCGTCAGCCACCGCAGCGCCAGATCGGCCCGGGGAATATCCTGCCCCGCAACATAGAGCGATATAATACCCCAAATGTGAGCGTTAACTAACTTTTCCCCGGTTCCGTTTATTGTATCGGCGAATTTGCCCGACAGAGTTTGGGAAGAGATAATACTTTGCAGCAGGTTTTTACCCCCGTAACCGTCGGGGCTTTTCCCAGCCGCCGCCGCGCCCAGTACGGTCCGCTGATAATCGGTGCTCTTGGCTTCCGAGAGCATTACCCCTTGAGCAAGCTGCGTTTCCCGTAATTTTGACAGATGCCCGGCATCTTTTCCAATGCCGTAGTAACCCAGCATGGCCCATTCCAGCATACCATCGTACCCCGGGGCTTGCAGCTCCTTATCCAGATAGCTTACCGCACCTTTAACGGCTTCCCGCACCTCCGGGCTGCCGGGCGTTACGGACGCCCAAGCAACCGGCGCCAAGGCCAACATAAAGACCAGCACTCCCACAACCGCCAAAGTCTTTCTAAATTGATTAAACAATGGAACCCCTCCTTAGCTAATTAGTTTTAACAACGTTAATCCCGGACCCCAGCCTGGAATTCCCGCGTCTTTTGGCCCTCTCCCTCTATGGCATGCACCTCAATTGTTTTAACCGTTAACCGGTTTCCGAACCGCTGTAAAACTTTAATCATTTCCAGACCCATGAAATACATAAACAGCCCGTTACCCGCCGCATGCAGCGTATCGAAAAGGAAACCGGCGGCATAAGTAGCCGCAAAGGTTGGCCAGGTTAGCGGGTAAATATAAGTTAGCCAGTGCCAAGTATTCATTATGAGACCGTACAGGTAACCCCAGGCCAGGGCAAAGGCCACTAAAGTAAAACGGGAATTGCTTTTATGCACCCGGGCCAGTACGCCCGACGTTAAACCCACCAGCCCCCAGGCCACCATTTGCCAGGGGACCCACGGTCCCATGCCCATAAAGAAATTGGAGATTAAAGCCGCCAACGCCCCCACGGCGAACCCGGCCCCGGGGCCCAGCACATAACCCGAAATGATAACCAGAAAGGTAGTGGGCTGCACGTTTGGTATGGCGGCAAAGGGCAACCGGCCCAGTGCGGCCAGGGCGGCCATGGTGGCTAACAGGGCTATTTCACCCGCCGACGGAGCGCTGCTTTCAAACTTAAGGAAAAAACCGAGCAACCCCAGTAGCGCCATACCCAGGGACAATATCGACCAGTTTAAATTCATATCCGGGTTGGCTTTGATATCAAAAAATAAAAACAGTAAAAATCCGGTTAATAGAAAGCCAAAGAATAATTTACCCCACTTCATAATGACACCACTTCAGCACATCCAGCGCATCCTGGAATGTAATTACCCCATTGCAAAAACCCCTGAACATTTTATTCAGCTGCGGCGCGTAATAAAGGGAATTATTCATCACTAAACGTTTGTCCCCGTCGGCCACTATTTCACCGCTAAACATAATCATTACCCGGCGGGCATATTCGGCTACAAATTCGATATCGTGGGTAATGATGATTATAGCCACACCATCGGCAGCAAATTCAAGCAGGAGGTCCCCCATTTCATTTTTTAAATGAGCGTCCAGGCCCCGGGTAGGTTCATCCAGCAGCAGCACCCGCGGCTTGCGGACCAAGACTGTGGCCAGCGCTACCCTCTGCCGCTCCCCCCCGCTCAGATCGCGCGGGTTCATATCTTTAACATTAGTTAAGCGGAGTTTGGCCAGTATTTGATCTACAGATTCATTTGCCGCACTATCGCCCGGTTCCAGTCCAAAGGCCACCTCATGGCGAACGGTATCGTGGAATAGATAGTCGTTGGGGTTCTGGGAGAGATAACCTACGCTGCCGGCAAGTTCGTGGACTTTTTGTTGGTTAATGTCCCGACCCAGAAGTTTGACTCTACCTCGCTGCGGGCGCAGTAAACCGCATATGTTTTTTAGCAGGGTAGTTTTACCACCTCCGTTTTCACCGATTATGGCCGCTACTTCACCGGCGCCGACGGTTAATGATACATTGCGCACGACGGGTTGCAAGGCGTCCGGATATGTATAGGAAAGGTTTTTAACTTCCAGGAGAGCTTCCCGGGATACAGCGGCTTTGTTAGCTTTCTCACATCCCCCGGGGTATCCGCAAGTACCCGGAGCCGGCAGCATGGCGCAGAGCTGCTTGCGGCCCTGTGCAACGGTGAGGGGGATTTTTTTACTGCCCGCCTTAGCGAAAAAGCGGGGCAGCGGCGGTATAAAGGGGCTGTTGGCATTTAAGCCGTAGATAACGGCATCATCCGGCCGGCTGTTGTTTAACAGGCAGCCCCCGTTCATAATCAGCACCCGGTCTGCCAGGTGAAAGCATCTTTCCAGCCGCTGTTCCACCAGTACCACGGTTAAACCCAAATCTTCATTCATTCTTTTTACATTGGCAAGCAGTTCTTCCGCCGCCACAGGGTCCAATTGGGAAGTGGGTTCGTCCAAAAGCAGGACTCTGGGTTGCATGGCCATTACCGAGGCCAGCAGAACTATTTGCTTTTGTCCGCCGGATAGATCAAAGGTGTTGGCGGATTTCAGCGCAGAGATATTTAGATAGTCCATTACTTCAGCAATACGGCGCTTTATTTCCCGGGCCGGAAGACCTATATTTTCCAGGCCAAAGGCTATTTCCCGTTCGACTCCGGTCATCACGAGCTGATTTTCCGGATCTTGAAAAATGAACCCTATTTCCCCGGATAATTTACGCTGATCCCAATTCCGGATATCTTTGGGGACATGCCTCGAAGAGGTGTGTCCCTTTTCCAGGTTACCCCGATAGCGGACTTTGCCGCCAATGGAGCCTCCGTAGAAGTTCGGCACCAGTCCGGAAAGCGCCCGCAGCAGTGTGGATTTGCCGCATCCGGAGCCTCCTGCGAGCAGAACAAATTCTCCTTCGTTAATTTCCAGGTTAACCCCGCAAAGGGCGGGTCTTTCCGAGCCCCCGTAATAATAGGTTAGAGCTTCCACCTCAAATAAGGCCAATATTTCCACCCCCAATTTAAGAATGCGGGCAATGCTGCGGTAATGAGAAGACAGGCTAGCGTCAGTAGCTGCCGGGGTGATACAAATAAGACGCCGAGCTGCGGGTAAAACCGGTATTGAGCCCACCCGGGGACTAATAATGCCACACCCAGTAATAATAACGCCAGGCTGGACGATAAAATAATCATGTCCCGAACCTGCATTCTTTCCCCGCTATAGTGGCTTCGGGGGCCGCTGCCATATGCTCTGCTTTGTATTGCCTCGGCAATGCCCAAGGCATTTTCCAACGAAGTTAATGTTATAACCTTTAATAGCGGATAGTAGCTATTGATTTTTTGGATCAGACCGGTCTGATCGAAGGCTACTCCCCTGGTTTGCTGTACTTCTTTAATATTTTTAAGCCGGACTGCCAGATAAGGTATTAATCTGGTAGTCAGCGCTACTAGCATAGCCGTTCTCGGGGCCAGGCGGGCAAATAGTTCAAAAGCCCGGTCGGGATTTATGGTTTGGTTATATAAGAAGAAGATAGTTATGACTACTAATAGGCGCAGGCCCATATCAAAACCGTATAGAAGGGCTTCCAGGGTAACGGCAATCCGTCCCATTACCGGTATATCGGGTAAAGTGAGCAGTACGGTGCTGCCCAGCCGGTTAAATAATGGGTTAATTAATATAATCATGATCAGCAGTATGATAAGAAACGGAACAAAGGTTTTGTATGCCGCAAAAGCGTCTACTAGTTTAATGTTTATTAATAACACGGCGTACAGGGCTATCAGCAGCACCGGATGATTGCAGGCCAGCGCAAGGAAAAGCAGGACTCCCGCGTAGACAATTATCGTCAGCGGATGGAAGGACTGCAAAAAAAGTTTTTTATCCCGGTAGATATACATAGTTTACAATCACCCTTTAATTAGTTGACGACGGGTACGGGGAGTACCTTTTCGCCACTGACTACGGCACCGAAATACTGTTTAAAGGAGCCGGGGCTGGAGATAAGGAGGTTTACGGCCCGGTCCAATCCCGGCTGGTCCAAGCCGGTAACCAACCATACCGGGGTGGGGTCCCCCATGCCGGAACCGGTGGCTGTTATTGCGCCGACGTTTTGGTGATACCGGCTAACGATCTCGCCTTTCATATCCAGGGTGGCGAAGTAATCCGGGGCAAGTTCAATAAATAAACCGGTTTTTTTGCGCTGCTTTTGTACCCCTTGCCAGAATTGTTCGCCGGCAAAGCTTTTCCACAAGCCGATTACCAATGTAATTTTTTCGCTTTTGGTTACTGTTTTTTCGTTGTAGGGTTGTACGGTTACGTTTTTAGCCCCCAAATTACGCAGGTGCTCGGCCAATTGATGGCCTTGCCGTTCACAGCCCGGGGCCGTCAGTACCGCCGTGCCGGGGTTTTGGCCGCGGTAGCCGCTGATAAAAGGTTCGGGGAAGGCGCCTATTAAGGCCGGTGTAAATACTGCCCCGCCCCAGTCGTGATAATCCCACCAGATAACGTCACCGGGTGCGGGCTTGTAATCCAGCGCTCCCGTCGAAGTGATAATGCCGTTTGCGTAATAAAACCAATCCCTGGTCTTTTTGTCCGAGCCTGTGTAACCCGATCTGAGACCGTTGATAGCTTCCACAAAACCGCCACCGTATTGTGTATTTACATCCAAGTTGTTTTTTAAGATATCCATTACCGAGTCTCCCGGCTTAAGGGCAACTCTATCGTTGTACAGCGGGCTTTTAGCGTAATCCCGGGTAACCCACAAGCTAACTTCGGATGCCGGTGAAGCCGAGTTTTTTCCCGCTCCGCCGGTGCCGGCGGGGGCTTCTTTTTGCCCGCTTCCCTTGTCGGCGCGGGGAGCCGGTTGGGCCGGACCGGGTTCTTCGCCGGGTTGTTCCGCGCCGGCGGTCGCTTCTTCAGAGGGCCGAGTGCCGGTATCCGCGTTTTGGGTTTGCTCTTTGTCCTGTTTAAGAGCTAATTGGCCCGGCTCCGTATCGGTATTGCCGTCCGGAGCGGATGAGCCGCCGCCGCACCCGGCGGCGCAAATCAGCACTATCAATAATGAGATGACCATGCCCCAACGTTTCATTTGCATAAGCCTCCCTGCAACAAACGGGTATTTAAGCGATTAGATAGTTTTTATATAATTATTTAGTCTTCACAATAACTTATAACAGACTAGTTTAATGAAAGAATACGGTAAACCAATACAGCGCTCTGGGCCCGATCGGTAAGCATATCCGGTTTAAATGAGCCATCGGGAAATCCTTTAAGCAATCCGCTTGCCGCTGCGGCTGCCACACTATCCCGAGCCCAGGCGCCTACCTTATCCCGATCGGAAAATTCCAGTTCCGCCGCTACAGGCTCTAAATCCAGGGCTCTGGTAAGTATGGCCGCAATTTGTTCTCTGGTAATCTGCTCGTCGGTACGAATGGTGCCATCGTCATAGCCTCTTACCAGTCCGGCTGTATATGCGGCCTGTAATATGTCGTAGTGCGGGGTATCCGGCTCCAGATCGGTAAAAATCTGATTGCCGCCGGGCGGTGCTTCAATGCCCATGGCTTTAGCCAGCATAACTATAAATTCACCTCTGGTTACCGGTCGGGCCGGTTCGAAATTACCTTCACCGGTATCGGATAGTATCCCTTTTAGTGCCAGATATTGTATTTCCTTTTGGGCCCAGTCGTAGGAGCCATTGCCTACATCGGGAAAGGAAACCGGCTGTTTTTCCCTGGCCAATACCGCAAAATTGGTAAAGTGGGTAATCAGACCGGAGATTTCCTCGTTGGCGGGGTCGACTACCGACGGTACAGGTACCCAGCGGTCATTGGCCGCGTCATACCAGGCAATGACCAGATTTTCTGGCGTGCCCTCATATCCGGCTATTTTAATGCGCAGGGTTACCGGATTATCGAAGGTAAGCCCGTCAGGCCCGAGTTCATACACCGAAGACACCTGGCGATGAGTATCCGGGATCGTTGAGTCAGGCCCGCTCAACTCGTAAATTTCTACGGTCACCCGGCTGTTTATGGACCCGCCGGGCAGACTCAGGTATACCTCCTGCAATAAGTCCGTTAGCGTATTATCGCTGTCCGGGTCGACTGGCTGCGAAACTTGCACCTTGTTTTCCTGCAGTATCTCCATCCATTTTTCCCGTTCTTCCAAGGTCATGGGATAATCCGTGGGTACAACAACCGGGTTGCATTCGGCCAGTTCAATCCGGTGGAACAGCTCTTCTTGCTTGGGTGCCGATTCGGGTAAAAGTTGTGCCAGGTTGCCCATTTCTTCCGCCACTCGTTCTCTGGCCTGCTTGACCGCTTGTGCCCGTTCGGCCGGTACCGGAGGAATTTCCTTAGCAAGTTCACCGGACGAAACACTTCCGTTGCCGGGATCATTGGGATCTTGGGCCCAATACCATTCCACCTCGTCCCCGTTCTCCAATTCGTAATCTTTTCCGGAAATTGATTCAGGCGCCGCTCCGTTTACTTTATACTTCCACCCGGCGGTACTGCCGGAATCCTCTGCAATACCGTCTATACTGTACACGTAGCTATCATTATACCTGGTGCCCACTCTAAGAGACGTTTGTTTTAAAGCATAGATGGGATTTCGATCCTCGCTGCCGGCAATTTGAACCGTTCCGGAATAAAGCAGTTCCCGGTCTTTACCCCGTACAAGGAGGATGACGGTAATAGAGTCGTCTTCGCCGCCCTCGCCGCCTTGGGCTTTAACATTCAATGCCAGCTCACCTGGTACAATCTGGGGATAGCCCGGCTGGTCGTACTTTTCCGCCCGGATATTAAGAGGTCCCTCGACAGCCGTAAAGCTCACAGGTTGGCCTGATGATACTATTTGTTCTTGACCGTTGATGATTAATTTAATATCGTTTACTTGTTGTTCAGTCAGACCGGTAAGCCAATCATATTTTTTTACTGTAATTGTAACGGTCGCGCTTTGTCCGTCTTTGGGTGATTGGGGCTGTAAACCAATCAGCGTGAGATAAGTCTTGTCACTATAGGTGCCGGTATCGTAAGCGCCCAGATAAAATATGACTTCATCTCCCGCGGCTACATTATAGCTGCCGGCCCCGGTACCCGGGGAAGATGATTCTATGTCTCCGTTCCTTAAGACGTAGTATTTCCAGGACAGAGCAGTGTCTTCGGCAAAGCCTGGGTTTTCGCTTTCACCCAGGATGGAGGTGATATATCCCCCCGGAGCGGCTACGTTTGCTTTACCGACCAGCGCCCCAAGCGCGTCCAGCGCCGTTCCGCCTACTTCCACTGTACCGGAGGCCAGTTGGCCCGCCGCGCCTTCCACCCGGACCTTGACCTGTTTGTTGAGTGCCTCTCCAACGGTGATCTGTCTGCTGCTCCTAACCAGTTCCGGATAGCCGTCCGGGTGCTGTTTATATACTTTTAAGGTAAATGTACCCGCTGCGGTTAAAGGTATCTGTGTTTGTCCGAAAGAGGTTTCATATGTTTCGCCGTTAAAATCTACGGTGACCGGGTCCAGCAGTGTGGTGGTAAAATCATTCTCCCCCCAGTCAAAGCTTGTGCCGCTTACATTTACGATAAGGGTTTGACCTGCTGTCGGGTTGGCGGGGGTGATGTTTATTACAGGGATAAAGGTTTTATTACTCCAGTCAGCGGCAGCGTAGGCTCCGATGTAAAAAACCACCTCATCCCCGGGAGCAACATTGTATCCTCCGGGTCCGGTGCTCACGGCAGACGCATCCAGCTCACCGTTCCTTACAATGTAGTAAAGCCAGGAGGTAGTTGTATTACCGTCCGAACCGGAATCCCCTCTCTCAGTAAGAATAGTGGATATCATACCGTTGGAATCCAGCAGTACATTTGCATTGCCAACCAGTATTTTCAAGGCGTCCAGCGCAGTTCCATCCAGTTCCACTTCACCGGAGGCCAGGGTATTTCGCAGACCTTCCACTCGTACTTTAATTTTACTTGTTCCGGGATTTTCGCCGCCGCTACCGCCGCCGACCACCACGAATGAGCCGTAGGATTCTTTTAAATCGGCCAGAGCCATTAACGCCTGGCGAGTGGCTATGTCGTTGCTGCGGCCACCGGGAAGGTGGGAAAAGGAGCCGTCGGCCAGCCGGAAATTAAACATAGCGTTAATGATATTGTTATCGCCTTTATTCCAGGTGGTAATGTCTTCACCGCAGGCCAATAGGCCTTGGATGACGGATGCTATACTTTCCGTGTTCTCGCTGCCGAAGGAGGCAAAGCCGCCGGAATCAAGCTGTACGGCACGCAGATAATCCAGCGCCCCGTATACCGAACCATACACACTGGCATTCACAGTATGTTCGGCTAGAGCCATCATGGTCAGGCCGGTGGTGTCGGGGTCACCGGACGAGCCGCTGATGGAAAAACCACCGTCGTTTTTTTGCTGATTGACTAGATAATTTAACGCGTCTGAAACTCGATAACTGCCGCCCGCCCTGTCCAAGGCCAGAATGGCATAGGCAGTGTTATTAATCGAGTCGCCGAAGCTGCCGTTGGATTTTTGTTTGGCAGCCAGTTGCTCCACCAGGTTAATATTGTTGCCGTCCCGGTCGATGTAATTTTGCGGGTCTTGTCCGGCGGCCCCCAGCGCTAAAATGGTTGATGCATAGTTTAAAGCAGAGCCGTCCGGATCAGCCTGCCACGCGGAGAGATCGAACCGGTCAATTGCCCCCGCCCGGCCCAGGCCGACTATCTCTTCCCAGTAATCCGGCTGCGGTTTGTTTACTTCGTAATATTCCACCAGTGCATCCAGGGCATCCGATACTGTCTCCGCCGACGCCGGAGCAGCAGCCGTTCCCAGTAAACAAAACATCATGAGCAAAATAGTTGTCATAATTTTTTTAATCATTGTAACCCACCTTTTATTTTTTACGGTTATCAAGGCTATAACAATTGCTGACAACTGCCGGCGCACAGGTTGAGCATTGAATTTGGCAGCTGAATAAAAACGTAGACCGGCTTATCGATAAGCCGGTCTGCAGTGGAATACCCCCAAATAGGCAACCCTTACCTGGAAGGCTTTACCGTATTAAACATTTGGGGCAGGTTCCTGACTTTCCGGTTAACTAAGAGATTAACCGGTCACAGTGGCCGGACCGTCCAGGATTTGCACCCGGTTCCCTGAAACACACCCAATGCGCTTTATTTAGCTTGTTAATTTTTACATTATACAACCTTTTGCCCCAAAAGTTAAGCCCTGTTCAAAAAAATATCAGGCGAAGAAATCATGGCCAGCAAAAAAGTGTCGCCATGATTATACCAATTCCCATCTTAGAATAAGCCAATCAGAACCTGCGAAAAATCCAAGCTTGATATGAATTTTAAAAAAAAACCTGCGGTGCAAGCCACAGGTCTGATCACACATTGCTGATCATAGGAAAAGAACTACATATTTAAAACTACAATTTTTTCTTTAGTCATTTCTTCAATTACATATTTGGGACCTTCTTTACCAATACCGCTTTCCTTCCATCCACCATAAGGCATAAGATCAGCACGGAAAGTAGAAACATCATTAATGATTACCCCACCGGCTTCCAATTCTTCCGCACAACGAGCAGCAAGGTCCAATGAGTTTGTGAAAATTGCCGCCTGCAGACCGTAGGATGAATCGTTTGCTAAAGCAATGGCTTCGTCGATGGTATCATAAGATACAATATTAAAGACGGGAGCAAAGACTTCGTTACAACTGCATTTCATTTTGGGTTTTACATCTGTTAAAATGGTTGGTTCTAAAAAAGGACCTCTCCGATTCCCGCCTATCAAAATTTTAGCTCCATCGCTCACAGCCTCCCGGATCCAGGTTTCAGCACGTACAGCCTCTTCCTCGCTAATCAGAGGACCGATATCAGTAGCAGGATCCAAGGGATCTCCAATTTTTAGGGTCTGTGCCAGAGAAGCCGCTTCCTTGCAAAATTTATCGTAAATGCCGCTATGAACATAAACTCTTTGCACGGAAATACATAACTGCCCGGCATTGGCAAAGGCCGATCGTGTACATGCCTCAACAGCTGCAGCTAAATCAGCATCACTGTGAACTATGGTTGGTGAATTGGAGCCAAGTTCCAAAGAAATAGGTCTAAAACCTACGGCATTTTTCAATTTCATACCCACTGCCGCACTACCGGTAAAGCTATAATAAGCAATCCGTTCATCCTTAGCCAGGGCATCGCCCACTACCGGACCTGAACCCATAACCATGTTTAGGTATCCCGCAGGTAACCCCGCTTCCGCCATGATTTCACATAGTTTTGCTCCTATGATAGGGGTTGCACTGGCTGGTTTATATACAACAGTATTTCCCGCGGCAATGGCCGGACCAATTTTATGACAAGTTAAGTTGGCCGGAACATTAAAAGGGGTAATAGCACAAACAATCCCTAATGGCACTCTCATGGTCCAAGCCCGGCGACTTTCGTTCCCGGGAGAACCGGCAATGGGAACGATTTCACCCTGTACGCGTTTGCTCTCCTCAGCAGAAATCAACAGAGTTTGGGCGGCTCGGGCAACTTCACCTTTTGCTTCTTTAAATGTTTTACCAACTTCCTGGCTAATTATTAAAGCCAATTCCTCTTGTTTTTCTATCATTAATTCACTGGCTTTTTTTAAAATCTCATAACGACGGTAAGGAGCCAGTTTATTTTTTTTAAAGGCTTTTTCCGCAGCGGAAATAGCTGCATCCACTTCCTTCGCCCCGGCTACACAATATTCTGCGACCGGTTCACCTGTCGCCTTGTTGAATACCTTTTCCTTTTGATTTGTTGTTACCCACTCACCGTTAATAAATAATCGCAATTCAGCAACCATTGCACTGACCTCCCTATAATAATTTTATATAATCAAAGCGTAAGATTAATAAAAATCAACTGCCCCCTTCCGGGAAAATATTGATTTAATCGTACGTTTTCAGACAACATGCGCAGACTTTTATCAAGAGCATGGACCCCTCGCTAGAGAAATCCACAGCATTAAGCGCTACGATATAATTTAGTCAGTACAAATTCCTGGTGCCCCAAAGCTTCAGCACTTGTAAACCGGCCGTTACAGGTACGGATCATCATCTCCAACAACGCGTCCGAAGCCTGATCCAGATTCATTTCCCTGCGCAATATGCCGCTAACGTCCACATCAATATGTTCCTTCATGTCTACCACGGTCATTGGGTTAGCGGAAAGCTTTATAACCGGCTCAATCGGGTTGCCAATGATATTGCCCTGTCCGGTGGGGAAGAAGTGTACCACTGCGCCGGACGCCGCCCACAGTGTCACTGCTTCAGCGGCAGCTGAAGAAGTGTCCATGTACCAAAGACCTTTTCCTGTAGGAGATTCGGCCGGCTTCAGAACGCCTACGTATTTACAATTGCCGATTTTCTGCAGGTTACCCAGAGCTTTTTCCTCGATTGTGGTTAAGCCGCCGGCAATATTACCTTTGGTGGGCTGCGAACCGGAAAGATCTACACCTTTGCTGATGATAAAATCGTTATACTCGGACCATATTTTATGAAATGCTTCGCCTATTTCGGGGGTGGCGCCGTGTTCTTTACAAATATCTTCACCACCGGTAACTTCGGAGGTTTCACCAAAGCTAACAGTAGCGCCGGCGGCAACAAGCCTTTCAACAGACCTGCCAACGGTTGGATTGGATGCCAATCCGGAAGTAGTATCGGATTCACCACATTTTACCGATACATATAGCTCGTCGACCGAGCATTCAACTCTTTGTAACTCGGTAGCCCACTGGACGTACTCCTGCGCTTTCCAGGAAGCTCTTTCAATTGTTTTAAGCTGCCCATTGCGCTCAATTGAGAATCCGGTCACAGGCTTGCCTGTTTCGGCTATACCTTCTACAATAACGTTTGTCCATTCCGGCTCGATACCAATAACCACAACAGCAGCCACGTTGGGATTGCTGCCGATACCAATCAAGGTGCGGAAAGTAAGGTCGAGATCTTCTCCGAACTGCAGGCGCCCGTATGCATGTGGCAATGCCAGAGTGCCTTTAACATTATGAGCTACTGCTTCACATGCCGCGTTGGAAAGATCATCTAAAGGAAGAATAACAACATAGTTGCGGATACCTACTCTACCGTTTTCACGACGATAGGCATTAAATGTTGGAAAGTTATAATTAGCCATTGATTACCACCTCGCAGTCTTTAAATTATGTGTATGCACGTGTTCTCCCTTTGTTATAGGAGCAACAACTTTGCCAATAGGTACGTTGTACTTAATAATTGCTTTGCCTTCTGCTACATCGGTAAGCGCAATTTTATGACCGATTCTAATGTCCTGCTTGGCTGTAATACTGATTGTGGCGTCGTTTGACATAACCCAGCCTTCTACGGTTTCTCCCGCTTTGATAACTTTTACCGCAACGCCGACCGAATCTTTATCGTCATGCACAATAAAGTATGGTTGATTCATAATTGACTCCCTCCAAAATTGTTGATTGTTTGAGTGTCTGATTCCTTATTGTGTTAGAGTGCAGCCACCCCCGGAAAATGCAATCACAAAAACAATTCTTTTATCTTTTTACTAAACAACTTGATGGTTTGCCGTTCAAAACTTTAATTACCTCCTCGGCTACCAGTACTGAGGTTTTAACTTGGGCCTCTTCTGTGAGCCCGGCAATATGAGGCGTCAGAATAATATTATCCAGTTCAAGTAAAGGGGAACCAAGCGGTGGCTCCTGTTCCAATACGTCCAAGGCCGCACCGGCTAGCTTTCCGGAAACAAGTGCTTCGTAAAGGGCTTTTTCGTCAATCACCCCACCCCTGGCTGAATTTATGATAACTGCCGTAGGTTTAACTAAATTTAATGTTTGTTCATTTATTAAATGCCGGGTAGCTTTGTTTAGTGGAACGTGAAGACTAATAAAATCCGAGCAGCTGATTACCTCTTCCAGGCTTGATAATCTAACGCCAAAATCGGCAACTGCTATTTCGTAAGGAGGTAGAAACGGGTCGTAACCGACAATATCCATACCAAATGCTTTTGCCCGTGCCGCCAGCCTTGTCCCAATCTCGCCTATGCCAATAAGACCCAGCCTTTTACCATATATTTCAGTGCCGGTAAATTGCTTCCGGTCCCAATTCCCTTGTTTTATATCGGCAGTAGCTTCGGCGGGGCATCTCGCAAAAGTTAACATTGCGGTAAAAACATATTCTACTACTGATATAGCATTTGCATTTCTAGCGTAAATTACAGCTACACCACTGTCTTTTGCAGCTTGCAGATCGATGTTGTCCAATCCTACACCTAAGCGGCCAATAACTTTTAGCTCCGGTGCCGACTCCAGAAGTGAACGGGTAACTTTTGTTTGATTACGGACAATAAGCGCGTCTGCATCTTGAATTACCTGGAACAGCTCAGGTTTTTTCCACAGGTCGGGATCGTATATGATATCACCCGTTTCAGACAATATCTTATTGCCCTGGTCCCAATTTAATTCAGTTATCACACTTTTCATACGTCACCTCTTAAACAATTACTTGATTGCCATAAGATATTTTCTAAGTCCAAGAGAAAATGAAAATCCATTTGTTAGGCATTGCTGATTCACTGCTACTGAGAATGCTGATATGGTTCTTTCTGCAATAACCAACCCCATAATTTTACGGCCCTGAGGTTGGTTATTGTAAATATTATTTTTTACTTTAGAACTTTATAAACCGCGTTACAATCTTCGTTGGCAAGACCTTCGGCTTCAGCAATTTCATAGAATTTCTTAGCCAGTTTAGTGAATCTGGCATCATAGTTCCAGTCATCGGCCATTTCGCAGCCTAGCCTAACATCCTTTAAGGCTAAACTGACCCCAAATCGATTAGCAAAATCGTTGTTTCGAATCCAAGGGCCACGAACCTGCAACTGGAAGGAATCGGCGCCGGTATCGGCTAGCAGCTCTTGCAGTTGCCCGGGATTAATGCCGGCCTTTTCGCCAATTCTCAAACCTTCCGCCAGTACCGCCAAGTTGGTCATACCAATCATATTGCTAATTAATTTAAAAGCATAAGCTTGTTCAACATCACCAAGATAATAAACATTGCTCCCTACGATCTTTAAGATATCCAGCATTTTTTGGTAAACTTCTTTCTTCCCGCCGGCAAAGATAGGTTGCTCTGCTTTTTCAGCTTGGGCAGGCCCCTTACCCAAGGGACAACCCAAAAAATCAATTCCCTTACTGGCCGCATGATCGGCTAATTCCCTGGCTGTTTTGGGGTCAATGGTACTTACGTCAATGTAGATGGCACCGGACTTCATTTTATTCAGTAATCCTTCTTCACCCAGCATAGTTGCCTTAATGTGCTTGGGCAAGGGCAGACTGGTAAAAACAACATCACAATCAGCCATTTCAGATGCGCTTTTAGCTGCTTTTCCGCTAGTTCCGGCAGCTAATGTTTTTTCGATAGCTTCATTACTTAAATCAAATACAATTACATCTTTGCCCGCACGAATAAGGTTCCGGGCCAAAGCACCCCCCATAATACCTAAGCCAATATATCCGAATTTCATAAAAGACACCCTTTCTAACTAAAATTAAACCGGATAACTATCCGTTACAATTTGCGATTTCATCCCTCAACGCTTCTGTCTCAACATCTTTTCCGGCATGATCCCATTTTATAGCTAGGATCGACAGTAACCCAAAAGCCGGTACCAGTGCCAGGAACAGCAATGTCTTTTGCAGATCAACGGCAGCCAACACCAGCGGGAAGAAGTAGAAACCAATAATACTGCCTACACGTACCATAGTCTGCCCCCAGCCCGAGCCCAAACCACGGATGCCGGCCGGGAATGACAGGGTGGCTACCGCCATTCCCTGAGCTCCGGGGCCAAAGGAATGACCTAAGATAAACATGCCAATAAATAACGCCTGCAACATAATGGACATGTCTTCTTTAAATAATCCGATCGCCAACAAACAAGCTAAGGCAGTACTATAACCAATAATACACATTCTTCTTGAACCTAATTTATCTGCAATAAAGGCCTGCCAAGTTCCACCGACAATACCGAAAAGGTTAAATACTATAGAACCAAGGATTGCCCAAAGAAACTCCTTGCCGAATATCAACCCCGCAATAACCGGCAGATAGAAACCAACCGCAAAATACTCCATACTCTGGGTCATGGATACAATTGTAGCCATCAAAGTTCTTAACCTGTAACGCTTAGTAAACAATGCGCCATATGAAAGATTAGGTTTGTTTGATTCCTGAATTGGCTCAAGGTCTTCCGGCTTGCAATCCAGTATAACTTTAACTTCATAAGTTCTTTCAATAATCCGGGCCGCTTCCTTAATACCAACATGGTTTAATGCCCACAGAGGACTTTCTTCCATAAAGTATTTTCGCATTATAAGAACAACTATAGCCGGTACAGCGCCGAAACCAACTGCCCAACGCCACAAGTTTTCATTGGCTCCCAAGAAATAAATAGGAAGAATAATCAGGAAAGACGCAGTCGCCGCGATATACCACATTCCCTGCCAAAGATTAACCCATTTTCCTTTTCCTTTAAGGGAACTAAATTCAGCAATATAACTTAAGGCTACCGGGAAATCTAAACCAACGCCGATACCCATCAAGAACCGGCAAATCATTAATATTTCCACATTGGGTGCGAATGCCGCCACCAGAGCTGACACTACAAAAAACCATAGGTCCGCATAAAACATCTTTTTTCTTCCTAGCTTGTCCACAAGATAACCGCCAAAAATTGCCCCCAACAGGGCGCCAAAGGCCATAGAGGATGTTAAATTACCAAGTTGTGCCGCAGTTAAATTAAATTCCTCTCGTAACTGCACTGCACCAATACCCAGACTGGTGAAATCATAGGCGTCAATAAATATTCCACCCAAAGCCGTAAGAAGTACAATAGTAGCATTTTTAGCCCGGCCACAAGTGTTAAGAAAGTTAATGATGTCTTGTTTCCCATGGACAACAAGTTTTTCGGACATAAACAACTCCTGCCTTCCGATTTTTATAGCTTTTACGTAGATTTTGTATTAAAATTAAATTGGTTTTTATCTTTTTTATATTCATTGGGGAGGAGGCAACTCGTAACGCACCCTCCTATTTTTTTTTATAATTATTGGGCACTTACGATACAATTTAGTCGGCAAAAGTCCCTGGTGAACCAAAGCCCCTAACTTTCACAATCATAATTGATTATTAATCCCTCCTAAAATATAATCTAATTATTTCAATCTTTCAGGCCATTGTTTTAATATTATCACCCCCTCGGCAAATAATTTTTTCGTTCTAAGAGAAACAGCTGTCTGATTAAGATGAGCAAAAATTATGCCACAATAAAAAATGCGGAATATACCACTATTCCGCAACAATAATCCTCAAAATAGTATTGCACTCCTGCAATACTATTTTAATTTAAGTTCTTTAAGTCTTGTTTTCAATCAATTTTTTATCTTTGCACTTTTGCAAAGACATTGTAAAAAAGCAATACCTTAGCGAGAAAGTTTAATTTAATTAAGTCAAGCTTTCTAAAAATACGCAACATTACAAAGCATTTTCAGAAGTTGGACCTTCAACTCTTTATATTAAACCTAACCCCTAAATTAAATAAGACCATATTTTTTTAATTTCCTAAAAATAGTTGAATGATCCACTTGGAACATTTTAGCCAGAGATGAAACTTTACCGTGTTTGTTTAACGCATTTTCAAGAACACTTTTCTCAAACTGGCTAATAATTTCATTTAGCGATTTTTCCCCTATATTCATTGGATCAGTTTGAATTCCATCTTGATTTATCAGTAAGTAACCGGGCAAATCATATGCTTGCAGGACCTCCTTATCCGCGGTTACGACTAACCCCTGAATCAAGTTTTCCATCTCACGGACATTACCGGGCCATTTATAATTTTTTAGAAGCTGCTTAGCCTCTTGTGTAAAAACAATTTTCTTTTTATATTTTGTATTATATTTACCCAAAAAGTAATCAATAAGCGCTATAATCTCTTCAATCCTCTCCCGCAACGGGGGGATTTCCAATGTGGCCACATGCAGGCGATAGTATAGATCGCTTCGAAAAAGACCTTCTTTGATAGCCAAATTCAGGTTTCTGTTAGTAGCTGCGATAAAGCGCACATCCACTTTTTTTACTTTGGTCGAGCCAATTCTTAGCACTTCTTGGTCCTGTAGGACACGCAATAATTTTGCTTGCATGGAAAGGGGTAATTCTCCAATCTCATCTAAAAAAAGTGTCCCCTTGTCAGCTAGTTCAAAATAACCTGGCTTACCTTTTGCGCTGGCCCCGGAAAAAGCACCCGGGTCATAGCCAAATAACTCCGATTCTATCAAATTTTCCGGAATTGTCGCGCAATTAATTTTAAAGAATGGTTCATTTTTACGGGGACTAAATTCGTGAATCTTTTTGACAAATACATCTTTACCAACACCAGTTTCCCCTAGAATTAACACGGTGGTATCTGTTGGAGCAATTCTTCTTAATAAGTCCATTAGTTTTAGCATCTTCGGGCTTTTAATTATTATATTGGTTTGACCAAAATGTTTGGTGCGAAGGTGTTGGGCCTCTTGATAATATTTTTGAATCAGGTCTTTCTGGGCGGAGATCTCATCTTTTAACTGGGAGAGGACAGTAACATCTCTAACATAAGTAACCACATAAGCCACTTTACCGTCTTCATCAAATACCGGATGCCCGTTTATAACAGCTTTTCTGCCTGTTTTATTTACTTGAACGGAAGTATGAGGTTTACCTGATTTCACAACTAGCGGGTTGAGGGGGGAATTAAATATACCCTCCTCCTCTAAATCTAAAACATTATGTCCTAATAGTTCTTCTTTTTTTAATCCCATAAGTTTTTCATATCTTTTATTTACAAATATAGTGTTGCCACTAGCATCTGTAATATAGATACCATCGTAAAAAATATCCAATATTTTATCAAAATAAATTCCTAATCTTTGCAAATTTGTTTGGTAGTTCGTGCTCATATAGACACATCCTCTTAAATGCTAACTTTTTTATATTGCACTTTTACCCTCCGTTAATAAAGTTCGCTTATCTTTAAATAGCACCATTAAACCTACCTGTTTTTACTTAATGCTAAATGAATTAGCAATACTTAACAAATGGACTTTCATTTTCTCTTGGGCCTTTTGCTTATCTTTTTCATTAATAGCTTCATATATATCGTAATGTTCTTCAATAGATTGTTTTATTCTACCCTCAATGGTAAGGGTTTGACGGCTGCTTACTTGCAGAAGATCCAATAGATTTTGCATAAGTCGTATGGCCACAGGGTTTTTTGAGGAATTAGCCAACAATAAATGAAAACCGCGGTCTATTTCACCGATGGCAATTAAGTCGCCGGTTTTTATAATTTCTTCGTGAGATTTCAAATTTTCCGCCATGTTTTTCAAATCCTCTTTGCTATGGCGTTTTGCAGCCCAACCCGCAACCGCAGTTTCCAATACCATGCGAACTTCGATTAAATTGTTGATAGTATCCTGATTGTTATATAAAAGGCCGGAAAGCTGTTTGGCTATGTGCTGGGAATCCGGCGTTGCGACAAAAATACCCACCCCGTGTCTTACTTCTAAGACACCTATTCCCGCCAACGTTTTTACCGCATCCCTGACTACCGTTCGACTGACTCCAAATTTTTCAGCCATATCCCGTTCAGTAGGAAGGCGGTCACCCGATTTTATTTTGCCCTGCTCGATCAATTTACTTATGTATTCAGCGACTTTATTTTGTAAAGTATTGTTACGGCCGATTCGTTCAAACATATGCACTAACCTCCATCTGTAATTTATACCACTAAAGCGATAAAAAAACCTGCTAGCTTAAACATGATATAAATTTTCCGAAATAAGATTGACAATCAACGAAATAAGCTTGTATAATTTGCTTAACCTGAACATAGGTGTTACCACATACCTATGTTCACATACCTATTATAACATGGAATAAGTTTTAAGATATCTTTTATCAATTAAAAACTGTTAAGTTGTGTAGTAAAAATTTAAAATTCAAAGATAGGGATTTCTAAGGAGATGTTCTAGTTTATGCATAACATTGTAGCTGAAGATTTAAAGAGGTTCTGTTCCAGTTTGTTAGAAGGTGCGGGTGTTCCCTCGGAAGATGCTGAAACTGTGGCCACCGTATTGGTAGATACAAGCCTTGATGGTATTGATACTCACGGTATTAGCCGTCTGCCTGTCTACTTGACCCGATTGCAAAGTGCCCGTATTAACTCCCGACCGAATATAAAATTTAAGCGCACAGCTCAGTCCGTAATCTTGCTGGATGGAGATAACGGCCTGGGGCAGTTGGTATCCGTGCAGGCTATGGGAAAAGCCATTGAAGCGGCAAGGGAAACCGGCGTGGGAGTGGTGCCGACCAAACACAGTAATCATTTTGGCGCCGCTACTTATTATTGCAAAATGGCCGCTAACGCCGGCATGGTTGGCATGGCTTTTACCAATTCTCCTCCCGGTATTCCCCCTTGGGGTGGTAAAAAACCTTATTTTGGGACCAACCCAATTTCATTTGGCTTTCCGTGTGTTGCTGAGCCGGTGGTTGTGGATATGTCGTCCAGTAACGTTGCTAGAGGTAATATTATACTGGCGGCCAAGGAAAATCGTCCTATACCCGAAGGCTGGGCTATTGACGCAGATGGAAACCAAACAACGGATGCTCAAAAAGCTTTAAAAGGAGCAGTGCTTCCTGTCGGCGGTCCCAAAGGATACGCTCTGGCTTTGGCTGTGGAAATACTGGCGGGTGTTATTAGCGGCGCTGCCTATGGTCCTCACGTAGGTTGGATCTATGATGAAAGTCTGGAGCCGGTAAATATAGGACATTTCTTTATAGCTATGAATATTGAGTCGTTTATGCCCAAAAATGAATATATCAATCGTATGGAAAACATGATATCTGAAATAAAAGCTGTACCCAAGGCAGAAGGGTACGATCGCATATTACTGCCGGGAGAACGCAAGAATGCAAAAGCCAACAAGCGGTTACGGGAAGGTATTCCTGTTAAAGCAGCTTTATTGGACGAACTTAACGAAATCGCTGTTTCTCTCGGTGTTGAAAAACTTTTACATTAGGCTTTTAAAAGTTAAGTGTAGCAATTGCAAATATCTTTTCCGGGGGTGGTTGCACTCTAACACAATAAGGAATCAGACACTCAAACAATCAACAATTTTGGAGGGAGTCAATTATGAATCAACCATACTTTATTGTGCATGACGATAAAGATTCGGTCGGCGTTGCGGTAAAAGTTATCAAAGCGGGAGAAACCGTAGAAGGCTGGGTTATGTCAAACGACGCCACAATCAGTATTACAGCCAAGCAGGACATTAGAATCGGTCATAAAATTGCGCTTACCGATGTAGCAGAAGGCAAAGCAATTATTAAGTACAACGTACCTATTGGCAAAGTTGTTGCTCCTATAACAAAGGGAGAACACGTGCATACACATAATTTAAAGACTGCGAGGTGGTAATCAATGGCTAATTATAACTTTCCAACATTTAATGCCTATCGTCGTGAAAACGGTAGAGTAGGTATCCGCAACTATGTTGTTATTCTTCCTTTAGATGATCTTTCCAACGCGGCATGTGAAGCAGTAGCTCATAATGTTAAAGGCACTCTGGCATTGCCACATGCATACGGGCGCCTGCAGTTCGGAGAAGATCTCGACCTTACTTTCCGCACCTTGATTGGTATCGGCAGCAATCCCAACGTGGCTGCTGTTGTGGTTATTGGTATCGAGCCGGAATGGACAAACGTTATTGTAGAAGGTATAGCCGAAACAGGCAAGCCTGTGACCGGATTCTCAATTGAGCGCAATGGGCAGCTTAAAACAATTGAAAGAGCTTCCTGGAAAGCGCAGGAGTACGTCCAGTGGGCTACCGAGTTACAAAGAGTTGAATGCTCGGTCGACGAGCTATATGTATCGGTAAAATGTGGTGAATCCGATACTACTTCCGGATTGGCATCCAATCCAACCGTTGGCAGGTCTGTTGAAAGGCTTGTTGCCGCCGGCGCTACTGTTAGCTTTGGTGAAACCTCCGAAGTTACCGGTGGTGAAGATATTTGTAAAGAACACGGCGCCACCCCCGAAATAGGCGAAGCATTTCATAAAATATGGTCCGAGTATAACGATTTTATCATCAGCAAAGGTGTAGATCTTTCCGGTTCGCAGCCCACCAAAGGTAATATTGCCGGCGGCTTAACCACAATCGAGGAAAAAGCTCTGGGTAACCTGCAGAAAATCGGCAATTGTAAATACGTAGGCGTTCTGAAGCCGGCCGAATCTCCTACAGGAAAAGGTCTTTGGTACATGGA
The DNA here is from genome assembly GCF_039851975.1 of Desulfoscipio sp. XC116. Taxonomy (GTDB): domain Bacteria; phylum Bacillota; class Desulfotomaculia; order Desulfotomaculales; family Desulfallaceae; genus Sporotomaculum. Next base: position 3,592,231 of record NZ_CP156660.1, read on the forward strand.
CACTTCTTCAGCTGCCGCTGAAGCAGTGACACTGTGGGCGGCGTCCGGCGCAGTGGTACACTTCTTCCCCACCGGACAGGGCAATATCATTGGCAACCCGATTGAGCCGGTTATAAAGCTTTCCGCTAACCCAATGACCGTGGTAGACATGAAGGAACATATTGATGTGGACGTTAGCGGCATATTGCGCAGGGAAATGAATCTGGATCAGGCTTCGGACGCGTTGTTGGAGATGATGATCCGTACCTGTAACGGCCGGTTTACAAGTGCTGAAGCTTTGGGACACCAGGAATTTGTACTGACTAAATTATATCGTAGCGCTTAATGCTATAAATTGAGTAGGAGGAAATGATTAACTTCCGTCCACTCATACGCTATACGTTTGTTTTGTGATCCCGCCTCTGAGCATAATTCCAAAGCCCTTGTCCTCGCCAGAAGGTGAGGACAAGGGCTTTACAAAACCCATCGGGAAGGAAAACACTTTTAAAAGAGCGAGGACCTTTATGGCCTTAACGTCTTACCCCCCGCTTGGCTGTCTGCTATAACCCCCTAATGTTAATCTTATATACTACCAATCCCCCTGGCACGAACAATTCCCTTCTTAGTACCGGCCAGTCAGGAAACGAGCAGATTGGCTCGTTTTTTATAAAGCAAAAAAAAGAAAAACGGCGCTCCCAAAGTAGCAGTAATAATGCCAACGGGAATTTCCAACGGCTGAAAAAGAGTCCTCGCCAAAGTATCACTCATAACAAGAAGAAGCCCCCCCAGTATCCCGGATAAGATAACTAAATACCGGTTATCATTGCCAATTATCATCCTGGCAATATGAGGAGACACAAGACCGATAAAACCGATTGTCCCGGCAACACTTACCGCACTGCCTGCCAAAACGGAAGCGGTAATAATAATCATCAATCTTGAAATCTCAATGGACAACCCCAGATTCTTGCCCACTTCTTCCCCCAGCAGAAAAAGATTAATCCTGGGACTGAGAACGATAGCAGACAGGGCCCCCAACATACTATACGGCCAAATCAGGTTACAATAAGACCAGCCACGACCGGTCAGGCTCCCGGCCAGCCAGGTATTAGCTCCTTACTTTTTTATTTCCTCATTTCAACCCAGTGAACCGGCTCACCCTCCACATCGGCGATAAGGCGGTATCCCTCAATGCCTGTTTTTAACAGTAATTCTTTCAATTCATCTCCTTTTATAAATCCCTTCTCCCCTTTTTCCTTCATCCTCTGGCGTCCCTTTCCCTGAAGACGTTTGCGCATGGTAGGCGGGGTATAGCGGCCCAACCCTCCGCCCACGAAAGCAATTCCTCCTGTTTTCAAAACCCGGTTTATTTCCCGCAAGCCCTTGACCTGGTCTTTCCAAAACCAAAGTGAGCCCCGGCTAACCACAAGATCGGCAAAATTATCTTCAAATGGCAGCGCCGTGACATCCGCACCCACAAAATGAACAACATTATCAAGCTCATTTTCGGCTGCGTTTTTTCTGGCCTTGTTTAAAGCTTCCGGATCCAAATCCACGAAATAGATTTCCAAATCAGTAATTTTAGCCAGTTCAATACCCATATATCCATGCCCCGTACCAATATCAAGACATTTCCCGCCGGTAATCCGGTAATCATCCAGGATTTGCTGAGCAATCAAAGGATAGACAGGCATTAAATGTCTATAAGAATTTGACATAAACAAAGCCCCCGCTTTCCTAAAATTTCAAGAAGCCCCTTTTAACATTTTCGCCGGCAAAACAACAGGCCGGTCAAAATCACTAACCCTGCAGACAGTGGCGTCAACATCATAAACATCCTTCAGAAGATGACTGGTTATAATGTCCTGAGCCTGCCCATGGGCGCGAATGCGCCCTTCTTTAAGAACAACAAACTTATCGGCTACCGTCATGGCTTGATTGATATCATGCAATACCAGAATAATAGTCTTTTTATACTGCCGGCGAATCTGCTTCAGAATGTCCAGCAAATACCACTGGTATTTTAAGTCCAGAAAAGTAATGGGCTCATCAAGCAGAACAATCTCGGTGTCCTGAGCCAGAATCATGGCGATCCATGTTCTCTGGCGTTCTCCTCCGGAGATCTTATCCAACGGCCGATGCCGGATTGAGTATAAATTCATATAATCAATTGCCCACTCAACATTTTTCTTATCTTCTTGATTCAGGAACCAACCAAACCGCTGATAAGGACTTCTTCCCATAGCCACCAGTTCATAGACAGTAACATGTTGCACCATTTCCAGGTTTTGCGGCAGAAAAGCAATGTGACGGGATATCCACTTACGTTTTTTATTCCTGATATCCTCACCATAAAGCAAAACACGTCCGCTGTCCGGCTGCAAAAAACCGTTCAGACAACGCAGCAGGGTTGATTTGCCCGAACCGTTAGGCCCCACCAGGGCCAGTATTTCACCTTGATCAACAATAATATTGATGCTATGCAAAATATCTTGTTTTTTATAGGAAAAGTTCAGGTCCTTAATCTGCAGCATCTAAAACACCCCCAGCCTTAAACGTCAGCCGATATTTATGGCGATTCCGGTTTATCGTAGCTGGACCAGTGCTTTAAAGGCCGGATTAATAAAAATTCCAGACTGACAAGGATTATGAGCAGCACCAGTATCCAGGCAAAAAGCCGTTCTGTTTCCAGGTACGTGCGGGCAATTGCAATTCTTTGCCCCATTCCCTCACGGGCGCCAAGCAGTTCAGCCATAATAGTCAAGCGAACAGATGAAGCCATCGCCAGCGAAAGACCGGCGATCAGGTAATGCCGCATACCCGGAAGATATATTTTACCGATAGTAAGCAGCGGGGGCAAATTATAGACCCGCGCCATTTGCAGCAAATCATGATCTATGGATTTCAGCCCCTCCGCCGTGTTGGTATGTATTACCGGAAACACCAGCAAGGATACCAGAAATATAGTCATTTTTGTTCCCAGGCCAAACCAGACCATAGCTACCGCAACAAATATAATTGCCGGTACGGCCAGTAAAAAGCTTATCAATGGCCGCATAAGCAATTCCAATTTAATGAAGTAGCCGGCTAACAGACCGCTGCTCAAGCCAATTACTATTCCAGCGCCCAATCCCACTATCTGACGTTGGAAAGTAATAAGCAGGTTTTCTCCCAATTCACCGCTTTTGCAAAGGACCGCCAGCGCTTGCAGCGTCTCCGCCGGTGAAGGAACCAGCACCTGGTTATAACGCATGGAAAGCAACTGCCAGCCCAGTACAAGTATAAATACGCCTGATAAGTAGTAGCAATTCCTATTTGGACTGGTAGTAGAATTCGGCATCAGGTATCTTACCCCCAAAGGCTCTGATATCGGCCGTCTGGCTTAGTTCTTTCAAAAAAGCATCCACCTCCGACCGGCAATCCGCGGCATGCCGAGGCTGCAGGCGAGCATATTTAAGAGATTGGCTGACTGCCGAAGCCTTCATTGAAGGGACATGTTTTTCAACTATGGGGCCCATTTCTTCAGAGTGACTATTAACCCATGCAGCAGTATCCATATAGAACTTCTCAAAACCAGCCACCTGTTCGGGCGTAACTCCGCTATCATTTACAACAATAATAGTGCCCTGGGGCATACGGGCGTTTTCTTGCCCGGGCAGTTTGTTCCACTCCCGAGTCAGGTCCAGAACCCGGTGCAACTGAACACCGGATTTCTGCGCGTTTAAAGCGGCAATACTGGATTGGGGTTCGTTTAATACGGCATATTTTAATTGCCCGGCTGCCAAACGAGAGGAAGCTTCAGGCATATCCAGGTATGTAATAGTAAGGTCGCTATCCGGATTTATGTTGTTTTTTATCAGCAGATGGCGAAATACCAGATCTTGTATTCCACCTTGCCCCGATATAGCCACTTCCTTGCCTTTCAGATCCGGTAAGGACTTAACCTCCGAATCGGTACTCATAACGTAGAACGTCCCCCAGACGGAAACCATAAGCAATTGCACATTTAAACCCTTATTATAAGAAAGTACGGCGTTGCTGATGGGGGTACTGCATAGTTCCACTTCTTTGGCAGTTATCATAGCGGTTAATTGCTCAGAGGTCTGCCAGGGTTTAAGCAAGATTCTGCTATTTTGTTCCGCCATTTGCGCCAGGGGGTAGGTAACCGGGCCGGGGGCGCTTCCTACAATGAGATTGAGATCTGCAATTTTAGCGGCGTCTCCCGCCTGTTGTGCCGAAGTATTGGTGGGAGGTGCTTCCTGACCGGCCTTTTGCGCGCATCCGGCCGGAATAATAAGCAGAGTGAAAAATACTATTATGGCCATAAGTTTTCTTTTCATTGCAAATGCCTCCGTTTCTTAATGGATACGGGCGAATCCACATATAATTAAGTTTTTATCTTCGCACAGGCTGCAAGTTCTAAATAAGTGCGGCTAAAGGTTCAGCGGTCAGGGGACACACCTCGTTCGGAGGAATGTCCCCAATGCAAGGGTTAAAACCCCACCTGAACCAAGTCTTCTTTATTGGCAGGCGCTTGAAATAACCGGATTAATAGCGTCTAATAAAATTTGTTCCATCTGTTTCGTGTAGGACTGCTCATATCTTTGATCAGGTTCGGGATATAGATCCAGCATGACTTGGCAGGGCCGCCCCACCACCACTATTATCCGATCAGCAAGTCTTAGTGCCTCTTTTACATCATGAGTAACCATAACAGTGGTGCAAGCATGCCATTGGCCCAGAGAAAACAAAAGCTCTTGCATATCCCTTTTAAGATTTTCATCTAAACCGTAAAACGGCTCGTCCAACAGAAGCAAGTCGGGCTGAATAGCGAAAGCGCGACCGATAGAAACCCGTTGCTTCATGCCACCGCTTAATTGTCCGGGATAATAACCGCCGAATTCTGCCAAACCCAGCACCGGCAGCAGACTTTCCACGCGTTGACACCGCTGTCGGAAATCCAGCCCCAGATTGTATAAGCCCACATGCAGATTTTGCTCCACCGTTAACCAGGGAATCAGCCGGGGTTCCTGGAAAACATAAGCCAGTCTCCGGTTGTCAGATTCAACCTGCCCCGACTGAGGCTTGACAATGCGGGCCAGAATATTTAATATGCTGGTCTTACCGACTCCTGAAGGACCAAGGAGACAAATAAATTGCCGCCGGTCACAATTTAAATTAAATTGTTCAAGGACTTTTAATTTGCCATAATGCAGTACAACTTCATACAGGCTAAACAATTGCATTCACCTCGGTAAAAACCGATCAGGCTATTCTTAAACTTGGGAACCTTTAATCACGCTCAGATAATGCTCCCAACTTTCCCAGTGCAAACTAAAATTGTGATCGGTTAAAAGCTTTGGAATAGCTACGTCCGGCGAAGCAGGTATGAAAGTCTGGAGCGCCAAATACTCCTGAACTTGCCTGGACAGCAAGAAATCCCCTATTTCCAGCAAACGCTCGTCCGCTTTTTTACTCCAGACCATCACCTGCGGCATACAGAAGATACCATCCCGGGGCCAAATCAGGCGGGTATTCTTATTGCGCGAAATACGGGCAAATGCAATATTAGTGATCCCCAGTTGGTACCGGCCCTCATCCACGGCATTAACAACATCAATCGGAGCCCCCTGATGTATCACATTCTCCCGGAAATCGGCAAATCGTTCCGGATAACGGGCTTGCATAAAGGTGCGAATAATCTTCGATACCATCCGATATTCATCAGGCATAATGACCTGCTTGCGCCAGCGAGCCTCCAGCAAATCTTTCCACGCTTCGGGAAGTTCCTTTTCCCCCAGCAGGTTCGGATTATAAAACATGGCAAAAGGAATTACCACAAAGGGCTGAAAATACCCTTTCTCATCCGCAAATCCGGCTTTCGCCAGTTCCGAACGCAGCGGAAAACGACCGGGGAGTGAGCGAAAATATTCCTCCAAGTACCCTTCCGGCAGTTCGGCAAAATCGTTGACTTGGCCGATCACCAGTTCCGGTATCTCGCCCTTTTCCAAACACATTTTAAACAGACCGTCTTCCTCGGGACGATGAGGTTGGGTTTCAATCTCCACCTGTAGGCCATGCCTTTTTTCCAGGTCCCGGCCATAGTCTTTGAGCATTTGCTCCAAAGACCTGCTGATATTTAACGGACAGTGCACCAAAACTCTTGCCATAGCGACCACTCCTCCTTTTTGTTATCTTCCGTTCCAATACTCGTTCCTTTTCTTAAATGTTCCCGCAAGCGGGCTATCTCTCTTTCCACCCTGATCAAGCCTTCCAGTATTCCTCTCTCCTCCGGCGTGGTCCGGCAGATCTTGTCCATGCCACCATTTTTCATCACCACTCTTTGTCCGGCCATCAGCATCAGGGTTGGATCATGAGACACAACCAGCACAACTTTCCCCCGCCCCGTAAGCATTTCCAAAGCCTGCAAACGATCTATGCCGGCATTTTCAATTTCGTCAATCAATACAACCGGAGCATTGCTGATCAGGGCCACATCCGCTACCATAAGCGCCCGTGACTGCCCCCCGCTTAATTGAGTCAGGTTCGTCGAGAAAGAAACCGGTTCGCCCGATAACTGGTTGGTTATGGCCAGCACATCCTTGATTGTCTTGACAGGATCTTGAATAGCCCGCACCTGCGCATGCATTAGAAGAAACTCTTCAATGGACATATCAATTACAAAGTTCATGTTTTGGGACACTTCAGCAACCAGATAGCGCAGCAACCTTTTATTCTTATTTCTATCTACAGGCTGACCGTTGATTAAAACGCTCCTGCCTGTCAATGTTTCAGCTTCGGCATATTGCTCAATATCCGATATTAATTGAGTTTTTCCCGAACCGGTGGGACCAACCACCGCCAGCACTTCGCCCGCTTTAATGTCCAGTTGCCGAATCTTCTCCGGCGAACCTTCTTTATCCAAGCCGCCTAAGATAGTTATTTTTTCGATCATTAGTCCAGTCTCCCAAAGTCAACTTTTTTTACATTTCCCATTTGGTATGTTTTGCCGACAATAGTCTCTCCCGCACAATAAGAACAAATAGCCGCGGGCATGGGGTATTTTAACTCCTGACCGCTGATTCCCGCCAACTCCTTACAGCTAAGAATTTCATTTTTCAGTGCCAGCGCGCCTTGTCCCGTAAGACCGTTGAAATCCAAAATCCGGGCTTGCGGATTTACCGTTTCAACTTTATAACGGAATACTTCTCTTTCGGCCTGGGAAACGATATCGCCTTTGGTGATCACGACAATATCCGCCGTGCTCAGCATGGGACCCACTTTTTTCGGGGCATCAATGCCAATTAAATTATCTATGACACATACGGACAGACAATCATGTACGGCCGGCGCACAACGGTGACACAAGCCTGCTGTTTCCAGAACCAGCACATCCGCTTTTTGATCTTGTGCCCAGCGTTCCACTTCTTCCAGATTGGCGACATAAAAATGATCCGGACAAATATAATCACTTAGCCCAACGGCTACCGGTATTCCAAGACGTCGATACCGCTCGTCATCCGAAGTCTGCAAGCAGTCAATCTTACAAGCCGCAACTACAAGTTTACTTTTCAAAAGATGTCGTATCGTATGCATCATTACCGATGTCTTCCCCGATGAGGGTGTGCCGGCAACAATAACAAAGCGCATCTTAAACCCTTCTTTCATTAGAAATCATTACTTTAAAACAGTATCCGGACAAGTTATTGAGAAAGCACAAAAAGATGGCCAAGGCGGTGGCGAATGTTGCAGAGTGCCTTCCTGACGAGTCAGCGCAACACATAACGTAACAAAAATAGAGTAGTGCGTTATTATTATCAAGGTAAAACAACCAAAACGATACAAAACACAACAAAACATGATTATATTAGTAATAATAAGTTGCGATATATAACTTGTCAATACGGCAATAACGTAATATCCAACTTTGAAAATACATGGCAGTAATTACAGAGCCAGGTTTCTCCGGCGGCCCGGCGGCAAAAAGCAAGCGCACCCGGGACCGGAAAAAATAAAAAACCGCGAATGCTTTGCGTCTCTATAAAGAACAAAGTATTCGTGGTTCTAATAAGGTTTCTTTCCTAACAAGACAGTTAATACTTCATTATTTTATTAATAAACTACGCTAACACTGCAACAAAAGTATAGTTTATCGAACTTCAAGATGGGTTTACCGCTCCTCTGCGTAGCAAAATACACTACCCTAATAACGGTGTCGTTTAGCTGGTGCCGGGTATTAAAAGTTGAAAATCTAAAATTTTTAACTTTCAATACCCGACACCTATCAAGGCAGCAAAAGCTTCGCTCAAAAAGCAATTTACGCTACAGTACTAAGCTATCTCCGCGATTTAGCTGCACAGCCTGACTATTTTATCAACCAATTTATCCATACTATCCCGCTGCATATTAGCATCCAGTGAATTTCCCACCAGATTGGCCCCGCTGATGTCCGAAGAGTGGCTTATGGCACTGCCAACCTCTATTCCCCTGTCGGCCAGTTCCCGGCGCAAAGTGGCTTCTGTTGCCTCGTCCACCTTGTTCAGAACAACAAAAAACTTCTTATGAGCCTCTTCAGCCAATCCCTTGGCCTTCTCGGCCAGCAAAACCGACTCATATGAAGTGTCTATAACCATTAGTATTAAATCCGCCCCTTCCAGAATACCACGCCCGAAATGCTCCACACCTGCTTCGGTGTCCGCTATAACCCACTCATTATTGTTTACTTCAAGCTCTTTTAATAAAGACCGGGTAATTGAGCCCATCGGACAAGCGCAACCTTCCATACTGTGCTCGATTTTTCCAATGCGCAGATTGCCCACCATACCGTCCCAGTTGACACATGCAGACGGTAAATCCGCCAGAGATAAATTCTCCTTAAAATAATTCGCCTTTTCACTGTTTTCCTGCTGCAAGGATGCCAAAAGTTTTTTCTGCACCGCCGACTTACCGCCAAGGGAAGCCATCAAACTCATTTCCGGCGGGTTTTGGCCAAGCATTTTACACAGGCCCAGATTAGATTCGTCGGTATCCACCACCAATACTTTTTCCCGTGCACCCAATGTTCTTGCCAAAAGGGTCACCAGAGTACTTTTGCCGCAGCCTCCCCGGCCACAAACAATTAGCTTGGGCATTTTCGAACCTCCTTCGCAATTAAAAAGCCACGAGGGCATTTTCCAACCTTGTGGCTGGCAAAAGACCTTCGTGGCCTAATATTGTTATAGTTATTAAATTTTTAATACTTAGTACTTACGCTATATTTTCTAACAGTTTAACATACGTTCACAAAATTGTCCATATCTTTTAATTTCATCGCATTACCCTGCCTTCAAAAATGTGTAATTATTCAAGGGTAGGCCGAACAAATCTTAGTTGCAAGTAATGAAAGTGAAGGGGCCAAAAGGCACGTGTCAATAGGGAAACTTATTGAGTCATACCCCAAACCGATGCGAAAAAGCAAGAGAGGCGTTATACCGCAAAGGATAGCGCCTTTCAATATGATTTACAATTAAAGCGAGCAGTGAAATAACCTGTTCGCCGGCTATTTCTTCATTTTACTCGTCCAATATATACCGGTAGAAAGCCAAAAATTTCTTCCAGCTTGTCCCGGCTGTTTTGAAATACTTCCTTCCCTGTGTCCAAGGGTTGTTTGGTGATTCTCCAACATGCTAGCAGGGGGCTGTTTTAAGCCATTAGGTTTCTTTGCCATCAGGAGCAACCATTCAGCAGCCGGATAAAACAGCATTTAAAAGGATATTTTAACGCCATCGGCCAGTCCCTCCACATTGGCATCGGCAACCACCCGGTCACCCACTGCCACTCCCGAAGCGATTACGGTTTCAGTATTGCTTTTATAGGACACGGTTACAGGGGTGCGTACCGCCTTTCCGCCCTGGATTTTAAACACATAATCGTTATCGTCCACATCAAATACCGCCCCGTTTGGCACCACAATTTGCTTTTGGGCACTGAAAAGCGGAAATTCCACCGTCACCTCATAACCGGGCTTAAGGGCCGCTTTGCTGTCTTCCAGCGCTATCACGACATCCACCCGGTATTCCTTCAGCCCCAAAGCCGAGATGGTTTCGCCGGCAAAATCATAAATTTCGTTAATCACGCCATCATAGACCATGTCCCCCCCTTTTAGCTTGTGAGTGATTTTCACCTTGTCGCCCACCGCCAGATAAGGCTCATAGCCGGTCAGAAGCTGCGCCTTCACCGTCAGGCTATCCTGCGCCTTGATGGTGGCAACGGTCTGGCCCTCATAAACATGGGAAATCTCCTTAACAGCCAGATCACTGATAAAACCTGAAGCCGGGGCCTTTATCGCGCAGTTGGCCACTTTTTTCTCCAGGTTGCTTATCGCCGCCTGTTCTCCCTCAATCAACGCCTCCATCCGTTCCGACACAGCCCCCGCGTGATCGTTGTCCAGTTTGGCGCGCAGTGCGTCGAGCTGTATATCCACAGCGTTCACGGCCAGTTCGGCATTTACAAAGCCCTTCTCCAGCTGATCCAGATCATTTTTCGGTATTGCGCCGTTTTCGTACAGCACCAGCCCCTTTTCATAATCCTGGCGGCGCAGTTCCCGATCGTTTTGCAGTTCCTCCCTTTGGACGGCAATCTGCCGGATGGAATATTGCACATCCTTTTTGTCATAGCTTTCGTTTGCGCCCGCCTCCCGGCTTTGCGCCGCATAGGCGGCAACGGCGCTTAAACGGGCGTTGATTTCGTTTTCATAATTAATTTTGTCGATAACCGCAATGACCTCGCCCGCTTCCACAAAGCCGCCCTCGACGGCTGAAATATCCGCCACCGCGCCCGAAACATCGGAAATAATCCTGATGTTGTCGCCAATCCGGACCGTCCCGTTCTCAATTACGGAGTCCGTCACATCCCTGGCGGCCACAGTGAACACCTCAACCGCCACGCCGCGGTGCTGCAACAGTCCCCAAACCACCGCCACGATGATCAAGACGGGAATGATTAAAAGCTTCTTGTTTTTCATTGGCTACTCCTTTTCCTTGAGCACTTCCGCCGGCTCAATATTCCGTATGCTTTTGAATATGATGCGAGTCGATAAAGCCGCAATGGCACCGCAAATAAGGAATGAATAGACGTATGCACTGAATGGCACCGTAAAATTGACACGATAAACGTCCGAATTGATAATGCTGGCCATGATTGCCTTCAGTACCAGGGATAAGGGGTAGCCGGCCAGGATCCCCAAAGCAAAATTCAGCGTTTGCTCAAAAGACACGATTTCCAGGATGTCCCGGGACCTGGTCCCCAAAATCATCAATGTACCGAATTCGTTTTTTCGCTCCCGCAGGGAAATGCCTGTTATGTTATAAATAAGGATAAAGCCCGTGCAGACGGAAAGCAGCGCCAGCATATTCATCATGGACATCATGCTTTTCACCATTTCCCGGTAGCTTTTTAATACCCGCTCCGACTCGGTCAGCGCGATAATATTTCTGGTGGCGGTCAGCTCTTTTTTCACGTCTTCGCTTCTTCCCCCGGCCACTTTAAAGAGGAGGGTATCGGCAATATCGCCCACGTTAAAATACCTGCTTACGGCCTCCATATTGATATAACAGCCGCTGCCGAAGCTTTCCTCAATGACCTTGACCACCGGGATTTCTACCGGCTCGGAACCCAGGTAAGCGCTGCACACCTCCACCGCGTCGCCCGGCTGTGCGCCGAGTTTGCGGGCCGTGACGGAATTCATCACCAGGCCGTCACTGCGCGGGGCGTGGCGGTGATCGTAGATATCGACAATGTTGTAATTACGGGAACCGGTCTGCAGGGCCTGCAGGGAAGTCAGTAACGTTATGTTCTCATGCCGCAGCGTAACCGCGTAATCAGCAATGGCCTCTACGTCATAGATGTCTTCAATCTGCCGGGCGGAAGAAATCAGCTCGTGATAATCCGCATGCCCGGCTAGGGCGGCTTTCATATCATACGTTTCCACCTTGGTGAACTGGTCAAAAAACATCTGCTCGGCCACCGCCTGGTACGAAAGCAAAACCGCCGTCAAAGCAAAGGGAAAGGCAATGGCGAAAGCCAGCAACATACTGCGCAGTTTATTCCGGCTCATAAAGCGGATACTCATTTTCTTGCTCGCGGAAAGCCGCCGCTCCCAAGACCGTGGGAGTGCAACGGTTGGGTCAGCCGCGGGTGCGGCGGGACGCATGGCCTCAGCCGGGTGTATTTTAAGCAATTCCCGCACGCCGATATAAACTGCCAACATGCTCACACAAACGGCAATTACGGCGCCCAGAATTCTGGTGGACCAGTAATACGTCAAATCTCTCACCGGTAGATTGAAATAATCCACATACATGGCATGCATGTGCTGAGCCAGCGGTATGGAAAGAACGCTGCCCGTCACGGCGCCCAAAATACCGATAACCACGCCCTGCACCAGGTAACCGCCAAGGAGTTCCCGGTCTTTAAACCCAAAGGCTTTCATCGTACCGATCAGGGTGCGGTCCCGGTCGATCATTTTGCGCAGCACGATGTACAGCATAAAAACCGACACCGCCAAAAAAATCGCGGGCAGCACCGTACCGGCGCCGGAAAGCTCACCAAATTCATTGTCCATCATATAATTACTGATCTGATCCTTCCGTTCTACCAGGGAAGAAAGCCCATAGGGCGATAACCTGTCCGTCAGTTCCTGTCTTACGTCCGAAAACTGGCAGCCGGACTTCAGTGTAAAGCCAAGCTCCGTCACCACCCCCGTCCTGCCCAGAAGCTTTTCCAGCCTAGCCTTGTTGATACAAGCGATATCATATATTTCGGCATCGGGGGAATTGGCGCCGCCCGGCGGCATGGCGTAAATATACTCCGGCCCCTGGACCGTTCCCGCCAACGCAAAGGTTTCCAGGCCGTCGCCGATGATCAGCCGCATTTCATCCCCGGCGGTGAATCCGTAAGCCTCGAACATCTTATAGCCCAGCAAAAGTTCGCTGTCGGAAAACTGCGGGTCCGTGACCTGAAATTTATTCAAGCGATCGTTTGGCTCATACGCCATAAGATGCAGGGTGATGATCTTGTTTTCTCCCTCAATGACGGCTCTTACGTCCTTGCCGAGTCTGCCAAAAGCAACGTCGATCCCGTCAATCCGCTCCAGTTCCTCCAGTTTCTCAGCCGGAATTCCCTCCACCCCAGCAAAAACATCGGCAAAAACGCATGTGTCGTAATACTCCCGCAGGGCGTGGCGCAAATTGGACAATACATCGGTCATGGCCACAAATACCAGCAGTCCCATGGCGATCACCAATACCGCCCCCAGGTAGGAGCCCCTGTTTTTCATGGTATTGCGCCATAGGTTGGTAAAATATTTAGACATACATTACCATCTCACTTCTCCGGGGGATAACAGCCGCTCATTATTCACGATTTTTTCGATATAGCCGTCCTTGATATGGAAAACCCGATGAGCAATCTTGGCAATGTCGGAATTATGCGTAATAATAATCACGGTCTTTTGGTATTCCCGGTTGAATTCCCATAAAAGCTGCAAAATCTGAACGCCGGTTTTAACATCCAGGGCTCCGGTGGGCTCGTCGCAGAGCAGCAGCTCGGGGTTCTTGCAAATCGCCCTGGCAATGGCCACCCTTTGCTGCTGTCCGCCCGACAGCCGGCCGGGAAAATGGCCGGCCCGGTCCGCCAGGCCCACTCTTTCCATAAGCATTCCGGCATCAAGAGGGGCCGCCGACATTTCCGCCGTAATTTCCACGTTCTCCAAAGCCGTAAGGTTGGGCAGCAAGTTATAGAATTGAAAGACAAAGCTGATGTATTCCCGTCTGAAATCGGTAAGCTGCGCTGCGCTGGCTTGATGCAGAGGAATACCCCGGTAAAAAACCGTACCGCCGGTGACCGGCTCAATACCGCCGATAATATTCAGCAACGTACTTTTGCCCGAGCCGCTGGGGCCAAGGATGACCACCAGTTCCCCCGCGTAAATTTCAAATGACATATCCGCAACCGCCCTTACCTCCACTTCTCCGGTGGCAAAGGTTTTGGATATGTGCCGGGCGGTCAATAAAACATCCATAGGCATACACATTTTTCAACAGTTCCTCCACAACAATTCTTCATAATTATTTTCCTATTATTATGGAATAAATTTTAACCCAATCGCATCTCCCCGGGCCATGGGAAAAGGGATTATTTTGATGCGAAAAAGGAGCATGATTTTAAATATCTTACCCCGTTTCCCGCCCGCCCTGCAACGCCAAAAGGAATAAGATCTATGCCGATAAGTATTTTGAAAGCATATGAAAAAGAAGGCTTCGCCAAAAAGTTTGACCTGGTATTTGCGCACAGCCGCATATTGGATTTATATTGCGCTGTATAACAGGCATGATAGACCATAACTGACGCTCTTGAAATATCTTCTGCTGTTTCGCCAGATGCAGGGACAACAACTTCATTTCCTTCACTGATTACAGAGTTGTCTTTCATTTCTACAAATGTATCAACATCGTTTATAATAGTTTCGTATTTAGTATAAAGCCGACCGTATAAAACGATTGGTGAGCCACTTTCAGTTAAATCATTCTTTGTATAACCGCTTCCCTTCGAGAATTCCGCAAGTTCCCCAAGCTTCCGCTGTTCCCAAGCGAAAGCCGAAAAAGAGCCAAGAAACAATGTCCTTGACCCTTTTTCCATCAATTCCTACACATTAATACCCAAGATTCTCAACTGTTCGCTGATCTTCGCTTCAAGTTCAGCAATTTCACGTTTATCTTGCTCCAATAGCCTATTCACCTCATCAAGATCAATGGCTTGTTCTTCTTCAAATGTATCCACATAGCGCGAAATATTTAAGTTGAACTCGTTTTCTTTGATTTCTTCAAGCGACGCCACATGAGCGTATTTATCAACATCCAAACGATTTCGGTAAGTTGCAATAATCTTATTGATATTTTTATCAGTAAGTTTATTTTGATTCTTCCCTTTTTCAAATTCGTTGCTTGCATCAATAAACAGGATGTCTTTCGTTTTATGGTTTTTCTTGAATACTAAAATCGTCGTTGGAATGGATACACCGTAAAACAGGTTAGCCGGTAACCCTATCACTGTATCGAGATAATTTTTCTCAATGATGGTTCGACGAATCACACCTTCTGCCGCACCACGGAACAAAACACCGTGGGGTAATACAATGGCCATTGTTCCCGTATCATTCAGGTGATACAAACTGTGCAAAATGAAGGCATAATCTGCCTTCGTTTTAGGAGCAAGTTTACCATATTCACTAAAACGCGGATCTTTTAATTTCGTTTCGCTATTGTCCCAATGAGCAGAATAGGGAGGATTGGCAACCACGGCATCAAAAGAGCGCGGGCGGTCAATTCCTTTTTCATCCGGTCCATCAGGCCAATCGCTTTCAAGGGTGTCGGCATTGGACAGAGTCATGTTGTTAAATGAAATACCATGCATCATCAGGTTCATACGAGCTAAGTTGTATGTTGTGGTATTCTTTTCTTGACCAAAGAATTTAATCGCTCCCGGTTTATCGCCACCCGACAATTCTCCTTTAACGGTTAACAGTAATGACCCGGATCCGCAAGTCGGGTCATACACCGAAAAAGTATTATCCGATTCTTCTACACCATCCGTGACGATTTTAGCCAAAATTTTAGAAACTTCATGCGGTGTGTAGAACTCCCCGCCTTTTTTACCCGCACTTGCCGCAAATTGAGCAATGAGATATTCATAAATTGCACCAAGAATGTCTTGGCCATCTTCACCTTTGTAATTAATTCCACCGACGAGCTTTACAATACGGTTAAGTGATTTCGCACGTTCATTTGTCGAAAAACCAAGACGGGTGTCTCCAAGATTGATGTCGTTAAATACGCCACGAAAATCCTTCGCAGCTTCTTTGTTTAATTCAGCGTTCTTATTGAAGTTATCAAAAATAGTTTGATAATCACTGGGAATCACCATGCTGTTATCAATTTTTTGAACTAAAGATGCCCAGGTATCAAGCGGTGCAATGGCATAGCCTAAACTTGACGAAACATCTTCTAAGTAATCATTCAAATCGTCACCGTTGGCTTGTTCCAAATAGTCCTTATTGATGGATTCACCTTCTGCAACATCAATTACATTATATTCAACTAAATATTGTTCTTGATGTTCGGACAGATAACGGTAGAACATAAAGGCTAGAATGTAGTTCTTGTATTCTGCCGCGTCCATGTTTCCACGAAGTTCATTTGCCATTGCCCACAGTTTTGTTGTAATAGCTTGCAAATTATTACCCATATCGCCACTTTCCTCCTATAAAAACATTTGTTGCAATAATGATTTCTTCTGTTTTTGCAAGTGTTCCAGCTTACGCTGATGAAGGGTGATGAGGCGGTCGATTTCAACAAAGAACTTCCCAATTCGCTGTTGTTCCTCCAATTTAGGATAGAACAAGCTCACTTGTTTCAAATCAGAATTATGCAAATGAACAACAGATTTTCCTTGAGCACATTTTGACATTTCTTTTTGTTGTGTGCCGCCTGAAATCGTTAAAGCCAAAAATATAGGATCAATTTCTTGATTGGGTTTGATGATATTCAAGTCTCCCCCAAGTATAAATCCAGACCTACCAATAACTGACGCTCTTGAGATATCTTCTGCTGTTTCGCCAGATGCAGGGACAACAACTTCATTTCCTTCACTGATTACAGAGTTGTCTTTCATTTCTACAAATGTATCAACATCGTTTATAATAGTTTCGTATTTAGTATAAAGCCGACCGTATAAAACGATTGGTGAGCCACTTTCAGTTAAATCATTCTTTGTATAACCGCTTCCCTTCGAGAATTCCGCAAGTTCCCCAAGCTTCCGCTGTTCCCAAGCGTGAGTAAATTCCGGGAAACGTACTTCCGGAAATTTTTCTCCATTTTTGGGGAACATTTTTTGAAGTAGACCAGCCTTCAATTTCTTCACATTATTTAACTTACGTTGATGAAGGGTGATAAGGTTGTCGAGGGTGCAGAAGAAGGTGCCGATCCTCTTCTGTTCGGCTGTTGATGGTAGCGAAATCGTCTTTTCTTCCATACCCTTTTTTGTGATATGAATCATTGTAGAACCGTTATGATCGGACATGAGTTTCGCTCTGTCATAGTCAAGAATCTGTACTGCAAACTGCTTGTCGAATTGCTCTGAAAGCGCAACTTTCCAGATGTGATAATGGTAAATAACCTTGTCACCAAGCCAAATATGAGGTCCAAAGGAGGCCGACCATGTATAGAGAAGGTCACCTACATTAGCATAGTGTTTTTCGCCAAGTTCCATATCCGAGTAGTACCAACTATCGTTTGTGTAGAAATTGCCAACACGCAGGACTTTGTACTTGCCTTTAGCTAATAGTTCATCCTGCGAGTAGGCTCTGCCGTTGATAAAAGTTGCTATCTCCCCCAACCTCCGCTGTTCCCAAGCATCACTAAACCCCGGGAACCTTATTTGGGGCACATTTTCTTTGTTTTCGCTCATTTCCGCTCACCTTGTATTTTCTTAATTTCTTTGTCGAAATCGGAAACTATTCTCTGGTGCTTGTTGAATTCTTTATATTCACTAATCGCCTTGTCCTTAGCTGCTCTATGCGAAATATGCCCATGTCCTTCCAAGATTTCATAACGGTTGAATTTCAAGAACTCATCAATACTTGTCGCAAAGTCCTGCATCCCCAATAAGACTTCATCTTCAAGCAAACGCTCTACATAATCGAAGTATGCTGATACGTTACGCTCCAAACTACGAATTTCTTTTTCTGATAAATAATTCTTGGCAACGATTACATCAGATTGTAAAATACGTCCATCAGGTGAGTTCTTCCAAGAGGTCAGCCCCATATGCTTTTTGTCTTTATCCGCACTGTCATAAACAATTTCAGCGGCAGTTTTCCCTGTAATCGCATAATGAAATTTATTTTGTACTGTCGCATAAAACTTCTTGGTAATGTCCGAGTTCTTATCATAATCGTATGAAATTTCCGCAAAGACATCTGTAATTTGCTGCCATATGCGTCGTTCACTTGCTCGAATTGAACGAACGGTTTCAATCAACTCGCGGAAATAATCCTTGCCAAAAACATTCTCACCTTGTTTCATACGTTCAACGTCAATCTTAAAGCCTTTTTGGATGTATTCTTTTAAGACATCCGTTGCCCATATACGGAACTTCGTCGCCTTTTTAGAATTCACACGGTAGCCAATTGAGATAATCGCATCCAAATTGTAGTATTTAACAGAGTTCGTCTGTGTTTTTCCTTCCATTGCGCCGTGTTGAGTGGTGTTTTCCAAAATGGAAACAACCACTTTTTCATCCAATTCTCCAGACTGGAAGATATTCTTCAAGTGCTTACTAATCGCTGGAACTCCAACATCAAAAAGTTGTGCAATGGTCTTTTGGGTTGCCCAAATCGTCTCATCTTGAACAAGAACTTCCACTTCTCCATCGGCGTCATACATTAAAAATTGTATTTCGTTCATGCTACCCTCCCGTGTCATCGCAAAATAATTCCATGGTGCTCTATAAATTAACTTTCCGCCAATTCATCCGCTAATTCGTAAATTGCTTCACGCAAGCCGTTCCGATATTTAATTTTAGACAAGGACTGTACGTTTTCATCATGCGCAAGTGTCTTATAATCAGAACTTGCCTGAGCAATGATGTCACGAATTTGACCGGTATCATCCAAATCCTGCCAGCCGTAGCGATGACGACTAAACAACTCCCGCATCCCGGCACTGGTGATAATATCCGTGATTCCCCACTTCACCCGGAAGTCAAGAAGCATTCTATCCAGGCTAACATCGTTCGCTTGCCGGATGATTTGTTCACTGCTATTTAGTCGCGCAGGATACTTAAAGTTAGAACCCACCGGTGGAAAGTGACCTTTGATGATGGCCACAGCCGCATTGATAATCTTCGTCGCATAATTACGATCATCCAACCCATTTGCAAATTGGTTGATCTTCTCCTGAGTTTCTTTGGCTTCCCGAGCTTTGCCTTCATGAACCTGGTTCAATAATTGCTCCACCAGTTCAGTAAGATAATCATAATCCACCTTAACATCCTTCACGTGAGTCATCCGCAGTTCGATTTGATAAAGAGGGGTTTTTTTCTGTTTGACAATATGAGACTTAAGTTCATTGGTTAAGACAGTTGTCAACATGGTTTCCTGCTCTGAAGTCATCCCCAACCGTTCTACCAACTCATCGGGATTGTCATAGTTAAATCCATTTTTTTCACCCTCAACGTCATCGGGAGCATATTGCTTTAATTTCGCCATGCCCCTGTTATATTCACGAAGCAAATCAAGCATATAATCCTTTTGCTTTTCAGAGGGGGGCAACTGTTGAAATCCAGTGGTTAAACTGCTTAATTTCTCAACAACTTCTTTCACTTCGTCAAACACATCTTCGAATGGTTTAGCAATGATGCCGTCTTTTTGATTCGACTCACGTTGTTCATCAACAGACAAAATGGCCGAGTCTTTATTTGCATAAATGGCAAGGGCTTTATTCATCAGCTTCTCGTTTTGCGCAGGCCAGCGGTAATTGACCACACGTCCCCATGGTTTCTCTTGCATATCCGCAATACGATTCGTTCTTGAATAGGCTTGAATTAACCCGGCGCCTTTCAAGGTTCTATCCACATAAAGGGTGTTCAGTTCAGGTGCGTCAAAACCGGTTAATAATTGGTCCACTACAATAACCAAATCCAGGTATTTTCCGTCCGTGACCGATTTATTTAAACGTGAAATCACGTCTTGCGTATAACCCGCAACATCATCCATCCCGAAAGATGTGCCAAATTCAGCATTATAAGCTTTAATGGCATCGTGCAAGCCTTGATTTGCGGCCAGCATGCTATCATTGTTCGACGTATTTTGACTGAAAGTAACGGCAATTTTTAACGTCTGTCCACCCTTCTCCCTATTTTCTTCGTTGACACGCTGAAACTGATGAAAATACATCATTGCCATGGGCGTACTTGCTTTACCACCGCCCACGTGAGTAGTAAACAAAGCATTATACTTTCCCTCATTAGAACGGTTACGCCAATTTTTGAAAATATCTTCCACTACCAGCTTGATGTGATCCGGATTTTCATCGTAGAAACTTGGCTCAATGGCATCATCCATATCCTCTTGAGAGAGATTGTTGATTTTCTTTTGAATTTGTTCTTCGCTCCATTTGGGATGCCGTTCCCGGTAAAAGGCGGAAAGATAGTTTTCTTTCATTTGTTTTTCATCAATTGTCGTCTTAAAATCCACTTTAAAGCCTAAAACATTGCGGTCAGCAATGGCTTCACGAATGGTATAGGCGTGTAATAATGAACCAAAAATATCTTCTGTGCGCAGCCCGGTGGTCGTTTCGTCAAACATCGGTGTTCCGGTATAACCCACCCAAGCGGATTTTTTAAAAGCTTTTTGGATATTCTTGAAGGAGTCCCCACCTGTCGAGCGGTGTGCTTCATCCACAATAAACACGATATTTTTATCCGGGGCTTTAAAGGTTTTACGTTTCACCAACGTATCCAGTTTTTGAACGGAAGTCACAATAATGTTATTGTCCTTGCTCTTAAGCTTACGACTCAAATCGGTCGTATTGTCTGTATTTTGAACGCTGCCCACTGTGTCTTCTGTGGCATCAGGGTCATAGGCTTGGTAATTTTCATTGGTTTGCTTGGTTAAAGCAATTCTATCCACCACAAAAACAACCTTGTCCACTTTGGGCATGCGGCTGGCCAGCCATGCCGTTTTAAAACTGGTAATGGTTTTACCGGAACCGGTTGTGTGCCAGATATAACCAACTTTATTCATACCGAGTTCAAAATCAACACGTTTTAAGCTCTCAATAACGTTTTGTGTCGCATACACTTGATAAGGACGCATAACCTTCAGCATTTGTTTATTCTTTGTTCCGTCCAAAATCATGTAGTTGGTAGCCATTTGATGGGCCATGGGAATGGAAAGCATGGAATCCGCAAATTCTTTCCAGTTGCGCACGATGGTATTATCACTCTTGCGTTGCCAGTTAAAAGCGAAGTCCTTGTTAAATTTATCCGGCGTCGTATTGGCCATATACTTCACATTGTTTGGCGTAATAGCCACCAAAATTTGCAACGTCGAGAAAATATCACGATACTGATTTTCATTGGCATATCGGCGCATCTGATTAAGAGCTTCATTGACATCCCGGGTGTCACGCTTTTCTTCAATTTGAATGATGGGCAAACCATTAATCAAAAGAGTCGTGTCAAAACGGCATTTTTGTTTTCCTGTGATAACCGCCGGCCGCTCAATTTGATTGACAACTTGATAAACCGTATCCCCGGCCCCTATCTGTTTTTGATCAAAAACCGTAAGGAATACATGACGTCCGTCATCCAAATCAATCTCGATTTGCGACACACCATTTAAGCCATACAAGAACTGTCCCGCTTCGTAAGGTGTCCGAATGCCCGAGATGATTTTCTTCACTTGATTAAATTCCACAGCACTTAACGGATGGTCCAGGGTGTTTTGATTGTGTTGTTCCAAAATCGTCTTAAAGTTATCCCAGAGTTGTTCTGTAGTTTTAATATGGGGTTCATATTTCCACAGTTTCGTTTTCACCACATAATCAGCCTTCGATTCTTTGACAATAAAGTCGCCGATGCCTTCCAGATGCTCTGGTTTGGTAATTGTACCACTGGTGATGTATTGAATGAGTTCTGTTTCAAATTGATTCTCGTTCATTGCTTGCTCGCCTCCCTAAGCCTTTCTAATACGATGGCCGTTTCTGAATTTGCCGCTCTATTTCTTAATGCTTCCAGCCGCAATTGGTTGAAATAAAGTTCACCGATAAGCCGTTGTTTTTCTATGGATGGCAAATCCGGTAACTCAAGTTCTTTCACTTGTTTCAACGTATATTTTAGAACTTGCGAGCCCTGCAATCCTATTTGCAACTGTTTCTTAATAAATTGATCTTCATTAAGCAAGTAAACAAGATATTTTGAATCAACCTTTTCATCCGTTACCAGCTTAACGTAGTTTTGCGTGTACAGATACCCCTGATGATTTATACCAACCAGAGTAGATTTTCCTGATATCAAACTAAAAACCACATCACCTTGACATAGGGTATTCACCTTATCAAAGGTTCGCACTTGTTTGCTGTTACCGCGCTTAGAATCCATGCCAAGCAAATCATCTTCAATATCTGATTGTCCATAATAGGTGTAAAACGGCGCTTTATCATCAAACGTTTCTTTAATCCTAAATTGCGGCGAACCACTCACGAACTCAACCACGTTCTCTAATTTTTTCATTCTCATCCGTGCCTTTTTAAAATTAACATTTTAAGCATACTTATATTCTATCGGATCAAATTTAAAAACGCAAGCATTTAGGGACTGGAAGAAGCAGCAGTTCGGGGTTCTTAAATGTTTTTCAAAGAAAAACAAACAAAAATTCCACCCGGATTTGTTTTAAAAACCGTTACCACTGTCCTTGACAAAAACGGTTTTTTATTATATGTTCTTAATGTTAAAGGAATAATTGAATTATTCTTGGTTACGTTAGTCAGACGAAAATATTTGCGAGAAAAGCCACGAATGTTCTTAAGAACAACGAACTGTGCGTGGCTTTACATTTTCATTAGATTAAATTATGCCATGAAGGTATTAGCCTGTTGGAGGCCAATCCGCTTCATGGCATTTTTATTTTGTTAAAAGGTTTACCTCGGCAGGGCCTTTTAGCCTCCTATTCTATTGCCGGTTTGACATGCGCCGGCGATAGAATCGACGTCCTTTTAAAAGCTGGCGGGCTGGGAAAAGCCCGCCGACCCGTTTTTTCTAGTTACATGACATGCAGTATCAACGCTGAACAATTATAAAACAAATGCCACGCAAAACCCGCAGGGAAGAAAAAATCATATCTTTCCTTACCATACTCAGCAAGGAGGCGATGACAAAAAACCTATATCGCAAAGCGGAATGCAGAGCGGAATTATTGAAGCAACCATTTATCAGGAGGAGATGCTAGATGAAAAAAACAAAGATTATTTTGGCGGTAATGTTGTTATTGTTGACCATCCCGGGAACGGTTTGGGCCGGGGAAATCAATGGCGATATTAAAAACTATATAAGCAGTGAAAAAATCACCACGCAGCACCTGCTGGGCGGCAAAGCCGCGGCGCTGGCCATGGAAAAACTGCACTTTGCCAAGGGCGACGCCAATGTACTGGCCATGACCAACGCGGGCTGCGCCATAATAAGCGGGCAAACAACAGAAAAAAGCATCGACGGCCTGGCGGCCGTAAGCGGCTGTACGATCGGCAACAGCAACCTGCTGCTGGTGCAGCGGGCCAAAAACATGCCGTTGTGGTTTGCCTTCTACCATAAAGGAACCGGAGAGATGCTTTACCTGGAAGCAAACAACTCGGCGGCGGTCATGAATGCCGCGGAATTAAAATCTCTGGCGAATGAAAAAGTATTCAAAACAATAGCGTTTGAAAATATCGGCATGGACAAATTGCTGGCCAGCGACGGGGCCTGGGAAGCCAAAGCTAAAAACAAAGTCTTCGGCGGCAATGAATTCAGCCTAACCGGCATCGCCCATATCTGGGCCCATCCCAACTGCACGTACGATTTTCTGCGGGCGGCTCAATTCCATAACCACATTTGCCCCGGCGTAAACAGCGGTTATCTGATCATCAAGTACCTGGACAAACACTTGCCCCTAAATGCCGGCCAATCTTACAGGATCATCGCCTGCCCCTCCTGGTGCAAAGACGATGCTTATCAGACGATCCTGGATACCACAGTGGGTAAAAAGGGCATATATGCCATGGCACTAACCAGTGAGCAACTCAGTTCTCTGCCGGAAAGCGCCCGCAATGTGGCCGGATTGTATATCCGCTGGAATGAGCAATCCGGTACCGGTGAAGGTTTAGTGCTGGGATTTGATTTCAACAAGGCTAATGAACTGGCGGGGACAACTAATATGACCGGCACCTTTGCCAAGATAAAAACCGCCCTGTCCATGATGGATTACGTCAACCAACCGGAAACAATGGTTTCAACCCTCAAACAGTTCAAAATCAACAGCCCTGCTGAGCTGGAAGCGCTGTTCGCGGCGGGCGTAAACCCGCTGGAGTCTGTGGGACTGGCAAAATAAGGAGGGTAAAATTATTGAACAGTTACTTAAAAAACGAGCCCGACACAAGTGCAAAACCGCTGATGGAAATACTACTGTTTTTACAGCCCGGAGGAATATTCAAAAAGCGCGCTGCTGGACTTGGAATGGAGCCTGACCAGGTTTGCCGGCGTGGCCAAAGAAAACCGTGTGTACTCCTTTGCCGGAGACCTGTTTTTTGAAGATGCTTAAATATATTGTAAAACGGTTGGCCATGTTGATTATTGTCACCATGGGGGTAACTTTAATTACCTTTAGCATGATGCACTGGGCACCGGGTGACCCGGCCGAGCTCATGGCCATATCCAGGTATGGCTTGGAAAGTGTCAACGAGCAAAATATCGCCCGAATCCGTGTGGAAGAAGGGCTTGACGCCCCGATTTTCGTGCAGTACTGGCACTGGTTGGAACATACTTGGCGCGGGGACTTGGGACGTTCCATTGTTACCGGGGATTTGGTGCTGGATGAAATCCGATTAAAAATACCCGCTACTTTTGAACTGGCCTTGGCGGCTTTAATTATATCATTAATCATCGCTTTGCCGGCGGGCATCATTTCTGCGGTTAAACAATATTCCCCGGTGGATTATTTGACCATGACGGGTGCGTTGCTGGGGGTTAGTATACCCAACTTTTGGCTGGGATTGCTTTTAATCCTTTTATTTTCCGTAACCCTGGGCTGGCTGCCCGTTTTTGGTTACGGCACCTTCAAACACATGGTTCTGCCTGCCGTAACGTTGGGTGCGGGTATGGCGGCCATCACCACCAGGTTAATCCGCTCCAGTATGTTGGGTGTTTTAAGGCAGGACTATATTATTACCGCCCGATCCAAAGGTTTGTCCGAAGGCAGTATCATCCATAACCATGCCCTGAAAAACAGCTTGATACCGGTGATTACGGTCATTGGTTTGCAAATTGGACATTTGTTGGAAGGGGCGGTAATTGTAGAAGTAATCTTTGCCTGGCCTGGCATCGGCAAATTGCTGGTGGATTCCATTTTTGCCCGGGATTTTTTCATGATCCAGGGCTGTGTTTTATTGTTTGCCGTGATATTTGTTATCGTCAACTTGCTGGTGGATATTTCCTACATCTACCTGGATCCCCGGATAAGGCACAAAAAGGAGTACTGAGCTGGGTTTATAAATTTAAACCATTATCCAATAAAAGCCAAGGAGAAACAACCATTGTCTACTTTAACCAAGCCCATGGGCAGGGTATGGAAAAACGGCGTTGCTTTAGCCGGCTTAAAAAAGAATAAATTAGCCGTTTTGGGTGTTGCGATTATAGCTTTGCTAGTGCTGGTGGCGGTATTTGCGCCGGTTTTGGCGCCGCACCATCCCCATGAGCAAAATTTAGAGCAGGCGCTTTTAGCACCTAGCTGGGAATATCCGTTGGGTACCGATGATTTTGGCCGTTGTCTGCTTAGCCGAATCATTTATGGCACCGGAATATCCCTGGCCATTGGCTTGATTGTCACCGCCATATCCGTCATCACCGGTGTTGTTTTGGGTTTATTGGCGGGTTTTTACGGTGGGTTGGTGGATGAAGCAATTATGCGGCTGGTGGATATTTTTTTAGCTTTCCCGGGTTTGATTCTAGCCATTGTGGTTGCCGGGTTGCTGGGACCGGGCATGTTCAATGTGCTGCTGGCCTTGGCACTGGTGGGTTGGATGGGCTATACCCGGGTGGTGCGGGGGGCGGTGCTGGCGGAAAAAGAAAAACCCTTCGTGGAAACGGCGGTTTCCTTGGGTGCCGGTGATTTATATATTATGACCAAACACCTTTTACCCAATGTTATTTCCCCGGTACTGGTTATGGCCACTTTGGGCACAGGTCAGGCTATATTGGCCGCGGCAAGTTTGAGCTTTTTGGGATTGGGTGTGCAGCCCCCGACCCCGGTTTGGGGTTCCATGCTCAATGACGGTAAACAATATTTACAAACCGCACCGGGTTTAACTATTTTTCCCGGTCTGGCCATCATGATCACGGTATTGTCGTTTAACTTTTTAGGCGATGGATTGCGGGATCTGTTAGACCCTAGATTAAAGAATAAAAACGTGGCATAGGGGGAATTGGAAAATTGCCGCTACTTTGTGTGCAAAATTTAACCACCACCTTTAACACCCATCACGGTGCCATTGACGTATGCCGCAACATTAATTTAAGTATACAAACAGGAGCAACCATGGGTTTAATTGGTGAAACAGGATGCGGTAAATCTGTTTTAGGGATGTCTATTTTGCGGCTATTACCCCGGGAGGCTACGGTGCGGGGTCAGGTTTATTTTAAACAGCGGAATATTTTAACCATGGATAGGGCCACATTGCAAAATTTGCGGGGCAGTAAAATAGCCCTGTTACCCCAAAGCCCATCTACATCCCTAAACCCGGTTTTAAAAATCGGCCGCCAAATAGCGGAAGGGATAAAACTACACCAAAAGACAAACCGGTTCCAAGCCTGGTGCGCAGGAGTGGAGTTGCTGAAGTTTTTTAAAATACCCCAAGCCTCGCACATGGCTCATGTTTACCCCCACCAGCTCAGCGGCGGCATGAAGCAGCGTGCCTTGACCGCGGTGAGCATGACGGGTGAACCGGAATTGCTAATTGCCGATGAACCCACCAAAGGATTAGATGCCCTGCTGCGGGCCCAGGTGGTAACAGTGCTTAAACAAATGGTGCGGCAAACAGGCGCCGCTCTACTGCTCATTACCCATGATTTAAAGGTAGC
Organism: Desulfoscipio sp. XC116; assembly: GCF_039851975.1. GTDB lineage: Bacteria > Bacillota > Desulfotomaculia > Desulfotomaculales > Desulfallaceae > Sporotomaculum. Next base: position 3,619,132 of record NZ_CP156660.1, read on the forward strand.
CGCTAACTTGTGTGATCAAATTGCCGTCATGTACGCCGGCGAAATAGTGGAGCAAGGCGCCACCGGGCACATCCTGGTTCACCCGCGGCACCCCTATACCCGGGGATTGATGGCGGCACTGCCGGAAAACGGCATGTATCCGATCCCCGGTTATGGTCCCGGTTTGTTTAATCTGCCTCCGGGATGTAAATTTCATTTGCGCTGTAGCCTGGCAGAACCCCTATGTGCTCAAAAAAGCCCTCCTTTGCTGGAATCCGGTACAACCAAGGTGAGGTGTTGGTTCGTTGATTCAAGTGGTCAACATAAGCAAAATATTTCAAACCGGTCTTTTCAAGAAACGGCAGTTTAAAGCCCTGGATAATATCAACTTTGGTATTGATCCGGGACAAACCTTGGGTCTGGTGGGGCAAAGCGGTTGCGGCAAAACTACCTTGGGCCGGATTATAGTAAAGCTGATCGCCCCAACCACGGGTGAGGTTTACTTTCAAGGGCAAAATTTGGCCTCCCTGTCACCGGCCCGGCTACATCAAACCAGGGGCAAAATGCAAATAATGTTTCAACACCCGGAAACTGCTTTAAACCCGTATTTTAATATTTACCGTAGTCTTAGCGAACCCATGCACATTCAAGGGATGGTAAAGAATCCGGTGCAAGAAAAGGAAATGGTGCTCAGGCTATTGGAACAAGTGGGGCTTCATGAAGAGCACTTAAGCCGCTACCCCCATGAATTAAGCGGCGGTCAAATCCAAAGGGTGGTGTTGGCACGCATTTTATCTTTACAACCGAAATTTATTGTCGCCGACGAACCCACATCCATGCTGGATGTTTCGGTACAAGCCCAAGTGCTACAGATTTTTAGGGGCATTCAGCAAAAATTCGGAATTGCTTATTTGTTTATTTCCCATGATTTAGAAGTGGTGCGCCAAATGAGCCACGATTTAGCGGTGATGTACCAGGGACGGATAGTGGAAAAAGGACCGACGGAAAAGGTTTATCAAAGGCCCCTTCATCCTTACACCATGTTACTGGTTAGTGCCTTTGCATCTTTAAATAACGGGCAATTGGTCCCGCCCCATTCCAAGGCAGCCTTCAGAGAAGGAAATGGTTGCAGCTATGCCCCTTTTTGCCCTTTGGCCGGCGCTAAATGCAGCCGGACTCCCAAGTTAAAGGAGGTATCAAACCAACACTCTGTGGCTTGTTGGCAAGTATAAATAACGAACCGGTCATTCACTTAAACAGTAGTATGCTAGGAGGTCATGTTGTGAAATTAACAAGGACGGCTATCTTTTTTATAGTCACGTTGTTATTAGTGACTACATTGACAGGGTGTGGTGGCAACAATGCCGGTAAAACCGGCCAGGCTCCGGAGCAAATTTTAAAAGTCGCCATTGGCACCGACATTAACACCTGGGATATTGTGCAGTTTCCCGATGGAGACGCCCGTTTTGTGTGGTCCCAAATCTATGAAACGTTAGTGCGTTTGGATGAGGATTTACATTTAGTGCCCGGACTAGCGGAATCTTGGGACAGCGCCGATGGCGGCAAAACATGGACATTTCATTTAAAAGAAGGTGTGAAATTCCATGACGGCACGGATTTTGACGCCCAGGCAGTGCTTTTTTCATATGATAAAAGAGGGTATGTGGTGGAAGCTAAAACACTGCAATTAGAAGGAATTGAAGCACTGGATGCCCATACGGTACGTTTTATTTGTGCAAAACCCATGCCCTTGCCTACTTATTTAACCCATATCGCCTGGCCGGTGGTCAGTCCCACCAGTATTGACGCATCGGGTAATTTCACGAAGCCCATTGGTACCGGTCCTTTTCAACTGGCTCAGTACAACAAAGGGCAGGAGGTTATTCTGGAGCGAAACCCCAATTACTGGGGTGAGCAGCAAAAACTTGACCAAGTCATCTTCAAAATTATTCCCGATGCCACCACCCGGATGATGGCCCTTACATCCGGCGATGTGGACATGAGTATTAAAGTGCCGGAATCCGAAGTAAGTCGGTTGGAAAAGGATCCTAATTTAACGGTGCACAAAAAAACCACCACCTTTACTGATTTTATGCAATTTAATTGTACCAAAGCCCCCTTTGATGATCTTCACGTTAGAAAAGCGGTGGCCTATGCCATTGATACCGAAGGAATTGTGAAAAATATATTACAAGGCATCGGCGAGGCAGCCCGGGGACGTCCCTATGCTCCGGTGATGATGTATAGCAGCCCGGATTTACCGCTTTACAGCCAGGATTTAGAGCAAGCTAAAAAACTACTGGCCGAGGCGGGTTGGCAAGATAGCAACAACGATGGGGTAGTGGAAAAAGACGGGCAACCATTAACCATTGATTTGGTTCTTACACCATCCTGGGGTTCCCGGCAGCAAAAAATAGCGGAAGCCTGCCAGGCTCAACTGGCCCAAGCCGGTTTTAATGCCAGGGTTAACCAGCTGGAAGGCGCAGCGGCGGAGCAGGCGGAGAGGGAAGGTAATTTTGACATCATCATGCGCACCGGATTTTTTGTGTGGGGTCCCTATCCGCACCATGTTAAAATTCATCACTCTAAAAATTATAAAAGCCACTACAGCAACCCGGAATACGATGCACTGGTGAATAAAGGGGAAAGTGAAATTGATGAGCAAGTGAAGCAACAGACCTATACAGCCATTCAAAAGATGATTCTGGAGGAACTGCCCGCTTTTTATTTGGTGCATGAACAAAAAATTATCGCCACCAGAAACACTGTACAGGGTTACCGGATCACGGCGGAAGATCCCTGGCTTAATTTGCAGGGCATTGAAATAGTTCAAAAGTGATGCTGTGCGGTGGCCCGTTGTGGTAAAGCCGGTGGTTGCAACGCCAATACCAAACTAGCCAACTACCCGGGGTATCCCGGATGGTTGGCTAGTTCTTTAAACAATTTAAACAACTTAAAATAAAAAACCACAAAAGCATAGCCCCGTTTCTGCGGACTAAATGCCGTCATGGCTTAAAGATGCTTTTCTACATACTCTTTCATTTCCAGGACGGTTTTGAATTTTAGGGAGTTGGCTATTGCTTTAGCGGTTCCGGTGGCGATATTGTCCCGGTCTTTATGATAACCAAATTTGCATGTTCTCCACGTACCGTCTCGACCCAAACCGCAGTAAATAGTCGAACTCTTTTCAGGCTTCATATTAAAATGGGCAAGAAGTCTTTTTATATCACCGTGTGAAAACCTTATTGGCATTAAAAACCAATCGCTTTCTTAATTTTCTCCCTGTCACCGTTACATCTGAGGAGCTTTAATAAATATACTTGTTTCAATTCCGGTTCCACTTTAGAAAACAAATCCAACTTTTCAAGGTAAATAACCAGGAATTCAATTACGCTATTGACTAAATCCTCGACTGCTTCCGCAACAGTTTCAGCTTCGCCGTAAAGATCGATTTCATTTAATGAAACGGTATGGACACCTAGTTCACCATCGTAATCAACGATAGGATTGAAAGATAATTTGTCTAAAAGCTTGCTCAAATAAGAGGTTCTGATATGGGATACCTCTTCGTTTTCACTGATTGCGTTGTAGGTGATTACTTCAATTCCCTTTAACGCGATATTGTTAAGCTCGGAATAATATCTTTTCGTGTCTCTGATATTGTACCTTGGTATGGCAACAGGCATCATTTTAAGGTCCTCCTTTCGGAATTCCATCTCATTCCCTCGCTTTCATTATAATACAGGTGACTACCGTGGTCAATGTAACCAGCATGATCACCACAATCTTAAATAGTATATGCAATAAAATTAAGAATAATCATCATTAATGAACGGGGAAATTTTGCAATAACCAAGTTCACCCTTCCGTTCCAGGCGGTATAACCGGACTGACATTTAGTTTTATGAAATCATTGTTAAATGAGCAGACGGCCTGTTTTTAATCTGTTCTTTTTTACTCGCCGGCCCTGGCCAGATCCCGGCGCATAGCAGCTTCATAAGGTTTGCTCGTTAAAAAATCACCCACAAACAATAGTCCCATGCGGTTATTTTCCGCTTCTATTTTTTTAGCCATATTCTTCACCGTACCACGTATCACCCGCTGCCGCTGGGAATCACCCGCCCAGTACACAATGGCGCAAGGGGTGTCTTGAGTGTAAAGACCCGCCAGCTTGAAAAACAGCGCTACCGGATCTTTAAAAACCATGTAGATCACCATGTTGCCGTGAATATCCTTTTGCCCCGGCCAGGCCAGTGGAAAATCCTTTAATTTAATGGCGGAGGTCTGTAGCACAAAGCTGTTGCCGTAGGAGGGAATAATACTTTTACCCAATGCTGCCAAAGCTGCCGCTTCACATCCCATGCCCGGTATAATTTCCAGCTCGCGTTCATCAAATTGTTCCACATACCAGTGACTAGGAGCAAAAAAACAAGGGTTGCCGGAATCCAGCAGAGCCACGTTTTGACCTTGTTCCAGCAGAGCTCTAATTTTACCCACTCGCTCATCCCTGGCTTTAAACCGATTGTTTTGAAACTCCCGGGCTAGTTTGGGCTCTAAATCCATACAGGGCACACCGTTATGCTCCCAAAATCCTTCCCAGGGGTCAAAAAGTACGGGTTTATCCTGAATATAATCCGCAAATAAATCTGCCTTTTCCAGGGGGGCCACAATGGCGTCAGCCTGCCTGATTGCTTCCAGTGCTTGCAAAGTGGCAGTTTGAGGTCCGGCGGGTCCAATGCCCACCACATAAAATTTACCCCGGTGATTACGATCATGCTGCATATTAATACCCCTTTCTATGTTCATAGCCGGTTTTTTAATCCTCGGCTGCGGTGCTTAAACCGCATTAGTTTTTATGGCTGTAAATAAATAAGCGTATGGCCCGTCTTGAATAAGTACCTGCTCCAAACCTGCCTGGCGGGCCATGTGTCGCATTTCCGGTTCCGCCGGCAGCATATCGTTACCTACCACACCGCCCAAGCTTCGATGAAATTCATTTAGTTCTTCCCGGGGCGCCGGGTTGCAAATAATTAGCCGGGCACCGGTTTTAAGCACCCGGGCCATCTCTTGCATGGCCTTTGGTTGATGGGTAAAATGGGGGAAGGCGGAATTGCAGATGATTTCATCAAAATTGTTGTCCCCGAAGGGCAACTGCATCACGTCCGCCACCAAGAAATTAACCCCGGTAGCCTTAAATTTACTCTGCGCCCGGGCAATCATTTTCTCGGCAAAATCAATGGCGGTTAATTCTCCCTCTTTGCCAATGATATTTAGCAACCGGGGAATTAAAATACCGGTCCCAGTGGCCACATCCAATACCCGGCTGCCTTTGACTATGTTTAAACCGGTAATTAAATCAAATAACAGTTGGCATTTTTTGTCCTCCAGCACAGTGCTGTCCCACTTTGCCGCCATGCTATCAAACCATTCCCTGTGCTTCATCATTTTATTTGACCCCTCCTTAAGCAATTTAAACAACGCAAAATAAAAAGCCATAAAAGCATAGACCCGTTTCTACGGGCTAAATGCCTTCACGGCCTGATTAATTAAAAATTAGATATATGCAAAAGACTATCTTAATTGTACCATGGTTTTGGGGCTTGGGCAATTTGGTGGCGGCTTGCTTTACCGTATTCGGAATGTTCAGTAAAAACGCTTCCCTTACCATGCGCGAAATTATGGACAATATCCCCCAGTTGCCCAATTTTTAATGGCTCTATCGGTAAATGCGAGTCCACCGTCTTTCGTGATTATCAACCTGGCCAACGGTTTAAAGCTGTGGGAACATACCAGATAACAGTCTGGCTCACCCTTCCGTTCCAGGTGGTATAATCAAACTGACATTTAGTTTCATGAAATCATTGTCAAATGAGCAGACGGCCTCTGAACGGGTCCGGGCTATTGCAGCAAGATAGGCATCGGCAAAATCCACATTATTATCAGCCATGTCTTTTAGTGCCTGTATTAAAAGATCCGGGTCCTTACGTCAAGCTTAACTCCTTACTTTATGATTGTCAATTTTTTCCGTTTTAGATATTGACAGCATTTCCTCATATTAATAAGCCATGGCTGCGCTTTTGCGACGCAGCCATGGCTTATTGCTTCCTTATATTCAATATTACCTTCAGTTCAATTTCATGCCCTTGATTTTTTGCAGCAGGCTTTCCCCTTCCCTGATATGCTCGTTAAGATGGTCTATTTCATGCCGGGAACCGTTCGTCCTTTGCAACTCCTGCAGTTCAGTGCGGTGCGCGGCGATGGAACCCTCCACATCCTGATAAACCTCCATCGCCTTTTGAAAATCAATACCGTCTTTCATTTGTTCCTCAAAACGATGCTTAACACTGCCACAACTCAATTTTTTATCCCTCCCAACGGTTTTCATTATTTTGTCAAATTAATGCACTTATTATTCATGAATCTCCTTATTCCTTGTCCGTACTGTTTTCCTGGCTAAGAAACATCTCCGCGTACTCGGCGTACCGGCCGGCGAATACCGGCCTGGTAAAATACATGCCCTTGTCGCCCAGCATGACGGAAAGCGGCCTGGCCCGCTCGTAATCCATTTCTCCGGCTTCATTAAAGAAATCATCATCCACCTCCAGGTGGACCACCGTGCCGACAACCAGCGAGTAGTTCTTTCTGCTGATTTCCTCCACCAGGGTGCACTCCGCCCAGGCCAGACAACCTTCGATACCCGGCGGTTTGACATTCCGGGAGGGGCGGGCCCGCAGCCCGGCCCGTTCAAATTCATCCACCTCGGGAGGATAATTTCTGGAGCAAACCATTACCGCCTCTACCATGTCCGCAGTGGGCACGTTAATGACAAATTCTTTGGTCGCGCGAATGATGTTCAAGGTGTCGCGCTTAACCCACGAACCAAGCACGATATCGCTAAAGGGCCTCAGTATGGGAGTAATGTTCGACCAGGGCGCCGCATTTTTTACCCCGTCCCCGCTCAACGTCGATATCAGCACCACCGGCAAAGGCATAATGTGCTCTCTTTTACGCGGTGTCAGAATCATTTAATCCACTCCTTTTTTTTAGATATTAAAAAACATAAAAATTTCGGTTTCATTGAATGATGTTATTGAATGATATTATTGGGTCGGGCGGATACGTCCATATCCTCACACCTCCAACCGTTTATTTTTATCGTCAAGGAAAAAACGCAGCCGGATTCAAATGACCTTGGTCGCGCATACCTGACACAAGAATCCATTGATCACCGGAACGGCTTTTCTTTTCGCCACCATTTCGCCGCAGCCGGAGCATCTGACATAATCACACCCGTCAACTGCCCGGGGAGAGCGCAGGAACACCTTTGACTTGGTAAATAAACTCCCCTCGGGAGCGTTCAGCAGCCCCGACACGGCTTGATTAATCGCGCGGCGGTATTCTTCCACCTCGGCTGCGCCGGCCTGGCCGGCAATAATTTTCTCCTCAATATCGTTGACCGGCGTTTCCCCGGCGTGGTTTAAACCAACCAGGGGATTGACCAGGGCTATGCGCAGGGTCTCCCGGGGCTCTTCGGAGCACTTGTTAAACCGGCCCAAATAATAGACGTGCTTGCCCAAATCATAGGCGTAAAAACACTGGTTGCCCACGGTGCAGCCTGTCATATACTGCAGGGCGTCTATGGCGGAGGACATGTTTTCAGCCAGGATAAAGAACTCTCGGGCCTTATCCCTAGTCAATCCCAGCTCTCTTTGGGCTATCAATCCCACCCGGTAACCCACCACCAACTCGGGGCAAAGGTGGCCATGATATTGCACTATTTTGGTCAGCGCCAAAGGAGCAAATAAACTGCGAGCGTTATTCTTCAACTTGTCACTATTCTTCAACCGCTTTACAGCGCCGCCGGAACCACCGGCAGGCTGACAGCCGGCATCGTTCCCGGAAGGAACCGCCTCGTTGACCCGGTACCTTAATACCCACTTGCTCCGGCAAAAAACGGCGCCCTCCTGTTCACGCACCATCGTCAGGTTAAAAACCCCTCCATCGGTCGTTAAAACCAGATAGTTGGGATGTCCCCGGAGATTATTACCGACCAGGATCGGTTTCAGCACTTCATAGTGCCTGTTGCGCCACTTGAACCCCAAAGGAGTTTGCTGACGATTGTCGAATTGGACCGCTACTTCTTCCTGGATAATGGTAATGTGCTCGTTTTGGATTTGAGACATGATATTCCTGATATCCAAGGTCATTCCTCCCCGATTTGGATTAACCTATCTTAAACCATGGCGCGGTGTAACTAACTAAGAAAACGAAAGAAACCCTCATTCCCCGTTACAGGGGAATGAGGGCCTCCGTGGCCTTGTTAATGACATTGTTTTTCCTTTTTGCTCTTATCATCCAGCCAGTTTATCAATTACCCTGCCCACACCTTCGCACAACACATTGATATCCGCCGTATTCCCTGCAAGGCTGGCCTGATTGACGTCTGCGACTTCGTTATTGAACCCATGAGACAAGCACATTCCTCCATACTGTGTTCTATTTCACCGATGCGCAAAACACCCACCGGACCATGCCGGCTAAGACACTTTATTCCATGGTAATCTTGCCGAATTCGCCAAACTGGTCAGCAAGAACCGGATAAACATTTTTTCCCACAAACCGGTTGATAATCTCTCCTGATTTTTCTACGATGTCAATATCCTTAAACTGCTCCGGGTACAGCACCTCGCCAATATAATAAGCATCGCAAATTGATACCTCTATATTGGTATGATACCAATTGTAGGGTAACTGCGCATAAATTTCTCCGTTTTTAAACGCGCTCAAGGCCTGATAAATTTGAGGGTTTGTCGAGTAATCATCCCGCACCATAGTCAGTCCACTGTAATCTATGAATATACGATCAGGATTCCATTCCAACAGTTTTTCCTTGTCAATCATAACTGATCCGGTCTGTCCTGTTTCATCAATTACATTAACGGCATTAACCGCTTTAAACAACGCATAGTCTCCCCTGGTGCTTTCAATGCCGTGCACGCCCGCGGCTCCCAAGCCGCCGACATATGCGGTCGGTCTGTCACTGTCTGCAATGTCCTTTGTGCGATCATTCAAGTCATTTTTACACTGAGCAATATAATCCACAATTTCCCGGGACTTCTCTTCCTGCCCCATAACCTGTCCTATCAACAACAGCGAAGCATCAACATCGGGATCAAAGGTTGATTCCAGCCCATAGTTTAACACAACTACAGGAATCTGCGTCTTTTGCTGCAATTCGTCCGCCGTAGCAATATCGCCGGCGTAAGAAGTGGTGGTAAAAATCACATCCGGCGCTACCGCCACAATTTTCTCGGAATCGGGTGCATTGCGCGGACCGCCTGCTCCGATTACCGGCAAAGAAGTTAACTGTTTATTGGCCAAGATATAGGGGCGTCCGGTAACATCATCCACTTCCATCTGTTCAATACCCACAACCTTACTGACATCCCCGGCATAACAATAAAGCCGTAATGCACCGGGACCGATAGCTACTACCTTCTCAACCGCTCCCTTCAATTCAATCTTCCTGCCCAAGAGATCCGTTACTACCCGGTTTTCCGGTTCTGAAAGAGAATTTGATTTTTCATTGGTTTGAGTGCAGCCGGCACATACTGCCGCAATCAAGATAATACATGCCATTGCCAGTATAGTCAACTTTTTCACTTTATTCCCTCCTCGTTTTACTTTTATAAAAAACTGCCATCAAAGCATTCAAAGAATAATTGTTAGAAGAGGATTGCCGGTGGCTCCGGGCAGTATAATATATCTCCCGGCAGAGGTTAGGCAACTGCATGATCAATCAGCTGCCATCCTTGGCATGGATTTACAACGGTATAATCATGGGTTTGTCCTGGAACTGCCGCACGACAACGGGAACCGAATAAACACTCTCAATGTTGTCAGCGGTCATAGTTTCTCTTCCCCCCGCCGCAAAAATCCGGCAATCTTTCATCATTATAAATTTATCCGCCAAACGGGCGGCCAGGTTCAAATCGTGCATGGTGACCACCGCGGAAATTTGCTTTTCCTTTACCACCGACTTGATCATTCCGATTACTTCCAACTGGTTTTTCAGATCCAGATTGCTGGTGGGTTCATCCAACAAAAGGACATCCGGTTCCTGGGCCAGCGCCCGGGCAATGGCAACCTTTTGCAGTTCGCCTCCACTCAACTCATTCACATAACGCAAGGCAAATTCATGCAGATCCAGCATATCCATAACTTTATCTACAATCTCCAAATCCCTGCTTGTGATATCCCATTTAACATAAGGCTTCCTCCCCAACAGCACGGTATCAATAACCGTACTCCTACCGGCTTGGCTTTTTTGAGATACATATCCTATTTTTTTAGCCAATTCCGCCCGATTCAGTAAATTTACATTCAGTTTATCAACGAAAACAACACCGGCCTGCGGTTTTAGTATTCTGTTCAGACACTTGAGCAATGTCGATTTTCCCGCTCCGTTAACCCCCAATATAGCCATGCAGTTGCCTTTTTCCAACGTGAAGTTGATATTACTCAATACCTTATGGCTGAGATATTTAAAACTGAGGTCCTGTACGGACAGCATCATTTCTTTTCATACCCCCTCATCAGCAGATACAGAAACAAGGGCGCTCCCAGGAACGAAGTGATAGCGCCGACAGGGAGGATTACGGGGGATATAATGGTTCTGGCCAAAGTATCCGCTATCAACAGCAATACCGAACCTGCCAATGCCGAGATGGGAATTAGAAACCGGTGATCTTCGCCGATTATTCGTCTCATCATATGGGGTCCCAGCAAACCGATAAAACCGATTATTCCCAAAAAGGAGACCGTAACGGCAGTAATAGCCGAAGCAAGCAATGTACCAAAGAAACGGGTATATTCAACATTAACACCCAGGCCTTTGGCCGATTCCTCCCCCACAGCCAAGGCATTATAATCCCATCTCTTTATAATAAAGTAAATAAGAGACAGAAAAACCGCCGTAACCATTATAGCCACCTCCGGCCAGGAGGAGCGCCCCAGATCACCGAATGTCCAGAAAATAGAGGCGGCAATTTGCACATCATCGGCAAAATATTGAATAATTGTCGTTCCCGCCATAAAAAGGAAATTCAACGCCACCCCCGCCAAAACTATAGTCTCCGGCGCAAAACCCCTGAATCTTGCCAGGGCCAGAATCACCATGGTGGCCACCATAGCCCAGAAAAAAGCCGACACGGTAACCATGTACGGATTGCTGATAATAACCGCATCGCCGCTGGTGCTTTGAATGCTGCCGGCGCCCCATAAAATAATAGCTATGTTGGCTCCAAAAGCCGCGGCGTGGGATATCCCAAGTGTGGTGGGCTCCGCCAGCGGGTTGCGCAAATTATTCTGCATTACACAACCCGCAACCGATAATCCCGCTCCGGCAACAACGGCGGATACAACCCTGGGAAGGCGGATATTCCAAATCACTACAGACGAGTTGCCTTCTCCATGACCAAAAATTGTCAACAGTACCTGGAAGGGATCGATTTTTGATGAGCCGGCATTAATTGCGACTAAAGAAAGCAAAAAAACTGCCGCCAGCATCATTAACCCAATTAATTTTTTCTTTCTTGCAAGTTTATGATAGTTTGCAATACTCTGTTTTTTTTGTGGTATTTTCAGTTTATTTTCCAGGTCATACTTTTCAAAAACAGTTTTATGCATTTATCCGATCATCCACCCGCCACAGCATCATGCCGTGGCATATTTTTTGTTCTTGCCTGAAAATACCGTTTTCCGCCCGCTCCTTTACGTAGTCCTCAATTATCTGTTTTATCTCCGCCGTGATATCCAGATAACTCCAAAAAAATTGACCCAGGTTTTCCACCGCTTCTTCCACCGTAAACTCTTCCACCCGCCTGATCATCACAAAGCTTGTTTTAGGCCGGTAACCGGAAGCGTACAACAACCCGAACGGGTAAAGAATATCTCCCGCGGCAGGGCCGATATCTTCGTTAAACAACCGCCGCCAGAGATCCCGGTGGGCCTGCTCCCAGCGCGGGCCGGAATGCCCGCTGTAATAGCAATATTTTCGGGATACGTCCAGCATTTTTTGCAGTGTTTCCGGATCGTTCACTCCGGGGGTCATGGAAGCAAACACCAGGTCGAACCCACCCCGCAGCCATTCTTCATCCAGCGCCACCTCCTGCCAAGGACGATTGATCACCCCGACATTGCTTAATTTTTCCTCCGCAAGCCTTTTCTCCATCACCCGCACCATTTCCACGGCGGGCTCCAATGCAATTACCTCCGCGCCCGCGCGCGCCATGGGCACGGTAAAGTTGCCCGGCCCGGCGCCTATATCCAGCACCTTCACCCCGGGACCCAGCACATTCTCTTGACGCAACAGTTCGTGAACAGCTTTATGCCGTTGTTCACCCTTCGGACCCTGGGTGCGCCGGGCATACTTGACGGCCCGCCGATTCCAGCCTTCCAATTGTTCCCGTTCACTCCTGCAGCGGCGCTTGGCCGTGGGTGAATTCTCCTTGGCGTTCCGCCATTGACGCACCCAAAATTCACGATCACCGGCGGCATTGAACTGCATTCTATTTCCTCCTTTGATTTTGATTAAATTCATGCAAACGATAACTGTTCAAGAAAATCGTCTCCCGCCCAGCCGCGGGTCGGCTATTCTTTCCAGCTCGCGGCTGACAAAAGCCAGCGCCGTTACCATCAGCGTCAGAGCCAGCCACGGATACAGCAGCCACCATTTCCAGAAATCCGTAAAATAGATCCCTTTGAAACTGGTGGCGTGGTGAATAATCAAGCCCCAGCTTTTGGAAGTGGGATCCCCCAACCCCAAAAAGGAAAGCCCGGCTTCGGATACAATGGCCCGGCCCGTAAGCCTGATCATATTCACCGCCACCAACGGAAAAACTTCGGGCAGAAAATGCTTCCACATTAGGTACCAGGCGCCGGCCCCATATGTTTCCGCCGATTTGATATAGCTTTGTTCCTTTAGCGCCAGCACCTGGGAACGGGTGATTCTAGCCGGGAAAACCCAGGAAAACAAGGCCAGCACCACTATGATATGCAGCAAACTGGGTCCCCAAAAGGCAGCCAGCACAATTAACAGCGGAAAATCAGGCAAAACAATCATAATATCAATTAAGCGCATTAAAATCTTGTCGGGCCACTCGCCCCAATACCCCGCGACAATACCGACAAGCCCCCCGCCCAGGGCCGCCAAAAAGGCGGTACCCAAACCCACCAGCAGACTGACCCTGGCCCCGTAGCATATTTGGGCCCAAAGATCAACGCCCAACTCGTCGGTGCCCAGGAGATGCTCCCCCCCAGGCGGCAAAAGAGGAGCCCCCGTTGAAGTGTTGTGGGAATAAGCTGAAAGGTAAGGGGCAAATACAGCCAAAAACAAAATGGCCAAAATCACAGCGGTACTTAGTTTGCCGGGCCAGGAAAAATCCTTTAGCCATTTAGTCATTTTAACAAACCATGCAGGTATCTTCTTCAATGTTACCCTCCACGTGTTCCGCCGTAGTCGCTAATTCGCGGGTCGAGCATCCGGTAAACCAAATCGGAAAAAAAGTTAGCCAGCAAAACAAATATGCTTACCACCAGGAAAATTCCTTGCACTACCGGGTAATCGTGAATCCGGACCGCTTCTCTCATCAAATAACCCAACCCGGGATAAGCAAAAACGTTTTCCACCAATATAGCGCCGCCCACAAGAGAGCCAAGACTTAAAAATACTCGGGTGGCTATGGGAAGCAGAGAGTTGCGCAGCGCATGACGAAAGATAACGCGCCTCCGGGTCAATCCCTTGGCCCAGGCGGTACGCAGGTAATCTTTTTCCAGTACGGTGGTCATGCTGTTTCTGGCAAGCAAATACATACCGCCCAGCCGGGCGACGGTCAAGGCTATAACAGGCAGACAGGCATGGTGCAGAATATCCAGCAGCTTTTCCCACCGGTTATCGTACTCGGCAAAGTGCGTTAAAGCTCCCGACAAGGGAAACAGCCCCAACCCCGCGGCAAATACAAACAGCAGCACCAACCCCAGGAGAAAAGCCGGGATCTCCGATAACAGGATCAAACTGAAAAACAATACTTTATCCGGCCACCTCTCCCGGTACCAGGCGGACAGACTGCCCAGAACCACGCCAATGCAGGTGCTGAGCGCCAGCGCCGCCATGACCATAAGCAGAGTCCAGGGCAGCCGGCGCAGGATAATCACGCTTACCGGTTCCTTGTAATAAACGCTGTAGCCCAGATCACCCCCCCACAGTTCGCCTAAATAAATAAAGTATTGCTCACCGACAGGTTTGTCCAGCCCGTAATAGTGAAAATAGAACTCCCTTTGCTCTTCATTGAGGACGATTTCCTCCTGTTCCGGACTGTCCGAAGAAAGCACCAGAAAAGGGTCGCCGGGCATTATCCGGGGCAGGAAAAAATTCAGAGTAATTACAATCAAAATGGTAAACCCGTATTCCGCCAGCCTCATGCCGATTCTTTTCAGCCACCCCCGCCCCCTTCCAAGCATCTAATCTTCCACAAAATTTATGCGTTGGTCGTGGTGATAAGTTTGCTCGCTCCAGCCGTCATAAACGGCCGGCCGGTGCACCGCCAGCGTGTTTCTGTAATACAAGGTAATCTTAGGCACTTCTTCGGCCACCATCCGCTGCAGTTCAGCCATCAGTTCCAGGCGCTTGGCGGAGTCGGTTTCCTTCTCCTGGAGACTGTATAGCCTATCAAGCTCCGGGTTCTTGTAACCCATTGTCTCCCCGGTGCTGGAAGTCGCTCTGGCTTTGGCCAGGTTAGTCAATTCCTCAAGGCTTTCCCCACCGCCGCTGCCGTTGATGCAAAGCTCATAATCCCCGTTTTTAAAACGGTCGTCACGGGTCTTTTGATCCACAACCTGCACATTAACCTCCACACCCGCCAGGGCAAGCTGCTGTTTGATCAGCTCCGCCAGGCGGCTGCTTCCCTCGTCGGCCAGCAGGTCAAAGCTCAATTTCTCCCCGGCACTGTTTTCCCGCACCCCGCCGTCTGTTTTTGCTTGATAACCCAGTCCGTCCAAAAGTTCCACGGCCTTTTGACGGTCATAGGGATACTGGGGAACATCGGGGTTGTACAATTCATTGCCGGGATGCAGCACGCCGGGGTTTCCCGGCACCGCGGCGCCGCGCTCCACCTTATCCGCCAGATCCTGACGGTCAATAGCATATACCATGGCCTGACGCAAATCCTTCGCTAACAGCTCCGGGCGGTTTTGCATATTAAAATAAAGCCGGTAGGCCCAGGTAGTCTCATACTGCATAATCCGGTACTCCGGGTTGTTTTCAAACCGGGACAAAATGTCCGGGGTAATATTGATCCGGTCGATTTCCCCCTGTTCAAAGGCCAGAATATCCTCGCTGGCCGGAATAAACGCCAGTACTTTAACCCGCGGCTGTTTGCCCCAAAAATCATCGTTGACCTCAAAACGGTAAGTGCCGTGCTCCTTGCTGTAATCAACCAGCTTGTAGGGGCCCGTCCCCACGGCGGCTTCGGGAGCAACAAAATTAAGCGGGTCGGCGACATGCTCCCAAATATGTTTGGGGATGATTTTTAAACCGGTCAGACCCGTCAAAAAATTGGGATCCGCCTGAACCAGCTCTACCAGAATAGTCTGCTTATCCACGGCCGACATGTTTTTAACGCCGGAAAAATCCACAGCCGACACCGGGGGATAGCTCTTTGCATAGGCATAGCTGAAAAGCACATCAGCCGCGGTAAACGGTTTGCCGTCATGCCACTTGGCTCCGGTCCGAAGCTTTAATGTGTAATTCAGCTTGTCCTTGCTCTCCTGGCACTCGGCAGCCAGCGCGGGTTGAATATTCCCGCCGGTGTCACTGGTCATCAGGCTGTCAAAGACCAGGCTCATTTTTCTGGAGCCCGGGCCCCTGGGATAATAAGTATACGGATTGGGATATCCCCAATCTCCTCCCGCCAGATTGATTTGATCGGCTTGCTGCCGGCTGGTTTGCTTCGAAGCGGGTTTTTGGGTGTTATTGTCTTGATTCCCGCCACAGCCCGATAACAACAGGCCCAAAGAACAAATTAACAGTATAATCGTTACCGCCGCCAATTGCTTCTTTTTCTTTGACATGTCCATTCCCTCCCGTTAAAAAAAATCCGGTCATTGCGAGCATTCATAAAGGCGCTTATAGGGCTCGCTTTGCCCGTATACCTGTTCGTGTCTCCCCGAGGCGGCCACAACACCTCCCTTCAGGATCACAATCACAGTTTATACAGCAACTTTAAAAGTCTCCGATATTATCATGCCGGCCTCCTGTAAAAACACATCCGCATAAGCTGGTAAACCGGCGCACTGCTTAGACCAAATCCAGCAAAGCTTCGTTCATCAGTTGTTTTGTATAGGCATGCTTGGGGTTTTCAAAAACCTCGAAAGACAGGCCGTTTTCCACTATTTCGCCGTTATACATCACATAGACCTTATCGGCGACTTTCCTGGCCAGGTGCAAATCATGGGTGATATACAGCATGGCAAAGCCCCGCCGGTTCTGCAGACCTTTGAGTTCCCTGAGCAAGTTGGCCTGGGTGGAAGGATCCAGCATTGAAGTAACCTCGTCGGCAATCAATAATTTCGGTTTGGTGACCAGAGCCCGGGCGACGGCCAGCCGCTGCCGCTGCCCGCCGCTTAAACCGTGGCAATACCGGTTTAAAAAACCGGGGCCCGCAGGCAGCCGGACCAATTGCAAGGCATTGACGGCCTCTGCTTCCCGTTCTTTATTCCCACCCCACTTAATGATATCCAGGGGTTCTTTAACCACCTCCAGCACAGTCATCCGGTGACTGGTGGCGGCAAAGGGATCCTGAAAGATAATCTGCATTCCGCCGATCATTCTGGTGACCTGCCGGCCGCGGACCAGGTCATTCCGGTAAAACACCCGGCCCCCGTCGGAGGGCATTACCCCGGCCAGAATATGCGCCAGGGTTGATTTGCCGGAACCCGACTCTCCCACCAAAGCGATCACTTCACCGCTTCTGATTTCCAGGTTCACGTTTTGCACCGCTTTAATTTCCATGTCTTTCAGGCGATAGGTTTTACGGATACCCTCCGCCCTGAGAAAGGTTTCAATACCACCCTTATGGCAAGCCACCATGCGCTCGATGGCCACGTATTTCAGGATGGGCTTGGCCCGGTTGCAGCTTTCTTCCCCCTGGCAACAGCGGGGGTAAAAAACACAGCCCGCGGCGGAGACGCCCGACGAAAGTTCTCCTTCCAGGCCCCACAGGTCTTTATATTTGAAAAGGTTGGGTGATGAGTTCAGCAGTCCCCGGGTGTAGCAGTGCAACGGGTTTTTCAGCACTTCCGAAGTTATGCCTGCTTCCACCACCCGGCCGCAGTACATGGTCATAACCCTGGCGGTAAGTTTTTTAATCACGCCCAGGTCGTGGGATATCACCACCATGGTGTAGCCAAGGGTTTTTTGCAGCTTCTGCAATAATTGCAGAAGTTCATTTTTACTTAACGGATCCAGGGCTGTGGTGGGCTCGTCGATCAGCAGCACTTTGGGGTCGCAGGATAAAGCCATGGCCAATAATACCCGCTGCCGCATCCCCCCGGACAGCTGGTGCGGGTAACTGTGCCGCCGGCGCGGGTCCAGGCCCACCATTTTCAGGAGCTTGACCACCCGTTGATCAATTTCCGGCGAGGCAAGTTGGGTATGGGTTTTGATGGGCTCACCGATTTGCTCTTTGATGCTGAGCACCGGGTTAAGCACTTCCAGGGAATTCTGAAAAACGATAGCTATTTCTTTCCACCGGTATTTTTTCAGTTCTTTTTCCGGCAGGCCGTTTAACTTCCGTCCCTGATAAAGGATATCCCCCTCCACATCGCCCTGTTTAATCAGGCCCATGATCCCCAGGACCAGAGAGCTCTTTCCGCACCCGGACTCGCCGATAATACCCAGGCTCTCCCCTTTTTTCAGCTGCAGGGAAACGCCGTCCACGGCTTCTACCGGCGGCACGCCGTGGTACCGAACGGTTAAATTATTGATTTCCAAAAGATAATTACTCTCGGCAGCCAAAGCAATACCCCCTTTAAAAACATTTTGCACACAAAAAAGCCACGAAAACCCGTCCCGCTTTATTAAGCCGGGAAAAGCCTTCGTGGCACTATCGTTTATCCGTATCTAAACGGGCTGAATTTAATTTGCAATTTATTATACCACGGATATGGACATACTTCAACAATTTACTATTTTATATCAATGCTATCGGAAACGTTAATTTATGGATATCCAGGCCCTGCTTTTACAGCGCATCTAAATAATGATTAGAGCCCGGAAGCATTATTTATACTATAATTCTAATTTCTTTAATCAAGCCAGGCTTTATCCAGACTCGGCTTAAAAAACAAATCCAGCTTTAAATCATGGACATTTTTTGTGGTCGCGTACAGGCACACATCATGATAAACCGGGCACAGCGGCATATCACGGGCAACCAACCGCTGCAGATCGCTGTAGTATTGCTGCCTTTTAGCCGATTCCCGCTCAACGGCGGCAGCCTCCACCAAGGTGTCCGCATCCAAACTGCTGTAGCCAATACCCCGCTGCATGTTCATCTGCCCTTTAGAGTGAACCCAACCGTTAAAGAAGAAATCAGGATCACCGGTCATCAATGTATACGGCGTTAAGGTGAGATCATATTCTCCTTTTTCTACCACCTCTTTCCAGGCACCCGTTTCCAACATCTTAAGCTTTACCTCAAAGCCGAGGGCTCTAAGATCGGATTGCAATATTTCCGCAATCGGCTTATATGGCCAGCGATTGGCCAGAGCTGAATTAACCACAAAAACTACTTGACGCTGCGAATTCAGACCAACCTGCGCAGCCAGTTCCCGGGCCTTGTTCTTGTCCGTTATCCATAGATTACCGACCACCCACGTTTTGGCCTGGGAAGTAAAGATAGTATCCGCAGGTTCACCATAACCGTTAAGCACTTCCTTGACCAGCTGCCCGCGATCCAGCGACAGGCTTACCGCTTGGCGCAGACGCTCATCATTAAAGGGCGGCTTTTGATTGTTAAAAAGCAGATAGTGAGTTGTCGTTACCGGACACGAAAACAAATTTAGTTTGCCGTCCCCCTCAATTACCGGGACATGCTCCGGCAGTATGCCGCCCACATCCACCACGGCCTGTATTTCACCTGCCTGCAGTGCGGCCAGGCGGGTAGACGGATCGGGAATAATTTTAAAGGTTACTTTATCCAGCTTGGGTTTGCCCCCCCAGTATTCATCGTTGCGCGTCACTACCAGAGCTTCACCGTTTTTATATTCGGCAAATTTGAACGGCCCCGTACCATAGGGAAAGGTTATTTTGCCATTATCATCAAAGCTTTGCGGGCTGAAAATCGGGCAGCCATGGTAGGCTGCTTTAGCCGGAAAGGCCGGTTCAGGCTTGTTAAAAGTGCATTTTATTTCTCGCTCGCCCACAGGCTCCACTTTTTCCAGATTGGTAAAGGTTCCGTATTCATCAAGTTCAACATGTTCTTTTAATCGTTCTATACTTTTTACCACCGCGTCAGCATCAAGCGGTGTACCATCGTGAAACTTGACACCCTGGCGCAGGTAAACCGTCCATACCGATGCCGTTGCATCGGGAACCAGCCTTTCGGCCAGCTGCGGCATGGGTTCCAAATTCTCGTCAAGATAAGTAAGGCTTTCCCAAACGCAAGTGCTGCCGTGAACAAAACTACTGCTCTCAGCACCATTATAAAAATCCCGACCGATACCGATCACCAGTTCACGCCCGTCTGTTTGTCCTTGATCACCGTTGCCACAACCGCCTAGTAAGCCGGTTAAAACAAGCAATAATATTAAACAAATTATTTTTTTACAACCCAAATTGATCCCCCCTTTAAAAATAATCTAAAACCAACGCTATACCCCTGCCCAATGACAGGCTACCTGGTGCTCCGCGCTGATGGGTTCCAGCAGCGGCTCCAACACCCGGCATTTTTCCCGCGCCTTGGGACAGCGGGGATGAAAGCGACAACCTGCCGGCGGACTCGCCGGATCCGGGGGCTCACCTTCCACCAGCAACTCCTTGCCATCCCTTAAGCGCGGGTGGTATACCGGTACCGCCGCCAGCAACGCCCGGGTATAGGGATGCCTGGCTTTTGCGACTAGATCACCGCCGGGCAGCACCTCCACGATCTTCCCCAGGTACATTATCGCCACCCGGTCACTGATGCAGCTGACTATTGTCAGATCATGGGAAATAAATAAATAGGCAAGGCCCAACTGTTTTTTTAATTGCAGCAATAAATTTAAAATTTGGGCCCGGACAGATACATCCAGACTCGAAACAGGTTCATCACAAACCACAAGATCGGGCTGCAAGGCCAGTGCCCTGGCAATACCGATACGCTGGCGCTGGCCGCCGCTGAACTCATGGGGATAACGCGCGGCATGTTCGGGGTTTAAGCCAACGGTTTGCAGCAGTTCCAACACCTTTTCCTTTTGCTCCCGCCGCATTCCCACCCGGTAATTCACCAGAGGCTCACCAATAATAGCGCCAACAGTCATGCGCGGGTTAAGAGAAGCATGGGTATCTTGAAAAATCATCTGCATCCGGCGCCTTATGTCATGCATTTTTTTCCCCAGACCGGTAATATCTCTTCCATTAAATATAATCCTGCCGTCGTCCGGGTCTTCCAGTCTTAATATCAGCCGGGCCAAAGTGCTTTTGCCACACCCACTCTCACCAACCAGGCCAAGGGTTTCCCCCTTTTCAACGGTTAAGAAAATGCCGTCCACCGCGTGGATTTTTTCACTGCGGGCTGAAAAAACCCCACCACTTACCCGGTGATACTTTATCAAGCCCTGTATATTAAGCAAGCTCACGCAATTTCACCTCTCCGGGCCGGCCCTCCGCTGCCCGGCTACAGGCCACCGCATGGCCCGGCTCAACTTCCTGCAGCAAAGGAACGCCCTCCCGACAGCACCGGGATTTTTGTTCGCAGCGGGGCAGAAAAGCGCACCAATCGGGCATATTAACAAGACTTGGCGGCTGCCCCTGCACAGCTGTCAAGTCTTCACCCCTCACCCCCGGACGGGGAACTGATTTAAGCAAAGCCTTTGTGTAAGGATGCAGGGGATTGTCAAATACATCATAAACATTCCCATACTCGACTATAGATCCGGCATACATCACCGCCACCTCGTCGGCCATTTCAGCCACCACGCCCAGGTCGTGGGTAATCAGTAAAACACCGGCCCGGCAATCTTTGATCAACTCGCGCATTTCATAGAGTATTTGCGCCTGGACGGTAACATCCAAAGCGGTGGTGGGCTCATCTGCAACCAGTAGTCCGGGGCACATGGCCAGAGCCATGGCAATCATCACCCGCTGCCGCTGACCACCGCTTAACTGAAACGGGTAGCGCTTCATTATTTTTTCGGGCTGCGGTAATCCGACTTTTTTTAACATTTCTCTCACTTGCCTTTTAACCTCCGTGCCGGTTATGTTCTCGTGACAAGTCAAGCTTTCTGTAAACTGGGTCCCAATAGTTAGAACCGGGTTCAACGAAGTCATGGGATCCTGGAAAACCATAGTCATTTTTCTGCCGCGTATCCGGCGCAGTTCGGTTTGGGAGAGGTTCAGCAAATTGCACCCGTCCAGACAAATATTCCCGCGGACAATTTTGCCGGGCGGGTCAATTAAACCGAAAATTGACAGCGCGGTTACAGTCTTACCCGAACCGCTCTCGCCAACGATCGCCAAAGTCCGACCCGTTTTTAGATTAAAACTGATACCGTTTACAGCCTTAAGCACTCCCTGCCGGGTATAAAAGTAGGTATGTAAATTACTTACGCTCAACACAGAACGACAAGACATTCCTTCACCACCCGCCTATTGATGTTGCTTGCACCCCCGGCAACATACTTGCCGCAAATATAGTTGGTTACCCGCAATTATCCCCTCTGGGGTCAAAGGCGTCGCGCAATCCGTCACCGAGCAAGTTAAAAGCCAGTACCAGCAGCATGATTGCCAGCCCTGGAAAAAGCATCAAATGTGGGGCCACCTGCATATAAGGCCTGCCGTCATTGAGCATGGCCCCCCATTCCGGAATAGGCGGCTGCGCTCCCAAACCCAGAAAGGAAAGACCGGAAATAGTCAGAATCAGCTTGCCCATATCCAGTGTAGCCAGCACAATGACCGGTGATAGTACGTTAGGCAGTACATGCCGACAAATAATTTGCCTATGGGTGGCGCCACAGGCTCTGGCGGCGGAAATAAATTCCTTTTCTTTTACTGAAAGTACCATGCTACGGATAATTCTGGCATAATCCACCCACCAGACAGCACTTAGAGCAATCATTACGTTAATCAGCCCCGGGCCCAGCATACCGGCTATCACCAGGGCCAGTACCAGTCCGGGAAAAGCCAGCAGTATGTCTATGAAGCGCATAACCATATTGTCCAGTTTTCCTCCAACATAGCCTGAAACGGTACCCACGGGCACACTGATAAAAATAATAACCGTTAAAATAAGCACAGCGGTAGAAAGGGAAACCCGCGTGCCGTAAATCAGCCGGGAGAAGATACAGCGTCCCAAATGGTCCGTGCCCAGTGGGTACTCCGCACAAGGCCTGATTAACTTCTGCCCCAGATCCACTTGCACCGGGTCGTGAGGCGCCAGAAAAGGAGCAAACAACCCCAGAGCAACAACAGCTACGATTACTCCCAACCCCACAAGCGCCAATTTATCCCGAATCAACCGGCTCATGACCGCGGATAGAATTCCTTCCCGCTTATCTCCGGCCAGCGTTTTCGGCACATTCCTTTTTATCCCCTCAGCCCCCGTCCGCACCAGGTACCAATTCCCCCCAACACATTAGCAGCCAAAGTTTCATTATATAATCGTGCAAAACTACCATATGAAAACATTAACGGCTCCATATCATGACCGAAATATATTATTGCCCCTGCCCGGGCGAATGCGCGGATCAAGGTAAAAATAGGATATATCAACCAGCAAGTTGATAAATACAAACACAACAGCCATAGTCAGCGCGTAGCCCTGAATTACCGGGTAATCCCGGTTAAAAATAGCATCCACCAATAATCTGCCCACCCCCGGCCAAGCAAACACGGTTTCTACGATCACCGCCCCGCCCAGAAGGTGTCCAAGCCCCATACCCAGAGCGGTCACCACCGGCAAAAGAGCGTTTTTAAAAGCATGCCGACCAATGATTAGTTTTTCTTTCACCCCCCTGGCCCTGGCCACTTTTATATAATCCTGTCCCAGAACCTCCAGCATGCTGGCCCGCAGCAGCCGGGCATACACAGCCGCCATGCCAAATCCCAGGGTTACCGCCGGCAGCACCAGATGCTTCACTCCCCCGCGGCCCATCACGGGGAAAACACCCAGCCTCACGGAGAAATAATAAATCAACAACAACCCAAGCCAGAAACCGGGCACGGATGCACCAAACAGCGCCCAGATCCGGCTGATATGATCCACAAAGGCATGGCGGTGCAACGCTGCCAGAATACCCGAGGGCAGAGCCACCAGCAGCATAAATAGTACCGCCGCCAAGCTCAGCTCCAAAGTAGCCGGAAAACGGCAGAAGATTTCCTCAGCCACCGGTCTGCCGGTACGATAGGACTCCCCCAGGTCCAAGTGCAGCACGTCATTTAGCCAATGAAGATAGCGGATATAAACCGGATCATTCAAACCCAGTTCCTCCCGCATTGCCTCCACAGCTTCCCTGGTTACCTCCGTTCCCCCGGACTGCATAATTATCTCGGCGGGATCACCGGGCACCAAGCTAACCAGCCCAAAAGTGATAATTGATACACCCAGCATAACGGGCACGAGATAAAGCAAGCGTTTTAAAAGATAACGTCTCATATTTTATGAATTCAGCTCTTCCCCGGTACGAAGTGATATATATTCAGCCCGCCGCTTTTTTGAGCACTTGGGACATTTCCCGCTCCCTGGAATGCTTTCTTTGCCTAAGCACACTTTCCACAGTCCAAGATCAGAATTAAAAGCCATGAAAGTACACGCCCGTTTCGACGGGCTTGAATACCTTCATGGCTTCATGGTTTTAAAAAACATATTTTAACTTAACTAACTATAGTAAACCTCCTCCGAGACGAGCCTGTGAGTTTGCAGAGGCGGATTTCTATAAATTTAGTATTCCAGATATGGAATATACACAATAGGCAGGCCTTTCCCAACAACCTAATGAATGGTTCTAGCCACCATTGCAATACTCATTCTACATCTTATTAGCAAATACCTGCCGCATTTTAATATCTTTATGAAGATTCTACCTCGTTTCAGCCTCGAATGGTTTAAGATAAAATCCCGAAGTAATTGCACCTTGTTTACATACGCTTTCACATTCGCCGCAGCGAATACACTCGGGCGAATTGATGTTTTTTGTAATCTCTACGTTCATCTTGCACTTTTCCTCGCAGATCTTACAGCCGCTGCACTTTGATCTGTCAACATTCATTTGATAAAAGCTAAGTCCATTGAACAATGAATAAACAGCACCCAGCGGGCAGATGTATTTGCAAAAAGGACGGTAAGTAAATACGGACGCCAGGATAATGAAAATAAGTATTCCCATCTTCCAGTTAAACAGAAAGCCCAGCATGTTGCGCAAGCTTTCGTTTCTTAATACAAGGGGAATACCGCCCTCCAGAGTTCCCACAGGGCAAATCCATTGGCAAAAGTAGGGTGGAGCAATTCCAAACCGATTTGTTAATAGCATCGGCAAAGCAATTACCGCAACGATTAATATTATATACTTTAGCCAACGCAGCGGAAAATCAACCTTTTGGGGGACTTTTAGTTTTGGCGTTCTGATTTTATACAGCAAATCTTGAATAAATCCGAAAGGGCACAAAAATCCACAGGTCAAGCGCCCGAATACAACACCGAAGAATATAAGCATTCCAACGACGTAGAAGGAAAAATTATGCTTATTGCCACCCAGCACGGCCTGTAATGAGCCTATCGGGCAAGAGCCCAGTGCGCCGGGACAAGAGTAGCAGTTCAGTCCCGGTACACACATGAGCTTACTGTTGCCTTTCCAAATCTGCCCTGTGAAAAAACCCTGGATATTAGCATTGGTAACAACAGAGGCCATTGCCTGAATAAAGGGGCGGCTTTTAAGTAAACTTACCATATTCACATTTTCACCCCAATCCGATACATTCCAGGCATATGTTGATTGCTTTTTTTATTACGACCAGATGTTCATCCAGCAACACGCCCAGAGCAATAAAGAAAGCGGAAAGGGCTAACAATCCATATTTGCAATAGGGCGCCGCATGCTTTTTCATTCACTGCTCACCACCATATTCAGGCGTTCTTCAATCATTTGCAAATACGCTTTAGCAACGTTTTCCTTCCTGCCGGGAACGCCAATCTGCGGCTCGCCAACCATATTTCCGTCACGGTCGACAAAAATAGTGGTCGGATATCCGGTTAATTTTTCAAGCAGAGATTTCTGTAATTTTTCATCGGGGACCAGTACCTTAAATGTACACTTCAGTTCTTTTATAATCCGGTTCGCAAGCTCCGGCTCTTCATTTGCATCAGCACAAATAGTGATCATATTTGCATTATCGGGCAGCATACCATAAAGCTGCTGTAATTCAGGCATTTCTTCTACACAAGGCCCACACCATGTTGCCCAAACGTTCACCATAGTAAGGTCGTATTTGCTTAGGTCTTCCTGCGTAAAAGTATTTCCGTCAAACGTTTTTGCGTCGAAGTCGTTCATGTTTTTTACTTCGGCCGAGAATAGACAAATGTAATTTTTAAGCGCCTCCCGTTCGGAAAGAACCTTGTCTATGTTAGCTTTATCCGCGTCCAACAGCGTAAGGGCGGAGTAGTCCTCATTATATGCGAAATAATAGGTGTCATCTCCGGCAGCAGCAATAGTGTCTATGTTCGAGAAATTGCTTTTTATACGCTGTAATTCCAGCTCGGCGTTTTCATCATTAGAACGAATCCTCGAAACAGCAAAACACTGAAATATGTTTTTACCCAGCGCTTCCGCTTCCTCCTGATTTGCTCCTTTTTTTATTATCTCCTGTGCTTTTTCAGTTAGATAAAGCAAATTAGCGGTATATTCGGAACCGATGACCTGCAAATTGCCACTGTAACTTAATTCATGCATAACTTGTGGCAATTGCAGGCCGAATCCCCCAGCATTTAGTATTATGCCTTTTTCGTAATCGAAGGCCTCTTTATTAATTGTCAACATGCCTGAGTCAGCGTATTTCGCATTGATAAAAACGCCATTACCTTGACCTTCATTTTTAGCACATCCGACAAACAGACTAAGTATTAATGAGATGGCAATAAACAGCACGACGGTTCTTCTTTTTGTTAGATAATTCATGTTGTACACTCCTTTATTTTAAGACTCACCCGGCTTTGCCCCCCACACCCGCCGTGTAATCAACCTGCCTCAAACCATTCCCGCCAAGTAGTTTGCGGCGACATTCCAGAGCTTTATATACTACGACTAATCAAGCCGGCTCTCCCAATCCAACAAACATTTAAGCCCCCACCCCAAACATCCGGTGAAGGCTTTTTGCTTATACGAGGCAAAGATTTGTTAATCATGCTTGCTGTCCGCAAAGCCACAAAGCCAGGCATGGTAAATGCACTTTCTAATGCCTCTCGCATATTTGATAAGCTATCAGCGCCGGAATCGGGCAGATCCGCAATAGGACAATCATGATAAAGGAGCGTCGGAATTGCCCGCCGCCGCCCCTGGCGCTGCCGATAGCATCCTTCACGTCCGCAACAACATTTTCCCTCCGCTAATTCAATAACTTTTTTATCTCTTCCTCTGTCAGTCCTGTAGCTTTTATAATCTTATCTATTTTCAATCCCAAATCAAGCAAATTTCTCGCCACTTCCAGTTTCCCTTTCTCCATGCCCTTCTCTATGCCTTTCTCCATGCCCTTCTCCATGCCTTTCTCTATGCCCTTCTCTATGCCTTCTTTGATTAGTTTCTCAGCTATGGTCATAATCAGTTCACTCCTCTCAAAGGAAATTTCCTTTACTATTTCATATACTGTCTTGAGCTCCAAATCCTTCCTGGCATTCATAATGTATCTAATGAAGGTCTCAAAGTACTCGATACCCTTTTCTTGTTTTTCCAGCTGATCCAGGGCTATAATGGTTTCTCTCAAGGTCTTGAAAAATTCTTCTTCGTCTTTTTCAAATATGTCTCTTAATATCTTCAGAAATATTCTCAGCTTTACGCCGCCTTTTATTGCCTCGTCGCTATATCCGGAGATGTTGTATAATATGTATTCATATTCCGGTATGTATTTTATAATTGCTTGCGGCAGCTTTTGGTAGTCTTCTACTGCATTTTTTTGATTATAGCATAATTATTAATTACCTGGTATTCTCTTAAAACTGTTTTTCTTTGCCGCTTTTAAAAGAAAGATATCATACAAGAATTTCTTTAGTTTATCAAGGCCGATTGGATTTGCTTGTTTTTTTTACTCCCTATTCCTTGATCCTCATAAACCGCCGGCGAATTTTGAGACAAAGACGTCTTCCGAGATAACGCCATGTCCAAGATAGTATGCTGATCCCGCAATATAGACATTGCCCGCGCTGTCCATGGCTATAGAATGAGCGTGGTTTTCACCGCTTCCGCTACCTTCGTTGCTTCCGCCAATGCCGGTGGAAGCTAAAAGAGCGTTTAAGCCGGGGTCCAGTTTTGAGACGAAAGCATCATTGTGGGGAAAGTCATCGGAGCTTGTCATCCCTGCCACGTAAACATTAGCCGCACTGTCTGTGGCAAAAGAAGAGGCTGCGCTAATGAAGGTGGCTGCTAAAAGAGTGCTCAGGTCGGCGTCAAGCTTAGTGACGAAAGCATCTCGCTCATATTCCTCATCATCCAGGGACGTATCATACGCTTCGGCGGTGGCGGGGAAATCTGCGGAGTGAGTATATCCCGCTACGTAAACATTGCCCGCGCTATTCACGGCTAAAGACATAGCGCAGTCATTTTTACTTCCACTGATAGATGTATAGTCCAGCAAAGGGTCGGTTACCAGGGGACGGGACCTGTCGTAATCTTCCGCCCGGTTGTTTGTATTTTTTTCGGCCTCAATACCGGTCCCGGCTATGGCGGCATCCGAATCGCCAGCTTCACCAATAGCAGCGCAGGACAAGCTTACGCCGATGATCACTAAAGCGGATAATAAAACTTGCCCCATTTTTAAAAAGTTTCGCATTGTCCATTCCTCCTTACCCCTTTTTTTTACTGACGAGCAAAACATAATTTTGTTCCAACTTTTAAAGGACGCTCCAATCCCTATGTCAGAAACTGAGTTCCTAAATCTATTATCGTTAGCTAAACAAAACGATTCAGAGGCAACCCTCAGCCTAGGGTGTTTTTCCAGGAAAATATATTGGCGTTAAGTCGTATATCCACACGAATCAGGAATTGAACTTTCGAGAGATCACAAAAAATCCCTTATTCTAACACAAGATGAAAAGGGATTTTGATGTATTCGAAGAGGCAGGCTCTGGCGCCGGGTGTTAAAAAGTTGAAAGATCTAAAATTTTCAACCTTTCAACACCCGGCGCCTATCAAGAAGAGAATCTCGTGCGTACTTCTCGAACAGGCTCTTTAAGAGACCACATTATAGTAATAAGAGCAAAAAATAATTGACCGGAGCCTTATCCAATGAACTCATTGGCTGCGGTGGAGCGCTGTGGGGACTTAACGTGTTTTTCGAGGACATAATCTTTGGATAGATTGTTGACTTTTATCCGGGAGGCCGTATTCTTACCGTAAGAGATCAAATATGCAACGCCACAAAACAGAGAGCCTCCCACGATATTGCCCAGGGTAACGGGCAGTTCGTTATTCAGCCAAAATTGCGTCCAGCTTACGGGTGCTCCGGTGAATATCCCTAACGGGATGAAAAACATATTAGCTATGCTATGTTCAAAGCCCATGGTTACAAAAGCCATGATCAGAAACCAGATGCCGGCTATCTTCCCAATTACGTTATCCGAAGCTATAGCCAACCAACAGGCCAGGCATACCAGCCAATTGCAGCCCACTCCGCGCCAAAATGCTTCATAAAAACTTAAATTTGTTTTTGCCAAAGCAGTTTTTTGTATCCAATTCAGCCAGGGGTCCACCGTAAATAAGCCGGTAGCAACCGACATGAAGTAAGCGATAAATAAAGCACCGAAGAGGTTGCCAACATAAGAGTAAAGCCAGTTTTTAGCAACACTGGGTACGCTTATTTTCCTCTGGACAGCTCCAACCGTACCGTAAAGAATGTCTCCGGTAAAAAGATCAGCCCCGCCTATAATAACCATTATAAGCCCTATCGGGAAAAGCGCGCCTCCAATAAACTTAGCCAGAGTGCCGAAGATATCCGGCGGAAGTCCTGCTACCACAGTTATCATCAGCATTGCTCCGAATGCAATATAAGCCCCGGCAAGAAAACTTAATGAAAGCGTTTGCGCGATTGGTGTTTGAGCGCGCAATATGCCGATGTTTCCAGCTTCCTCCAATATCTGAGCTGGTTTTGCCACTGACATATGTACTACCTCCTTGATTGGTTTTTACATGATTGTATCTTTCCGCAATCACTGAGGCAATAATTTGTAAATTTAAAAAATTAAAAAGTTACTTATAAAGGTTACAACCCGTGGAGTTATATACATAAAAATCACGAATTATCCCAGGATATATGTAACTTAAAAGGGAGCGAACAATTACATAATTCTAAAATATTAGAATAAAATTTACTTCAAATAAAGTAAATAAAAAAAGTTTTTATCACTCTATTAATTTATATAACTTTAATGGCCTGCCGATCGGACCATATTGCAGTTCCACCTTAACCATGCCGCATTTTTCTATGAAGTCCAGATAGCGACGAATGGTTACTTTAGTTAAGTTAATATCTTCCGCTATTTCGGAAACAGATAATTTGCGGTCTCCGGCATTTTTTAAAAAGTTAACTATTTGTTGCAAGGTTGCTTCATTAAGGCCTTTGGGAAGAACGCCCCAGGGCTCCTTTTCTCCAACAAGCGGGTTGCTGCCGGCGTATGCATTTTCTTTAGCAGCAATATGTTCGCGGTTTTTTTCCGAAGAGCCGTTACTTTCCTGGGGAACAGAGGCTCCGGTAGCCTTGCTGATTTGATAAGTTAAAGCCTGCATCCATTCCACCATCTGGTTAATAGACTGAGCAAGCTCGCCAATCTCATTCATACTATTAATCCGGGTGTGGGGGGAAAGATCGCCCGAAGCAACTTTTTTGGTCTCGGCCGTAAGCAACTTTAACGGATTAATTATAATCAGCTGCGTAAAATAGCGTGTTCCCGTGAAAACCAGGACCGTTAAAATAACGACGATAATAGACATGCTCTTTAGGGAACCATACAGCATTTCATTGAAAAACTTTTTAGAGGTACCCACATAAAACATGCCGACGATATTTTCCTTATCATCCCAAATAGGTGTATAGGCTGTTTGATATTTCTCACCCAGTACTTCCGCTTCGCCAAAGTACTCTTCACCGTTGGTAAGAACTTTCTGTGCTACCTTATCTGATGGATGGGTTCCTATTGCTCTCTCGCCGTTTTCTTTTCTAATTGTTGTTGTTACCCTGGTGTTTCCCAGAAATATAGTACAGGTATCACCAGTCAGCGTACTAATATAATCAACGGGCCCGACATTATTATTCATTTTCATATCGCCCTTATAAAGCACACCATCTTCAATTCTCCATGAACCGGGATATTTGACGTTTAAAATAGCCTGTCCCGTGGCTAGGTCGCTCTTTGCCTTGGTAGTTGCGGCCAATACCGCAGTTTCTTTAATTTGAACCACTGTGGCGGCCATAAAGCATGCTGCCATAATTAATATTGTTGACACCACAAGTATTGTAATCTGTTGTTTCAAAGACTTCATAAAAAATAAGCCCTCCAAACATGAGCTTTTAAAATTTATAATAATTTAAAATTCTCTTTATAATATTTAATTCCTTCAAAAGCAGACATGATTTAGTTTCATTAAACCCTCATCGGTCAACAGCAGTGAATAAATGGGAAAAAGGGACGTCTCAATTCCTATGGCGAAAACTGATAGCCTTAAGTCAATATATTCATACAGATCAGGAAGGCACCATGCAAAGTATGATTTTGGAGTTAATTGAACTCTTCAAGAAGTCGGATTAAAAAATCCCCACCAATGTTGATACCATTAAACTGCTTCAAACATCCTTAGATTTTTCAAATCTAGAATTACCCCAGCTTCCATCAGCAAGTCCAAACCTAACAACCCATTAATGGTTCCGCCGAAATCAATCTCGCCAATATCAACCTTGCAATCTTTAATCTTGAACCCGTTAAACTCCACACCGTCAACCTGTTTAATCACTGAAAATTGTTTACCACCGATTCCAACGCTAATGATAATCTCATCGCTATCTTCAATACTTATCCCAATTTCCTCTGCTGCATCTGTAGAAACAATTGAATAGCTGGCACCCGTATCAATTACCATTTTATCAATGATTTTTGCCCTGCCTTGATAATATATCTTTACCGATGTATATAGTAATCCATCTGCCAAATTTATTTTTGCCATCAGATTATCCCTCGAAACCCTGGAGTAAATCGAATTTTTATCCTAATTTCCTCTTTGGAAGTATGGTAAACTAAAGTATCGCCCTTGCTTTTTACTAGTTCTCGTGTAGCTTCCTTGGGGTCTAAGATACTACGGATTACAGCCACATCATCTATGACTTCATAATTATCTTCAGTATGTGATTGTAAGATTTTCATTAGGACGAATTGGTTAGGGTAAAGCCTACGAACTTCTGTCCAGATCATAGCTAATCACATCCTTTTTGTTTGGATTATATCATACTTGAAAATAATGTCATCAGAATGATTATTAGCGAATGTGATATTTTCCCCAAATATCCAGGCATATTTTTCAAATGCCCCCCCTTTA